>JAGQSS010000175.1 GCA_020439405.1 Ilumatobacter sp. | reverse complement strand
TGACCGCGATGAACTCGACGCCCTTCAGGCCGGCGTCGATCATCCGGTTGACGGCGTTGACACCGCCACCGCCGACGCCGACGACCTTGATCACCGCGAGATAGTTCTGTGGCGAGGACATCAGTGGAACCTCCGGCGTCGGTTGCGGTCGGGTGAGAGGTGGGAAAACTGCAGGTGCATGAGAATTCGATTCCGTCCTCGGAAGACGCGCTTCATCCTGCCACGTCTCCCCAGGTACTTCGGGGGATGCTAGCCCGATGGCGCGCGATCCGCGATGACGTCGACGATCGAGCCTCCATCGTTCCCTCCCCCGCTCACCCCGACACCTGACCGTCAACGTCAGGTTCACACGCCGGTCGTCACGACCGTTCAGCGGGTGACGTCGGCCGTCGAGACGTCGATCAGCCCCGGCTCGCGGTCCTCGCCGTTGGCGAACACCGCCTCCAGCCGAACGAGTTTCGCGAGGATGTCGCGGGCCTCGCCGAAGAAGACGGTCGACCCGTCGTCGAGTTCGAGCGCGAGGCGCGACCCGTCGGCGAGGACCTCGATCCGCACCACGTGACCCCGCACCGAACTGGTCAGGTTCTTCGCGAGTTCGGACGCTGCGGCGTACCCCTGCGGGGCGAAGTCGCCGGGTTCGAGATCGACCGCGTCGGGCCCGCCGATCAGCACATACGCATACGGATAGCCGTCGTCGATCACGTCGAGCACCCGACCCTCACGGTCGAGCACCCGGAAGCGACCGTCGGGCCCCTGGTACGTCGAGACGGCGGCACGCTCTCGCACGTCGATCACGAGCCCGTGCGGGAAATCGGTCGTCACCTGGGCCTGCTCGATCCAGGGGATCGCCTCGAGATCGTCCTCGAGCCGGTTCGTGTCGACGCGCAGCACCGGCGTGCCGACGGCGTCGTCGATGACGGCATCGAACTCGTCGCCCTGGGAATAGACCGCGCCGTAGACCTCGACGTCGCTCTCGCGGACGGCGAACAGCGGTGAGCCCAACACGGCGAGACCGCCGACGATCACGACCACGACGCCGACGATCAGGAGGACCCGCTTGAGTCGGCGGCGGCCCTGCGCCCGCTTGACTGCGACGCGTCGTTCCCGCATCCGCGGTTCGATGCCGCGGCGCATGTCGCGCTCCGACTCGGGCGCGAGCGTGTCGCCGGTCTCGTCGTTCTCGATGAACACGATCGTCCCGCCGCCGTCGCGGTCGAGGTTGCCCTCGACGTAGACGGGATCGGGGAGGTCGTCGTCGACCGAGATCGAGATGATGCCGCCGTCGCCCGGCTCGTCGATCGCGACCGGCTCGGCCGCGGGTTCGTGACGGGCCGACGGTGTCGCGTCGGCCGGGTCGATCGTGGTCGAACCGCTGTAGTCGTCGATCCGGATGATCGACGGCGCCGACGTTGGCGTCGGGGTCGCGTCGTCGACCGGATCGTCGACCGGATCCGGCTCGACGTCCGGCTCCGGTGGGGACGGTGCGTCGTCGTCGCCGAGACCGGGCGGGGTCGGTTCGTGGTCGACCGAGGGGGCCTCGCCGCGACCGAGTGCAGCGAGCTCCGGCGATCCGATCGCCTCGACGACCGGGTTCGGCACCGTCGGCCGGAACGACGGGTCGACGTCCGGCTCGTCCGGCTCGTCCGGTTCGTCGGCCACGGCGGTCGCGTCGTCGACCGGCTCGGGGGCCGGGGGCGGCACGTCGGTGCCGAACGCCCGACGCAACTCGTCGAGGGCGGCCGGATCGGGGTCGTGATCGTGGCCGGGCAGGTCGCTCACGGGCGCGCCTCCTCGAACGACATCGGGTCGGCGTCGTCGAACCCGACGAGCCGCACCTCGCTCCGGAGCCGGTACCCGGTCTCGTCGGCGACCCGCGCCCGCACCGTCTCCATCACGGCACGGACGTCGGCGGCCGAACCGCCCTCGTCGGCCTGGATGAAGTTGGCGTGTTTGTCGGACACCCACGCGGTCCCGATCCGGAACCCCCGCAACCCGAGCCCGTCGATCAGCCCACCCGACGTCACCTCACCGGGGACCGGGTTGACGAAGACCGACCCGCAGTTCTGCCCACCCGGCTGATGCTCGCGCCGCCAACGGACGATCTCGGAGATCTCCGCTTCGGCGGCCGCCTGGTCGCCCGTACGGAGACGGAGCCTGGCGTCGAGCACGACATGCGCAGGCGGCACCGCGGAGGCACGGAACCGAAGCCCGAGATCGCCGACGTCGACGCGCCACACGCCTCGGCCCGGATCGTCGAGGTCGACGACACCGACGTCGACGACGCACGCCGCCATGTCGGAGCCGTGACCGCCGGCGTTCATGCGTACCGCACCGCCGATCGAGCCCGGGACGCCGACGGCCCACTCGAACCCGCGGACGCCGGCGGCGGCGGTGCGCCGCGCCACGACCGGGAGCGCCGCGCCACCACCGGCGGTCACGACCACCTCACTGCCGTCGGCGAGCTCGTCGACCACCGGGATGTCGATCCGGTCGGCGAACCCGGCGACCGACACGGCGATCCCGGCGAATCCACCGTCGGCGACGAGCATGTTGGACCCACGACCGACGACCAGGGCCGGCACACCGGTCGTGGCACGAGCCTCGGCGACGGCGACGAGGTCGTCGACCGATCGCGCATCGACGAACCAGGCGGCGGCGCCTCCGACGCGGTAGGTCGTCAAGGGCCCGAGCGGCCGATCGGCGCACACGGCGTCGCCCAACCGGTCTCGGAGCAACTCGCCGGCGCGCGACAGCGCTTCGGCGTCGGTCATGCGTCGCCTCGTCGGGCGGCCAACACCTCGTCGGGGAGCGACGCGATGTCGCCACAGCCCATCGAGATGCACACGTCGCCCGCCCGGACGGTGCGCGCCAGGTAGTCGACGAGTTCGTCGCGGCGCGGCAGCCAGACGACGCGCTTGTCGGGATGTTCGTCGAGGACAGCGTTGACGACCAGCTTGCCGGTCACACCCGGGATCGGCGTGGTGCCCGACGCGTAGATGTCGGTGAGCACGACGACGTCGGCGACCTCGAAGCAGTCGGCGTAGTCGCGCCACATCATCGCCATGCGGTGATAGCGATTCGGCTGGAACACGGCGACGATGCGCTGCCAATCGTCGCCACTGTCGCGTGCGGCCCGCAGCGCGGCATCGATCTCGGTCGGGATGTGGGCGTAGTCGTCGACGAAGGTCGCACCACCGTCGGTGCCGCGCACGTCGAAGCGTCGGGCGACCCCACCGAACTTCGCGAGTGCCCGCGCCGCGGCCTCGGGATCGACGCCGAGTTCGATCGCCATCGCGAACGCACCGGTGGCGTTGGCCACGTTGTGCTCGCCCCGCAGGGGCAGGTCGATCGACGCGAGCGGGCGACCGTCACGTTCGATCCGGAACCGGAACGACCCGTGATCGGCGACGAGGTCGACGGCGCGGATCTCGGCGTGCTCGGACAGGCCGAACGACGTCGCGCCGTGGCGGGCACCGACGCGCCGACTGCGCTCGTCGTCGGCCGACACGATCTTCGGTCCGGGGATCTGCGCGAGGTACTGGTCGAATGCGGCCTCGACCCCGTCGATCGTGCCGTACAGATCGAGGTGGTCGACGTCGATGTTCGTCACGATCGTGCCGTACAGCGGGAGCTCGAGGTGCGTGCCGTCGCTCTCGTCGGCCTCGACCACGAACCATTCACCGCCGGTCCACTGGGCACCAGTCCCCATGTCGTTGACGTCGCCACCGATCACGAAGCTCGGACGCAATCCGGCCTCGGCGAGGATCAGCATCAGCATCGACGACGAGGTCGTCTTGCCGTGCGTGCCGGCGACCGCCAACGACTTCGCCTGGGCGCAGATCGATGCGAGCATCCCGGCCCGGGTCAGGTCGGGGATGCCGAGTTTGCGCGCCTCGTCGAGTTCGTTCAGGTCGCGCGGAATCGCCGACGACGCCGTCACGGCGTCGCACCCGACGACGTGGTTGCGGTCGTGACCGATGTGGACGACGACGCCCGCCGCCCGCAGCCGGTCGAGCACCTGCCGCTCGCGGAGGTCGACGCCGGACACGTTGTGGCCCATCTGGGCGAGGGCCAGGGCGATCGCCGACATACCGGGACCGGCTGCGCCGATCACGTGCAGACGCCGCGGCGACGACAGGTCGAGCGGTGGGGTGGGCGGGGCGACGGGGTTCACCACGCCGGTCAGGCTATTGGCATCGACCACCGAGCACGGGGCATCCCCGTGGATCAGGACGTGCCCTCCGCCACCGACTCGACGAGCCGGGCGAGGGCGCCGCTGCGATGCACCTCGCCGACCTCGGCGGCGCGCCGGGCGAGGTCGTTGCGTCGCGCCGGGTCGGATCGGAGCTCGTCGAGCACGTCGCCCAGTCGCTCGACATCGGACTCGGGCAGCATGACGGCGGCGCCGTCGTCGGCGAGCCACCGGACGTTGAGCGTCTGGTGGTCGTCGGCCGATGCCGCCCACGGCACGAGCACCGCCGGGGTGCCGGTGACCGCGACCTCGTGGACGGTGCTCGCTCCCCCGCGCCCGACGAGGACGTCGGCCGCCGCGTAGACGAGCGGCATGCGCGGCTCGTAGCCGATCGGTTGGTAGAGCACGCCGTCGTCGCCGCCGGTCGCGGCCGGTGCTCGATCGAGGAATCGCTCCCCGACCGCATGGCGCACGGCGAGACCGCGGTCGTCGGCGACCCGCTCCAGCCAGCTCCACACGGCGTCGTTCAGCACGCCCGAGCCCTGTGAGCCGCCCATGATCGCGACGACGAAGCGATCGTCGGGCACGCCGAGCTCGGCACGCGCCGCGGCACGGTCGGCGCTGCGATCGACGTCGAGGATCGACTGCCGCACCGGCGCACCGGTCAGCGTGGCGCGCGGGAGGGGCGAGTCGGGGAACGCAACGGCG
The DNA here is from genome assembly GCA_020439405.1 of Ilumatobacter sp. Lineage (GTDB taxonomy): Bacteria > Actinomycetota > Acidimicrobiia > Acidimicrobiales > Ilumatobacteraceae > Ilumatobacter. The sequence continues at coordinate 2,412 of JAGQSS010000175.1, read as the reverse complement.
CACGCAGCGGCGCGCTTGGCCGCGACCTGACTCGCTCGCCCGGGCTTCAGGTCGTAACTGACGACGACGACCGGGATGTCGAGTTTGCGGGCCGCGAACACACTCGGCATCGAGGCGTACCCACCCACGCTGACGACGACCTGTGGCCGCGCCACCCGGAACCGTTCGATCGCCTCACGTCGGGCACGCCACATCTTCGGCACGAACGACAGATTGCGCTTCGACAAGCTGCGCTGGAACCCGTCGACGTCGTAGAAGTGGTGGGGAAACGGCGTGTCGGGCAGCAGGCGTGTCTCGATGCCCCGTCGGCAACCGGCGTAGTGGATCGTCGACGGGTCGTGGCCACGGGCGACGAGCCCCTCCGCCACCGCCAACGCGGGCAGTACGTGTCCCGAGGTGCCGCCACCGGTGACGACGGCGTAGACCGCCGACTCGGACGTGGGCTCAGACACGGGCGTGCGAACGTGCGGGCGTGGCGTTCCGGGTCGAGCGACGCGACCGGGTGGCACGCGGGGCCGTGATCGCCCGTCTCGCGACGTTGAGCAGGAGTCCGGCAGCCACCATCGAAACGCAGAGCGAGGTGCCACCGGCCGAGAAGAACGGGAGCGTCAGGCCGGTCACCGGGATGACCCCGGCGACGCCGCCGATGTTCACGATCGCCTGGATGCCGAGCCAGCACGCGATGCCGCCGGCGAGGAGCATGCCGAAGCGATCGGGGGCGGCGAGTGCGGCCTGGATCCCGAACCAGACGATCAGCCCGAACCCGCCGATCACGGCGATCGATCCGATGAAGCCGAGTTCGTCGGCGATGACGGCGAAGATGAAGTCGGAGTGCGCGTACGGCAGGTAGCCGAGCTTCGACCGGCTCCCACCGATGCCCGAGCCGGTCCAGCCGCCGTTCGCGATGCTGAGCAGACCTTGCCACGACTGGAACGCGAGGTGCTCCTTGTTGCCCTCGATGTCGCGGAAGGCCGTCAGACGGTTGAAGCGCCACGGGCTCGACATCACGGCGATCAGCGCCCCCGTCATACCGACCAGCGTGATCGCACCGACGTGCCGGAACGGCACGCCGGCGATCAGGGCGACGCACAGCGAGACGGTCGTCAACACGATCGCCGCGCCGAGGTCACCCTGCACGAAGCTGATGCCGGCGCACCCGAACGTGACGAGCGACAGCGGGATCAGCCCGTGTCGCGGCAGGTGGAGGTCGTGCTCGTGGCGGGTGAAGTGGTCGGCGAGGAACGCGATCGAGGCGAGCTTCAGGAACTCGGACGGCTGGAACCCGAACGAGCCGAAACGCACCCACGAGTTGGCGTCGTTGACGGTCACGCCGACGCCGGGCACGAACGGCAGCATCATCAGCCCGACGGCGATCACCGCGCCGGGGATGACCAGTGCCCGCCATCGGTGGTACGGGACCTTGAGGGCCACCACGAGGCCGACGAGACCGATCGCCGCCCACATGGCCTGTCGCATGAACGTGTCGTACGGGGTGTCGGAACTTGCCACCTCACGAGCCGACGTCGCCGACAGGACCATCACCAGGCCGAGCATCACGAACGCGGCGACCGTGAGGCCGATCCAGTAGTAGAGGCCGGGCGTCGGTCCGAGGATCTCACGCGCCGCCGGCTTCGAGGTGGAGACGACACGTCGCGACGGCTTCGCCCGTCGCGGTGCGCCCGACCGCTTCTGGCGGCTGGGGCCGCCGTTGATGCGCTCGAGCGCAGCCTCGCGGCGGGCCTTGACGTCGGCGGGGCCGGGCTTGATCGCGATGGTCATGCGGGCTGCTCCTCGGATCGTGCCGCCTGGGCGGCGAGGTGGTCGTGCACGAGTTGTTTGAAGACGGTGCCGCGCTCGGTGTAGTTGCGGTACCAGTCGAAGCTGGCGCAGCCGGGCGAGAGCACGACGGCGTCGCCGGGTCGGGCGGCGTGGTGCGCCGCTGCGATCGCGTCGGGCATCGAGGTCGCGTCGACGACATCGACGAGCCCGTCGAACGCCTCGTGGACGTCGGGCGCCGCCTCGCCGATCGCGACGACGGCGCGCAGCCGGTTCGGTTCGGCTGCCATGGGCGCGAGCGACACGCCCTTGCGAGATCCACCGGCGATCAGCACCAGCGAATCGAACGCGCGGATCGCCGTGGACGCGGCGTGCGGCGTCGTGGCCTTCGAGTCGTTGTACCAGGTGATGCCGTCGGCCTCGACGATCGGCTCGAGCCGGTGTTCGGGCGTGGTGAACCCGGTCAAGGCCGTCGCGATGTCGTCGGTCGTCGCGAGGCCGGTCTCGAGGACCAGGGCGCTGGCGGCCAGGGCATTGGTGCGGTCGTGGGGCAGGCTGCGTCGCATGACCGAGGTGGGGACGATCGTGCCGTTCGGGCCGACGAGCAGGTCGCCCTCGACCCGGTAGTCGGCGCCG
>JAGQSS010000174.1 GCA_020439405.1 Ilumatobacter sp. | reverse complement strand
CGTCCCAGCTCAGGGCGCACCTGTCGCGTCAATCCCAACCCCCTGACCAGCGCGAACTGCAATATCCGGGTCAGACACGAACCGACCACACCGACACGTCTGACACACACCGACCTGGTCGGTTCGTGTCTGACATCAACCGACCGTTCCGGAGGGCGGACCCGTCAGGAGTCGGCGTCTTGGGGCTCTTTGTGGCGCATCTCGCGGTAGTCCTTGGCAGCGCCTTCGAGCGGTTCGACCTCGAGGGTGACACCGTGGATGGCGACGACGCGGAGCGGGTCGCCGGCCGGGATCGGGGTGGCGCGGTTGGTGCGAGCACGCCATTGGGCGTCACCGACCTGCACGGTGCCCTCGGGATCGATCGCCTGGATCGCCACGCCGTCGGCACCGACCATCCAGTCTCGACCGATCGTCGGGGTCGCGAATCGGGTCCGCACCATCGACGGCATGCCGACGATGAAGGCGAGCATCGTGCCACCGATGCCGGCGATGATCGCCAACCAGTGCGGCCAGATCGAGGTGCCGGTGATCGGCTCGTAGAGCCAGAACGTGCCGACGATCGTCATGACGATGCCGACACCGGTCCAGAAGCGCGGGATGCCGACCTGGACGTCGACGGCGAAGGCGATCATGGCGAGTGCGAGCAGCGCGACCGCCCAACCCCTGGCGGGGAGCGCTGCCAGGCCGTAGCTGGCGAGGATCGTCGAACCGGCGCCGACGACGCCGGCGATGCCGACGCCGGCCGTGTAGAACTCGAACACCAGCAGGGCGAGCCCGATCAGGAACAGCAGGTACGCGACCGGCGGGCTCGCGACGGTGTGGAACAGCTGGTCGACCAGGTCGAGCTTGAGGAAGCGGGCGACCGCGATCGTTTCGCGCTGGACGACTCCTGACTCGGTGACGACCTCACTGGTCGTGTCGAGCTCGACGTCGCCCTCGGTGTAGCCGTCGAGCGCGTCGAGCATGTTCGTCACGGTGGCGATGCCCTCGTCGGAGATGCGCTGCTTGAAGATCACGAGATCGCGGGCGTCGGACAGACCGACGGTGCGTTCGCGCAGTTCGTTGAGGCCGGGGCCGAGGGGGAACTCGTCGCTCAGCGCCGGGCCGACGTTGCCGATGCTGGCGCCGGGCGCCATACCCGTCACGTCGGCGACGACGAGCAACTGGGCGGGCGCGCCGTACAAGTGCGCCCCCGACGGGCCGACCCAGATCCCGATCGGGATCGGCGACGAATCGACGGCCTGCATCAGTTCGACCATCCGCTCGTCGGACACCACGGCGCCCTTCGAGTCGGTCTGGAGCACGAGGGCCTGGCTGCCGTTGTCGACGGCACGGTCGATCGAGCGGATGATCTCGTCGACGACGATCTCGTCGAACAGGCCGTTGACCTGCAGGATGTCGACCGGGGCCACGACGAGCTCGCGGTCGGCCTCCGACGTCGGCTCGTCGTCGGACTGGGCGCCGGCCGGAGCAGCGAACACGATCGAGGCGGCGATGGCGCCGAGCAGGGCGATCAGTAGTCTGCGCAACGAGGTGCCTTTCGGATGTCGGACGGAGATGTGGAGACGAACTCGAACCCGCTCGGGATCACCTCGAACCTGGTCGTGGTGGCCGGCAAGGGCGGGGTCGGCAAGACCACGGTAACGGCAGTTCTGGCGCGCGCGGCAGCCGACGCCGGACGTCGCGTCCTCGTGATCGAGCTCGACGGCAAGCCGACGCTCGACGAGTGGTTGCCCGACGTCGAGGTCCGCCACATCTCGGCCGCGTCGTCGCTCGAGGAGTACCTGCTCGAGCACGGTTTCGGCCGCATCGCGAAGCGGTTGACGAAGACCGGGGTGATCGAGGTGATCGGCACCGCGGCCCCGGGCATCGACGACCTGGTCGTGCTCGGCAAGATCAAGCAGCTCGAACGGTCGGGCGAGTGGGACCTGATCGTGGTCGACGGGCCGGCGGCCGGCCACGCCGTCACGTTCCTCACGACGCCGGCCGGTCTCCGGAACGCCGTCAGCGGCGGGCCGGTGGGCGAGCAGGCCGACGACGTCCTGGCGATGCTGGCCGACCCGATGCGCTGCTCGATCGTGTTGGTGACCCTGCCCGAATCGACGCCGGTCAACGAGCTGCTCGAGACCGCCGACGCGATCCGCACCCGGGTCGGCGCCGAGCTGGGCCCCGTGGTCGTCAATCGCGTCGACGACGGGCCGGTCCCGCCCGACCCCGACGAGGTCGATGTCGGTCGGGCGACGGTGCAGGTCGACGACGCCCGAGCGGCGGCCGCCTTCCGACGCGCTCGCCTCGACGAACAGGCCGCCGAGATCGGACGTGTCGACGAGGCGTTCGGCGACGCCGTCCGGCTGCCCTGGCGCCGGGTCGCCCGACTCACCGTCGACGACATCGCCGCCCTCGCCGCCACACCCGAATCGGAGACGCCGGCGTGAGTGCACTCGCCGACGTCGTCGGTCGCTCGTCGGTCATCGTGTGCTGCGGCTCGGGTGGCGTCGGCAAGACCACGACCGCCGCGGCGCTCGGGCTCGAAGCCGCACGGACCGGGCGGCGCGTGGTGGTCGTCACGATCGACCCGGCTCGCCGGCTCGCCGACGCGTTGGGTCTCGCCGGTGGGTTGACGGGTGAGCCACAGCAGCTCCCGGTCGAGGCCGGTGACGGCGAGTTGTGGGCGATGATGCTCGATGCGCCCGCGATGTTCGAGCGGGTCGTCCGGTCGAACGCGACCGACGCCGACCAGGCCGATCGGATCGTGGCTAACGCCTTCTACCGCAACATGGCGACGGCGCTCAGCGGCACCCAGGAGTACATGGCGTCCGAGGCGCTCTACGAGTTGCACACCGACGAACGGTTCGACCTCGTGGTCGTCGACACCCCACCCAGCCGGAACGCGATCGAGTTCCTCGAAGCACCCGGCGTCCTGGCGCGCTTTCTCGACCACAAGGCGTTCAAGCTGATGATGCTGCCGACCCGCACCGGCCTGAAGATGTTCAGCGCCGCGACGCAGCCGATGCTCCGGCTGATCGGCAAGGTCGTCGGCTCCGACGTCCTCAGCGACGCCGTCGCCTTCTTCCAGGCGTTCGCCGGGATGGAGGTCGGATTCCGTGAGCGGGCCGATGCCGTCGCGACGCTGCTCCGGGCGCCCGACACCGAGTTCGTCCTCGTGACGTCGCCGCAGCACGACGCCCTGGTCGAAGCCGCGTGGTTCGCCGATCAGCTGACGTCGCGCGGGTACGGCGTGTCGACCACGGTCGTGAACCGGGTGCATCCGCGCTTCGGCGTCGGCACGGTCGCCGATGCCCGGACCCGCGCCGACAAGGCGGCGGCATCCGGCCGCGAGCAGCTGGCTGCCACGTGGGCCAACCTCGCCGACCTCAGAGCGGTGGCCGACCTCGAGCGGGCCGAGGTCGACGACCTGTTGGGCCACACCGGATCGCCGGTCGTCGAGGTCCCGCTCCTGCCCACCGACGTCCACGACCTCGACTCCCTCGCCCACATCGGCCGCCACCTCTTCACCGACGGGTGACGACGGTCGGGGTCGGCCCGACTCGTTGTTCGCAGGTCGACCGTGCCGGGTAACGTCTCTGCCGTGCACATCTTGCTCGCCACCGATGCCGACTGGATCGTCGACGAGGTCACCGCGGCCCTCGGCGGCCCCGACACGTCGTTCACCGTCGTCCGCAGCGGCCAACTGGTCTCGAAGGTGGCGGCCGAGCGTCAGCCCGATCTCGTCGTCGCCGACCTCCAGGTCGGCACGATGGGCGGTTTCGCGATCACCCTGGCGCTGCGCAACGACGAGTCGGCCGGCGTGCTGCCGCACCTGCCGGTCGTCATGCTGCTCGACCGCGAGGCAGACGTCTACATCGCCCAGCGGTCCGACGCCGAAGCCTGGGTCATCAAGCCGCTCGACGCCCTCCGCCTGCGCCGTGCGATGAACGCTGCGGTCGCCGGCGAGACGTACCACGAGGGCGTCCCGACGGCGCCGAAGGCCACTGCCGACGACGCCGTCGAGGGCGAAGAAGATCCGGCAACCGCCGAGGAAGAACCCGCCAACGCCGGATAGGATCGTGCACCGCCACGGGGTGTGGCGCAGCTTGGTTAGCGCGCGTCGTTCGGGACGACGAGGCCGGAGGTTCAAATCCTCTCACCCCGACCAGTAGTGACGAAGGCCGGCCCCACGGGGCCGGCCTTCGTCGTTCTCGCCGATGACCCGAGCACAGGCTCCGATCGTCGTGTCACATTGACCGTGATCGAAGTGTTGAGTAACGTATTGATCGGCATCGAATCGAAGATGCCGATCGCCGCGAACCCCGCCGAGGCCCCCGATGACCGACATCCGCACCGAACCCGCCGCCGAGGTGCCGGCCCGTCTCTCGACCCTCGACCGGTTCCTGCCGGTGTGGATCGGTCTTGCCATGGTGACCGGGATCGTCCTCGGCCGGGCGATCCCCGACCTCGACGAGACGCTCGACTCCGTCAAGATCGACACCGTCTCGCTGCCCATCGCGATCGGCCTGCTGGCGATGATGTATCCGGTCCTCGCCAAGGTGAAGTACACCCGGCTCGGCGAATCGCTCGATCGACGCTCGCTCGTGATGTCGCTGCTGCTCAACTGGCTGATCGGACCGGCGCTCATGTTCGCGTTGGCGTGGCTGCTCCTCCCCGATCTGCCGGAATACCGGACCGGTCTCATCATCGTCGGCCTCGCCCGATGCATCGCGATGGTGCTGATCTGGAACGACCTGGCATGCGGGAGCCGAGAACTCGCAGCGGTGCTCGTCGCCATCAACTCGCTGTTCCAGATCGTCGCCTACTCGCTGCTCGGCTACTTCTACCTCGAGTTGCTGCCGGGCTGGTTGGGGCTCGACTCGGACGGCATCGACGTCACGGTGTGGGAGATCGCGAAGTCGGTGCTGATCTTCCTCGGCATCCCCCTGCTCGCCGGCTTCCTCACCCGCACGATCGGTGAGCGGGTCAAGGGGGTCGAGTGGTACGAGGAACGCTTCCTGCCCCGCATCGGGCCGGTTGCCCTGTACGGCCTGCTGTTCACGATCGTCATCCTGTTCGCACTCCAGGGCGAGCGGATCACCGACCAGCCGTGGGACGTCGCCCGGATCGCGATCCCGCTGCTCGCGTATTTCGGGATCATGTGGTTCGGGTCGTTCGCAGCCGGCCTGAAGATGGGGTTGCCGTACGAGCGCAACACATCGATCGCGTTCACCGCGGCGGGGAACAACTTCGAGCTGGCGATCGCCGTGTCGATCGGCGTGTTCGGCGTGACCTCGGGTCAGGCCCTCGCCGGCGTCGTCGGCCCGCTGATCGAGGTGCCGGTCCTCGTCGCCCTCGTCTACGTCAGCCTCTGGGCCAAGCGCCGCTACTACGACGCACCCGCCACCCCCTGACCGGCTCCCCTTGCCCGGTCTGTGGCAGCCATCTGGACGGCGGCGGGCATGATCGCTGCCACGAAATGAGCGGGATCCTCGTCGGTCGGGCACGATGGGGGGATGCGTAACGACGAGTGGAGCGACGAGACGTGGCTGGTGAGCGGTGGGCGCCCCGAGGCCCCGGGCGAGCCGCTCAACGCGCCGATCGTGCCGGCGTCGAACTTCGAACTCGACGGCGGCGTGCTCTACGCCCGCACCGACACCACCCCGACCTGGCACGCCCTCGAAACGGTCGTCGGCGGCCTCGAACAGGCCGAGTGCGTGTCATTCGCATCGGGCATGGCGGCCGTCAGTTCGGTCTTCGCCCTGCTCCCGGCCGGGGCCCACATCGCCGTGCCGGCCGACTGCTACCAGGCGACCGAGGGCATCGCCGCCGAGGGTGAGGCGCAGGGCCGCTGGACCGTCGACCGGATCCCCACCGCCGACACCGACGGCTGGATCGCGGCGCTGCCGTCCGCCGATCTCGTGTGGGTCGAGTCGCCCTCCAACCCGCTGCTCGAGGTCGCCGAGCTCGCCAAGATCGCCGGGGCCGCACGCAAGCCTGGCGCGCTGTTCGCCGTCGACAACACGTTCGCGACGGCGCTGCTCCAGCGCCCGCTCGACCTCGGCGCCGATCTGTCGGTCCAGTCGGCCACCAAGTTCATCGGTGGCCACTCCGACCTGTTGAGCGGGGTCGTCACCACCCGATCCGCCGACCTCGTGGCCCGATTGCGACGCAGCAGAACGCTGCACGGTGGCACGCCGGGTGCGCTCGAGTCGTACCTCGCCGTGCGTGGTGCCCGCACGATGGCGCTCCGACTCGAACGTGCGCAGGCGACGGCCCTCGAGCTGGCGGGACGACTCGCCGACCACGACGCGGTGCACACGGTCCGCTACCCCGGTCTGCCGACCGACCCCAACCACCAGCGGGCGACGCAGCAGATGCGCGGATTCGGTTCGATCGTCAGCTTCGAACTCGGCAGCTACCAGGCCGCCCACGATGCCGTCCGGCGGACGCGGCTGATCCGTCACGCGACCAGCCTCGGCAGTGTCGAGTCGACGATGGAGCAACGCGCCGCACTCGACGGCCAGGAAGACGTGCCGCCCGGCCTGATCCGTCTGAGCGTCGGGGTCGAGCACGTCGACGACCTCTGGACCGACCTGCGCCACGCCCTCGCGTGATCGGGGGTCGGATACGTTTCGTCGGGCCCGACGAAACGTATCCGACCCCATTCGCGTGGCAGCCCGTTGTACGGTCGGCCGCATGCGCTGGGGTCGAGTTCTCGTGGTCGGGGCGATGCTGGTCGGGGCGGTGGCCACAGGCGCTCCACCGGTCGCCGAGGCGGCGTCGGTCCCGGCCGGCTTCACCGATGTCGCGGTGGGATCTGCGTCCGCTCCGACCGCGGTCGAGTGGATGCCGGGAGACCGGATCGTCGTACTCGAGAAGGCCGGACGGGTGCGCGTCGGCCGCCCCGGTTCGACCACCTTCACGACGGCACTCCAGCTGAACGTCTGCACCGCGTCCGAACAGGGACTCCTCGGGTTCACCCACGACCCCGGGTACTGGAGCAACCAGGCGGTGTACCTGTACTACACCGCACCCACTGCATCGGGATGCGTCAATCGGGTGAGTCGGTTCCGGATGGGCGGCGACACCATCGACCTGGCCAGCGAGGTCGTCCTCCTCGACAACATCTCGGCTCGGGGCGGTAACCACAACGGCGGCGATCTGGAGATCGGTTCCGACGGCTACCTGTACGTCGCGGTCGGCGACGCCGGGCGCGATCCTCGCGGCGACTCCGGCTCGGCCGGCGCCAACGACGCGGCACAGGACCTGTCGCTGCTGAACGGCAAGATCCTGCGGATCACCACCGACGGGTTCCCGGCGCCGGGCAACCCGTTCACCGG
>JAGQSS010000173.1:3380-7340 GCA_020439405.1 Ilumatobacter sp. | reverse complement strand
CGAGACGCGCCGCAAGGTGATCGCCGGGTTCCGCGTCCTCCGGTCGAAGCGCGAAGACCTGCCCCAGCGCAAGCACGGCAACGTGCCGCTCTGACGTCGAGCGCACCAAATCACGCGTCCGAGCACGCGCGTTCTGCCAACCTGTCCGGGTGACCGACGTTCCTCCGCCGCCGCCCGGAACCACACCGCCGCCTCCGCCGCCGGGCGCGATGACGCCTCCGCCGCCCCCGCCACCGAGCTACCCCGGTGCGCCCGGGTACCCCGCGGCAGGTGCACCTCCGGTGCCGCCGCCCGGCTACCCGCCCGCACCCGGGTACGCCGCCCGACCGCCGTATGCCGGCTTCTGGCAGCGCTTCGGTGGCTACTTCCTCGACAGCATCCTCTACGGCCTCCTGATCGTGCCGTTCATCATCGCCTTCGTCGTGCTGCTCGGCATCGGCTTGGAGGACTGCTACTCCGACCCGTTCACCGACGAGATCGTCTGCAACGGTCGGGAGAAGGCCGGACCGATCGTCGGCGGGGCGTTCGTGCTCCTGGCCGGTTTCGTGATCGTGGTCTTCGTCTACCTCCGCGCGCTCGCCCGGACCGGTCAGACGTGGGGACGCAAGATCGTCGGGATCAAGGTCGTGCGTACCGACAACGGCGCGGCGCCCGGGTGGGGCAAGGCGATCGGCCGGTCGTTGTTCGCCGGGTTCATCAGCGCCAACATCTTCTACCTCGGCTACCTCTGGATGATCTGGGACGGCGAGAAGCAGGCGTGGCACGACAAGGTCGCCGGCACCTACGTCGTGAGCGCATGACGGTCGGCTGGGCCGAGCCGTTCGCCGTCGCATAGTGTTCCGGTCGTGAGCGAACCGACGATCACGCCTGCCCCGACGGCCGAGGAGGCCGCCGCCGTGCTGGCCGCCGTCGAGGCGCTGTGGCCGAAGCCGATGCTGGCCGTCGCCGACGAGCCCGATCGCACGCTCGCGTGGAAGTTCAGCGGCCGTTGGTGGCAGCGCGACCGCTTCGCCCACGCCTCGCGCCCCTGGTCCTGACACCCTCCGGCCGCGGGATGGATGTTCCATCGGTCGCCCGAACCCGACCGGCTAGGTTGACCGGCGCATGAGCGAGGCGGACGACAGCGTCGACATCGACGACGACCACCCGTCGCGTGCCGGCATGATCCGCAGCGCCCTCGGCCGGGCGCTCCTGATGGCGATCGGCCTCGGGATCGCCGTGGCGCTCCTCGTCTGGGCGTTCGACGACCTCGACTGGAGCGAGGTGGTCGACTCCGTGCGGTCGCTCGACGACGCCGAGATCATCGCCCTCCTGTCGGGCACCGTCATCATGGTGTGGGCCGAGTCGCTCCTCACGGCGTCGGTCGTCGAGGGGCTGCCGGCACGTCGTGGTGCCCTCGCGTGGCTCGGCCCGGTGGCGGTCGCGTCGATCATCCCCGGCCCCTCCGACATGCCGGTCCGCTACAAGATGTTCGTGTCGTGGGGGTACGACAACAACACGGCGGGGACGGCCGTCGCGGCCAGCGGGATCATCAACATCGGGATGAAGCTGATCTTCCCCGTCGTCGCCGCGATCGGTCTCGCGGCGGCCGAGATCCCGCTCGGGACGGTGATGTCGATCCTCATCTCCGGCCTGATCATCGTCGGCGTGTTCGTCGGGCTGATGATCTTCATCATCGTGTCGGAGAAGCGCACTCACTGGTTCGGACGCGTCCTCGACCGCTTCTGGCGGATCACGGTCCGTCTCGTCGGACGGAGCCGGAGCGGTTCGCCCATCGCGAACTGGCTCGTCGCTCAACGCGAACAGTCGATCGAACTGTTGCGCGGCCGGTGGACGAGGGCGATCGCGTCGGGCGTGTTCGTCTCGGCGGCTCGCGTCGCCCTCCTGGTGATGTGCCTGCGCTTCATGGACGTGCCCGAGTCGGCGATCTCCTGGCAGGCCATCTTCGCCGTCTGGGCGATCCAGCGCGGCCTCACGATCGTTCCGATCATGCCCGGCGGTGCCGGCGTCACCGAGTTGGCCCTCACCGGCCTGTTGGCGGCGATCGCCGGGCAGGAGTTCATCAACCAGATCACGGCCGGCGTGCTCGTCTTCCGGCTCCTGACCTGGTTGTTGATGATCCCGGCCGGCGGTGTGGCGCTCGGTCTGTGGCGTGTCGGGCTCCGGAAATCGGGCATCGATCCCGACGCCGTCGCCGCCACCTGAACGCCGTCGGCGCCGCGAATCCCCTGTTCAGGCGGCATCCGCGACGCTGTGACACCCCTTCGTCATCATGGGGGACATGGACATCTCGCTCGTGCTGCTCTTGCTCGTCGTCGTCGGAGGCGCGGCCGCCTTCGCGGCCGTCGAGCTGACGCGCCGCCGGTACGAGGGGGCGATCGACGATGACGCGCCGATCGACGTCGAGCCCGAGCCGCGGGTCGACGAACTGGTCCACGACGCCGTGTCGGCGGCGCTCGCCGAGCTCCGCGCCACCTCCGCCGCCGAACGCGACGCCGCGGTCCACGCCGCCCTGCAGCAGGCCGCCGTGATGCAGCGCGAGCAGCTCGGCGCGGCCGCGGCGCAGGCCCGTGAGCAGTCGACGGCCGAGCTCGGCGCCAAGAAGGACGTCATCGACACCCGGCTCGAGCAGGTCCAGGCCGAGATGCGGGCCGAGATGTCGAAGCTGGGTTCGATCGTCACCGAGCTCGCCCAGTCGAGTGCACAGCGGTTCGGTCAGGTCGACGCCTCGCTGCGCAGCCACGCCGAGGTCACCCAGACCCTCAACGACTCGGCGCGAGCGCTGCGCGAGGCGATGGCGTCGCCGACCGCACGTGGCCAGTGGGGTGAGCGGATGGCCGAAGACGTGTTGCGGCTGGCCGGGTTCGTCGAGAACGTCAACTACGTCAAGCAGACCCAGCTCGACGGTGCCACGGGCCGCCCCGACTTCACGTTCCCGCTGCCGAAGGGCCACGAGCTCTACATGGACGTGAAGTTCCCGATGGCCGGGTACCTGCGCTATCTCGACGCCGGTACCGAGGCCGAGCGTCAGGCCCATCGCACGGCGTTCCTGCGCGACGTGCGGGCTCGCGTCAAGGAGCTCGCCAAACGCGACTACGCGAACGAGTCCGCCCGCCAGTCGGTCGACTACGTGCTGCTGTTTTTGCCGAACGAGCAGTTGACCGGGTTCATCCACGAACACGACCCCGGTCTGCTCGACGACGCGATGGGCCAGCGCGTCGTGATGTGCTCGCCGCTCACCCTGTTCGCCTTCCTCGGGGTCATTCGCCAGGCGTACGACAACTTCATGATCGAACAGACCAGCGATCAGATCCTGGCGTTGATGGGCAAGTTCGGCACCCAGTGGCAGAAGTACAACGATCAGCTCGAGAAGGTGAAGGCCAGCTTCGAGCGCCTCGACCGTCAGTTCGACGAGCTGGTCGGCACCCGCCGTCGCCAGCTCGAGAAGCCGCTCCAGCAGCTCGACGCCGTCCGCCGTGAACGCAATCTGCCGATCGATGGTCAGCTCTTCGCCGAACCCGACGAGTCGGGCGACGCCACTCCGCCCAACGTCCGACGCCTCGGCGCCTGACGTCCCGGTTGGCCGGCGCCCACGTTCCGGCCAGAATCGAGCATCGTGAGCCAGCCTGCCTTCGACTTCGGCGACGAGCCGTTCGACGACGCGGCCAACCCGACCTACTCGGTCGGTGAACTGGCCGAGGCGATCAACGACCAGTTGCGGCGTGGCTTCTTCGACGGGGTGTGGGTCCGCGGCGAGATCGACGGACTCCGCAACAGCGGTCCCCACACCTATTTCGCCCTCGTCGAGGACGGCGACGCCGGGCGGGCGGTGCTGAACGTGTCGCTCTTCGCGCCGATGAAGCGGAACCTCACGCCGGTCCTGAAGAAGAACCGGCTCGATCTCCGCAACGGCATGAAGGTCCGCATCTTCGGCCACCTCGACTACTACGCGCCCAACGG
>JAGQSS010000173.1:0-3280 GCA_020439405.1 Ilumatobacter sp. | reverse complement strand
GTGGTCACGAGCGTCGGGACCGCCGCATGGCACGACTTCGAGGGCGAGATCACCCACAGCCGGTTCGGGTTCGAACTCCGAGTGTGCGACACCCGGGTGCAAGGCGACGGCGCCGAACGGTCCGTCGCCGCTGCGATCCGCAGCCTCGGGCGGGCCGACGTCGACTGCGTGGTCGTGATCCGCGGCGGCGGTGCCCGCAACGAGCTCGCCACCTTCGACGCCGAACCGATCGCGCTCGCGATCGCGACCTCACCGGTCCCGGTGCTGACGGGTCTCGGCCACGAGATCGACCGGTCGGTCGCCGACGAGGTCGCGCACACGTCGTACAAGACGCCGACGGCCTGCGCGCGTGCCCTGATCGACGCCGTCGGCGCCTTCTCCGACGAACTCGAGCAGGCGTGGGCGGCGATCACCGCCCTGTCGGCTCACCGTCTCGGCGACGCGTCGGCGGCCCTGCTCGACCGTGCCCACCGTGTCGCCCGCCGCACCCACGCCGCGGTCGAGCGTGCCGACGAACGGCTCAGTACGCGCACCGAACGCCTCACCTCGATGCCGACACGCCTGCTCGACCACCAACACGCCCGTCTCGAGCTCGCCGCCGAACGACTCGACCGTCGGGCCCCGCAGGTCCTCGATGCCGAGGCGAGGTCGCTCGACGCCGCTGCCAGCCGTCTGGCCCTGCTCGACCCCGTCAACCTGCTCCGTCGCGGCTGGAGCATCAGCCGCGACGCCGACGGCAACGTGCTCCGGAGCATCGGCGACGTCGGCCCGGGGTCCATCATCACGACCGAGCTGGCCGACGGCTCGCTCACCAGCCGAATCGAGGAACCATGACCGACGACGCCACCGCCCCCACTGCCGAGATCGGCTACGCCGCAGCGCTCGCCGAGCTCGACACGATCCTGCGCGAGCTCGAGGGCAGCGACGTCGACGTCGATCGCCTCGCCGACCGCGTCGCCCGCGCCGCCGACCTGATCGCGGTGTGCCGCGACCGGATCGACGCGGCGCGCCTGCGCATCGACGACGTCATCGCCGATCTCGACGCGGGCGTCGACTGACCGCGACGTCCGGCGATCGCGTCGGGGCGCCGCGCCTCTAGCCTGTGGGCGTGCCCGCGACCGCCCCCGAATCGCTGCTCCGCATCGCCGAGCGGGTCGAGGAGCGCCTCGACGAGACACTCGCCCCCGAGCTGGAGCGCTGGGCGGCACTCGACGCCGATCTGCGCGAGCCGATGGCCGAGATCCGTCGCCTCGTGCTCACGGGTGGCAAGCGGCTGCGGCCCGCCTTCTGCCACTGGGGTTTCGTCGCCGCCGGTGGTGCCGCCGACGATCCCGCCGTCCTCGACGCGGGCGCGGCGTTCGAGCTGATGCACGCGTTCGCGTTGTTCCACGACGACGTGATGGACGACGCCGCCAGCCGTCGTGGTCAACCGACGACCCACACGGTGTTCGCCGGGGTGCACGCCGAGCAGGGGTGGTCGGGTGAGTCGCGGCGATTCGGCGAGGGCATCGCAATCCTGATCGGCGACCTGGCGTTCGTGTATTCCGACCGGTTGCTGCAGGGAGCGAACGCCACCGCCTGGAGCATCTGGAACGAGCTGCGCGTCGAACTGAACGTCGGCCAGGTGCTCGACATCCTCGGCTCCGTCCGGGGTGTCCGCGACGTCGCCCAGGCCGAACGCATCTGCCGGTACAAGTCGGGCAAGTACACGATCGAACGTCCCCTGCATCTCGGGGCCGCGCTCGCCGACCCGGTCCGCTTCGCCGAACTCGAACCAGGGCTCTCGGCGTACGGGCTGCCGCTCGGCGACGCGTTCCAGATGCGCGACGACGTGATGGGTGCGTTCGGCGACGAAACGGCCACCGGCAAGCCGGTCGGCGGCGACCTCCGCGAGGGGAAGCCGACACCGCTGCTGGCCCGGGCGATCGCATCGGCCACGCCGGCGCAACTCGACGTGCTCGCACGCGTCGGCGCCGCCGACATGACCGACGCCGACGTCGCTGCGGCCCAGCAGACCATCGTCGACACGGGGGCGCTCGCCGACCTCGAGTCGACGATCGACCAGCGGACCGAGGCGGCGCTCGCCGCCCTCGCCGACCTCGACATCGACGACATGCCGCGTCGTGAGCTCTCGGCCCTCGCCGAGTTCGTGATCCGCAGGGAGATCTGACGATGCCGACATCGGCGGGGCCCCGGCGGAGCGGTCGCTGATGCGCGTCGGCATCGTCGGCGCCGGTCTCGGCGGACTGTCCGCGGCGGCGCACCTGGTCGCCGCCGGACATCAGGTCACGGTCTTCGAACGGGCGTCCACCCCGGGTGGACGTGCGACGAGTATCACCGCGGACGGATTCAGGCTCGCGCTCGGCCCGACGGTGCTCACGATGCCCCAGATCGTCGGTGAAGCCTTCGCTGCGATCGGGACCGACCTCGAGTCGGAGGTCGACCTCACCGTGCTCGACCCGGCGTACCGGGCCGTCTTCGCGGACGGGTCCGAGTTCCGCGTCCGGCACGGCCGCGACGCGATGACCGCCGAGGTCCGAGAGTTCGCCGGTCCGCGCGAGGCGGCCAACTTCGAAGCGTTCGCCGACTGGCTGACCGAGCTGTACCGGATCGAGATGCCGAACTTCATCGACACCCAATGGGACGGCGTCGGCGACCTGCTCGGCAAGTGGCGTGTGCTGCTCCGGCTCGCCCGCAAGGCCGGCTTCCGGCGACTCGACCAGGCGGTGGCGTCGTTCCTCGAAGAGCCGCGACTGCAGCGAGTGTTCAGCTTCCAGTCGATGTACGCCGGCGTCTCGCCGCAGCAGGCGCTGTCGCTCTACGCGGTGATCACCTACATGGACACGATCGCCGGGGTGTTCGAGGTCCGAGGTGGCGTCGCATCGGTCGCCGACGCGCTCGAGCGGGTGCTCCGCCGACGGGGCGTCGAGTTCGAGTTCGACGCGCCCGTCACGAGGATTCTGCGTCGTAAGGACGGGACCGGCGCCATCGACGGGATCGAGGTCGGGGGCGACCGCCGCGTGCGATTCGACGCCGTCGTCTGCGACGTCGATCTCGCCGTCGCCTACCGAACCCTGCTCGGCATCAAGGCCCCGCGCCGCACCCGCCGCGGACGGTACGCGCCGTCGTGCGTCGTCTGGAGCGCCGGCGTGCGCGGCGTCCCGCCGGCGGGGACGGAGCATCACAACGTCCACTTCGGCTGGGAATGGGACGATGCCTTCGCCGCCCTCGACAAGGGCGTCCGGATGTCCGACCCGTCGACGTTCGTGACGGTCGCGTC
>JAGQSS010000172.1 GCA_020439405.1 Ilumatobacter sp. | reverse complement strand
CACCACAGCGCCGTCGCATGCCGCCGAGTCGGTGTCGGACCTCGGCGCTGAAGCGCAGGGCTGGAGCTCTCTCGTCGTGTACGGCAACCCGAGCGACCAGATCTGGGAGCCGATCCTCGCCGGCTTCGGTGAGGCCTACCCGTTCATCGAGGTCGAGACGTTCGACCTCGGAGGTGTCGAAACGTTCCAGCGCTACTTGACCGAGACCGCGTCGGGCGTCGCGACCGCCGATCTCCTGATCACCAGTGAGGCAGCGGGCTGGCTCGACCTCGTAGCTCGTGGCGAAGTGGTCGACTACGTCGACGCCAACGTCGCCGACCTGCCGTCGCATGCCGTCCAGGCGCCAGGCGTCTACGCCATGTCGCTCGATCCGCTCGTCGCGATGTACAACCAGTTCGTCATCCCGCCGGAGGACCAGCCAACCACGCTGGCCGAACTCGCCGTGCTCGCGCCCGATCTCGCCGGGAACATCGGCACCGTCGAGATCGAGAACAGCCAGGCCTACACCGGCAACTACGGCTACATCACCGCTCACGGCGACGACGCGTGGGCGACGCTCGACCAACTCGGGCCGTACGCTCGCGCCGAATCCGGCACCGGCGCGCTCCTCGGCAAGGCGACGAGCGGTGAGTACCCGGCCAGCTTCTTCGTCTCCGGTGCGATCCGGCTGCTGCTCGACACCCAGGAACAGGGCGACGTCCTCGACTACCAGTACCTCGCCGACGCGACACCGCTCGTGCCGCGTGCGATGGGTGTGCCGACCGGAGCCGACTCACCGGCGTCGGCCAAGCTGCTCATCAACTGGCTGCTCTCCGAGGACGGGCAGGCGACGATCTGCCTCGGCGGCCTGACGCCCTATCGCGACGGCGTCGACTGCGAGTACGGCTACGAAGCGATCGCCGACATCGTGGGCGAGGACAACATGATCGTCGTCGACTACGACCCGGCCGCCGAAGCCGAACGCGATGCGATCCAGTCCCGCTGGAACGAGGCGTTCGGTCGCTGATGTCGCTGACCGTCGACGCTCCCACCGGGCGTGAACCCGGTGGGAGCGTCACCGACCCGCCGGCCCGCGACCGATCGCGAACGAGACGCGAGCGCTCGCGTCTCGTCCAGTTCGCGACGTGGATCGTCGCGACCGTGCTCGTCGTCGGGCCACTGGTGCCCGTCGTTTGGGCGTCGCTCTGGACCGTGCCGCTCTACGACGACGGAGGGGCGTTCACGCTCGACAACTACGGCGACCTCCTGAGCGACGGTGCCTGGTGGACGGCCGTCGGCAACACCGTCGTCTTCGCGATCCTGACGACAGCGGGCGCCCTGGTGCTCGGTGCCGCGCTCGCCGTGCTGCTCCAACGCGTCGATATGCCCGGGTCACGCATCTACCGCAGCCTGGTGCTCGGACCCGTCGTCCTGCCCGGGCTGCCGCTCATGCTCGGCTGGATCGCTATGTACTCGCCCGCCGGGTACGTCACGAGCTGGATCGAGCGCAACACGCCGCTCCCGATCTTCTGGAATCTCTACAGCGTCCCCGGCATGGCACTGGTCGCGATCGGGTCGCTCACGCCGCTGATGTACATGGTCATCGGTTCGGCCATGTCGACCCTGGACAGCACGCTCGAGAACGCAGCTCGTGTCAACGGAGCATCGCCGCTTCGGGCGCTGTTCTCCGTCACGGTCCCGATGCTGCGACCGGGCATGCTCAACGCCGGCGTGATCTGCATGGCGTTGAGCCTCGAGGTCGTCGGCATCCCGCTCCTGCTGGGGACGTCGTCGAACATCGACTTCATCTCGACCTATCTCGTCGACAACTGGTCGAACGAGTTCCCGCCTCGCCAGGGGCTGGTGTCGGCGGGCGCCGTGATGTTGCTCGGGGTGATGACCCTGCTGCTCGTCCTCCGCAACCGCTTCGCCGGCGACCTCGCGCGGTTCACCACCACGACGGGCAAGCCGACGGCGTCACTCCCGATCACCGTCGGCAGGGTCCGGTGGTTGATGTCGGCGTTCGTCGGGTGCTACTTCGCGATCACCCTGATCATCCCGGCTATCGGCCTGTTCCTGACGGCGTTCACGACGGTCCTCACGCCGTACATCGACCCGTGGGACGTCGCGACGCTCGACAACTTCTCCACCGTGCTCGAGAACCCTGTGTTCCGTCGGTCGATCGTCAACAGCCTCCTCATCGCCACGATCGGCGGTGCATTGACGACACTCGCCGTCACGACGATCGCGTTGGTCGCTCACCGGTCGTCTTTCCGGTACCGGCGCTCGCTGCAGTACGTCACCCTGTACCCACGAGCCATCCCCGGCATCGTCACCGGCATGGCGTTCTTCTGGTCGTTCGTCGTGATCGACCCGAACGGCATCGTCCGATCATCGCTCTGGGGCATCGGTCTCGCCTTCGCGGTGCGCAGCCTCGCCCTCGGCTACAGCGCCTTCTATCCGGCGCTCGCCGCGCTCGGCGAAGACCTCGAGCGAGCCGCTCGCGTGTCGGGAGCCGACTGGCTCACGGCGATGAGGACGATCCTCGTCCGTCTCCTGCGACCCGCCATGGCGGTCTCGTACGTCCTGTTGTTCGTGGCGCTCTTCGCCGACTACGACCCGGCGCTGTTCATGGTCTCGCCGGGCAACGAGGTGATCGGCCTCACCATGCTCAACCTGTGGATCACCGGTGTCGCCGGGCCCGTCGCTGCACTCGGCATCATCCAACTTGTGGTCACGGCGGTCGTGCTCGGCACGGCCCGCCTCGTCTTCGGGAGGATCAGCAATGGCTGAACTGTCCATCACGTCACTCGGCAAATCGTTCGGCGACGTGCGAGCACTCGACAGCGTCACCATCGTCGCCGAGGAAGGCAAGCTGCTGACGCTGCTCGGACCGAGCGGATGCGGCAAGTCGACCACGCTGTGGTCAGTTGCCGGCCTCCACACGCCCGACACCGGCACGATCTCGATCGGCGACCGGGTTGTCTACGACGCCGAACGACGCGTCGAGGTCCCGCCCGAGGATCGTCAGTGCGGTGTGGTGTTCCAGTCGTATGCGATCTGGCCGCACATGAGTGTCGCCGACAACGTCGGCTATCCGCTGAAGCTCCGCAAGGTCGCCAAGGCCGAGCGCCGGAACCGAATCGAGGAGGTCCTCGCCCTCGTCGAACTCGACCACCTCGGTGGTCGCTATCCGCACGAACTCTCCGGCGGTCAGCAGCAGCGGGTCGCACTCGCCCGTTCGCTCGCCTACCAGCCGCGACTCCTGCTCCTCGACGAGCCGTTCTCGAACCTCGACGCCAAGTTGCGAGAACGAGCCCGCGATTGGCTCCGAGACCTCCAACAACGCGTCGGGATCACCACCGTCTTCGTCACCCACGACCAGGACGAGGCGCTGTCGATGAGTGATCGCGTCGTCGTCATGAACGCCGGGCGGGTCGCCCAGATCGGTACGCCCGAGGAGGTGTACGGCGACCCGGCCGACGGATTCGTCGCCGACTTCGTCGGGAGCATCAACCTCGTCCCGGGTGAGATCGTCAGGGTCGACGGTGACGATGCGGACTTCGTCGTCGAGGGGACGAGCGATCCGGTCCGCGTGCGTGTCGACGGCGGCGCTCGCGTGGGGCCCGGACGACTCGGTGTCCGACCCGAGGCGATCGCGATCGTGGGCGAAGGCGACGCCGACCGTCTCGGCACGGTTCGCGGCATCGCCCTCGAACACCGCTTCCTCGGCGACCACTACCGGCAGACGATCGGCGTGGGCAACGCACGCGTCTCGGTCCAGACGCCGCTCGCTTCCATCCCCGAACACCCCGTCCTCCGCTTCCCCGACGTCTGCAAGGTCTTCCCCGCGTCGACCGACCAGCAACCCCGACCCAGCGTCCCGACTCCCCAGGAGACCCCGTGAACAGCGAACCCGTGAACATCGACCCGGTCACACCGACCAGGGTGCTCGTGCCGACCGGCATGCTCGGCGCCGGCTTCACCGCCGACAGCATCCGGCGCGGTATCGAGATGGGTGCCGATGCCATCGCCGTCGACGGCGGTTCGACCGACTCGGGCCCGTACTACCTCGGTACCGCCACGGCGAAGACCACCGAACGGGCCGTGAGCGGCGACCTCCGCATGCTGATCGTCGCCGCCGCAGAAGCGGGCATCCCGGTCATCATCGGCACGTGCGGCACCAGCGGCACCGACGCCGGCGTCGACTGGGTCGCAGCGATGGTCGCCGACATCCTGCGCGAGGAAGGGCTCGACCGGACGGTCGCCCGCATCTACAGCGAGCAGTCGCGCGACGTCGTGCTCGAACGGCTGGCTGCCGGGCGCATCCATCCGCTCGATCCGGCCGGACCGCTCAAGCCGTCCACCGTCGAACGGTGCGAACACATCGTCGGCCTGCTCGGCCACCACCCGATCGTCCGAGCACTCGAGTCGGGCGCCGACGTCGTCCTCGCCGGCCGATCGACCGACACCGCCGTCCTCGCAGCGTTCCCGCTGATGCGCGGATGTGCGCCCGGACCGACGTGGCACGCCGCGAAGACCGCCGAGTGCGGTGGGCAGTGCACGGTCAATCCGCGCCAGGGCGGCGTACTGTTCGAGGTCGACGCGACCGGCTTCACCATCGAGCCGCTCAACCCGGACAGCAGCTGCACGCCGACGTCGGTCGCCGCACACATGCTGTACGAGAACGCCGATCCGTTCCGGATGCGCGAACCGACCGGCACGCTCGATACCACCGATGCGACCTACGTGGCGCTCGACGATCGACGTGTTCGCGTCGAGGGATCGCGGTTCGAGCACGCGCCGACGGCATCCATGAAGCTCGAAGGTTCCGCGATCGGTGGCTACCAGTCGATGGTGCTCGTCGGCGTGCGCGATCCGGAGGTGCTCGCCTCGCTCGACGAATGGGTGACCGGGCTGCACGCCTTCCTCGTCGACGGCGCCGAGCGCGTGCTCGGGCTCGATCCGACGACGTTCACGATCGAGATGCGGTGCTACGGCGCGAACGCCGTGCTGGGCGATCTCGAACCGGACCGCGCCGAGCCGCCGCGTGAGGTCGGACTGCTCATGCTCGCCACCGCCGCCGACCAGGCGACCGCCACGTCGATCTCGAAGTACGCGAATCCGTACCTGCTGCACTTTCCGCTGCCGACGATGCGTGACCTGCCGAGCTTCGCCTTCGCCGGCTCACCGGCGGAGACACCCCGCGGCGCGGTCTACGAGTTCGTCCTGCAGCACGTCGTCGAACTCGACGACGAATACGACCTGTCCCGGATCGAGTACGACCGGGTGAGCGCCATGGAGGGTGCACGATGACCGCCACCGACGACTCTCGCACGATCGGCGACGTCGCCGGACTCGTCCGTTCGAAGAACGCCGGACCGTTCTGGGTCACCCTCGACGTGTTCTGCGACGACGACGCATCGTTCGGCCTCGTCGCCGCCGACGGCGTCGTGACGGCCGCCAGGGTCGCCGACGCGTACCGGGTCGACCCCGAACACGTTCGGATCTTTCGGATGCCGAACATCCGCGTGGTCAAGGTGTCGTTCCCGCGTCGCGTCTCGTCCGGATCGGCGCTCGACCACGACGTCCACGCCGGACAACAACATGTGCCGCTGCAACGGTTCCCACTCGCCGCCGAGGAGCGCTGACGTGTCCCACGCCTTCACCCAGCTCGAGCAACACGACACCCCGACCATCGCCAACGCGATCCAGGGTCTCGGGATCCGGCCGGCGACCAGCGGGTTCACACGCCCGCCCGTCGGCGCCGTGTTCCCCACGATCCCAGCGATCGTCGGTCGAGCGGTGACCGTCACGATCACCTCGTTCGAACCGTTCGACGACCCCGCCGCCGAGCAAGCGGCGATGCTGCCGCTCTACGCCGCGGTCGCCGCCGTCGAGGGCCCGAAGATCGTCGTCGTCCAGGACCTCGACCAGGGGCCAGGCTGCCTGTGGGGTGAGGTCAACTCCACGATCTGCCAGGCGATGGGAGCGTTGGGTGTCGTCACCGACGGCCTCGTGCGCGACCTGAACGAGGTCGGTCCGATGGGCTTCCAGTACCTGGCTCGCGGTGTCGGCGTCGCTCGAGCGAACACGAAGGTGACCTCGACCGGCGTCCCGGTCGAGGTCGGCGGCTGCCGCTTCGAGTCCGGAGACATCGTCCAGGCCGACCGGCACGGCGCGGTCGTCGTGCCCGGCGACCGCATCGACGATGTGCTGGCGGCCGCCGAACGGGTCACGACGCGCGAACAGACGCTGCTCGACTGGGTACGTTCGGACGAGTTCGATCCTGCGGAGCTCGCGGATCGCCGGGCACGACACTGATGAATCTGCCCACAATGCGGGTACTCATCACCTGTCCGCTTCCCGGGATCGCGGGCGACCGTCTCGCAGCGTCGGGCGTCGACGTCATCCAACTCGGTGATTCGACGGTCGACGACGCATCGGAGCGTGGCCTGCTCGCCGACGTCGACGGCATCGTGTGCACCCTCACCGACCGGATCGACGCCCGGGTGCTCGATGCAGCGCCGCGGCTCAGCGCCATCGCGACCGTCTCCGTCGGCCGTGATCACATCGACACGGAAACGGCGGCGAGACGCGAGATCGACGTCGTCACGACGCCTGGTGCGCTCGACGACGCGACCGCGGATCTGGCGGTCCTGCTCCTGTTGTCGTCATGTCGCCGATCGACCGAAGCCGAGGCCGACCTGCGCGCCGGACGATGGCACGGCTGGGGCGTCGATCAGTACCTCGGCCTCGACCTGATGGACGCCACCCTCGGTGTGGTCGGATGGGGACGCATCGGGCGTGCGGTCGGCCGCCGTGCAGAGGCGTTCGGGATGCATGTGCTCCACCACTCGCGGCGACCGACCGGCGAGCAGGGATTCGTCGCCGATCTCGACGATCTGCTCGTGCTGAGCGATGCCGTCTCGCTCCACGTGCCGGCGACACCGGAGACGCACCACCTGATCGACGCACGACGCCTCGACCTCCTCGGGCCGTCAGCGGTACTCGTCAACACCGCCCGCGGGTCCATCGTCGATGAAGCGGCACTCGCCGAGGCACTGCACGCCCGTCGACTGTTCGCCGCCGGCATCGACGTGTTCGAACACGAGCCCGAGGTTCACCCTCGTCTCCTGTCGGCCCCCGGGGTGACCATCCTGCCCCACATCGGCAGCGCCACGATCCGAACCCGCAGTCGCATGGCCGAGATGGCGGTCGACGGCCTGCTCGCGTCACTCGGTGTCGCGGTTCCGTCACCAGCCGACTCTCGACACGCCGACCGGAACACGCTCCAGGAAAGGGACCGACCATGACCGATCTCGTCACCGACACCAGCCCCGACGTCCCGTCGATCGACGGGACA
>JAGQSS010000171.1 GCA_020439405.1 Ilumatobacter sp. | reverse complement strand
TGTCGACCGCCTCGCAGTCGACGGCGCAGACACCCCACCACCGGGCGCTGATGCGGTTGGCCCGCACCGTGGCTCCGATCGTGCCGGTGAGCACGATCGCCGCACGGTGGCCGTCGAACTCGCAGCTGTCGATCAGGTGGCCGGCGCCACCGGTGATCGCGAGGCCGACGTCGCTCCCCATCCCGGTGAACGTGCTGCGGACGATCTCGACCCGGTTCGGGCCCGACGCGACGACGCCGCTCGCCGTGCACGAGATGATGCGGGGTGATCCGGCGTCGATCCCGATGTGGCCGTCGACGTCGCATCCGATGATCGTCGCGCCCTCGCCCGCGATCCGCACCCCGTAGCGGGGGAGGTGGCCGACTCGGCGACCGCCACCCGTGATGCCGCAGTGCTCGATGCGGCTCCCGGTACCGAGCGTGACCGCCAGGCTCTCGGCCCCGTCGATCGTCGTCCGATCGGGCCCGAGGCCGCGCACCGTGACGCCGTCGGGGATGCGGGCCGGACCGACGTAGACCCCCTCGCCGAGCTGGACGATGTCGCCGGATCGACTGTCGACCAGCAGGTCGGCGAGTTCGGTGTGGGTGGGTTCGCCGGCCGGGAAGAGCTCGATCGGCGGTGGTGGGGGAGCGTCGTGCTCGATCCGGTACACCGCCGGCATCCGCTGCGACCGGCGCGGCGGACGGCTGAGGTGGACACCGCGTTCGTCCTGCTCGAACTCGACGGCGCTGCCGTCGGCGCCCGAGATCGACGCCACCCGGCCGGCGTCGCGACGGAGGTGGGCGAAGGTGCCGCGTCCGCTGACGTCGATGGCGTACAGGTCGTCGTCGAGGGTGAGGTAGCGGGTGTCGGCGTCGCCCCAGTGGATCCACGGTTCGCCTTCGTCGACGAGGCGCTGGTTGCGCCTGACCCAGCCGCCGACGCCCCGCAGCCGGTCGGTGACGGCCGCCGGGAACGAGCCGGCCGCGTCGGGACCCACCTGGAGCGTCAGGTGGCCGCCCTTGGCGATCACTTCCGTCAGCTCGGCGACGAGCGTCGTCGGCGTCGCCAGCGCGTCGTCGGGCTCGGCCCGGTTGAAGTCGGCGCTGGCACCGAGCGGTCGGCGGTACTCCCACGGGGTGGCGACGATGCCGTCGGGGAGCCGGTGCTCGAACGTCACGACGTCGGACGACGACGCCCACCATCGGTCGTTCACCACGACGTCGGGGTTGATGGCGCGCAGTGCCGCGTGGAGTTCGTCGCTGCGCCAGTGGTCGCCGCCCGCTCCCCAGTGGCCGTCGCCCCACACCGCCTGGGCGCCCATCCGTTCGACCAGATCGACCACCTGGGGGTGCACGACCTCGTCGACGTACTCGGGCCCCGGGTAGCGGGGGTCGGCCCAGTCGAGCAGCGAGTACGACACGCCGAACGGCAGCTCGGCCCGTTCGCAGGCCGCAGCGAACTGGCCGAGCACGTTGCGGGCGGGTCCGTCGTGGAGGACGGTCCGGTCGGTGCCGGGTGCGTCCCACCAGCAGAGCCCGTCGTGGTGCTTGGCGGTCATGATCGCGTAGCTCATCCCGGCGTCGCGGGCGAGCGCCGCCCACGCGTCGGGATCGAACTCGTCGAAGTGGAGGAACGGGAAGAAGTCGTCGTAGTCCTCGACGTGGGCCCATCGATCGCGGTGGTAGTGCAGCGCCTCGACGAGCGACGTCGGGTGCAGGTTGGCGTCGCGAACCCGGCCGTCGATGTGGGCGCGGTACCAGGCGACGTCCTGGCCGATCGGTGCCCACCCGGGCACGGTCGCCAAGCTCACGTCGACCAGCATTCCGAATCGTCGGTGTCGCCACCATGCCGCGAGCCCCATTTGCGACCATGATCGCACGTCGCCGACGCGCGACGCGCACCGTGGTCGCAAGCGTCGTCCCCATGGCGCATCGGACGACACCCGAACTACCGTGGCGACATGTTGATCGCCGACATCCACCACGTGTCGCTCAACGTCACCGACACCGAGCGTGCCCTCGGCTTCTACCGCGACCTGTTGGGTCTCGGCGTCCTGGAACGTCCCGCGTTCTCGTTCGCCGGCGCATGGCTCGACGCCGGTCGCGGTCGCCAGGTGCACCTCATCGAGTCGCCGTCGGTCCCCGACGACGTCGGCCAGCACGTGGCGTTCACGGTGCACGATCTCGACGCCGCCATCGACACGATCCGAGCCGCCGGCTACGACGTGTCCGACGCCAAGCACGTCGCCGACCGCGACGCCCGCCAGGCGTTCGTGCTCGACCCCGACGGGAATCGGGTCGAGCTGCACCAACCGGCACCCGACGCGTGACCGCGGCGCGGCGCACGCGTCGTTCGCGGGTGGAGCGTCGGCTCGTGAGCATCCCGGCCCTCGTCGTGATCGCCGTCGGGTCGGCCGTCACGGCGCCGGTGTGGCTCCCGCTCGTGGTGCTGGCCGACCTGGTGCGCGGACGGTTCCGGTTCCCCATGGCGCGGCTCGGTGCGTTCGGGGTCTGCTGGGCGTGGATCGAGCTGGCGGGCGTCACCCGGACGTTCGTGGCGTGGATCACCGGGCGCGCCGGTGACGAAGCGCTGCACTACGAGCTGATGCGATGGTGGGCCGACCTGTTGATGTCGGCGTTGGCGGCGACGACCGGCATCCGCCCACGGCTCGAACAGCCGGAAGCACTCGCCGGGGGCAATGCGATCGTGCTGTCGCGGCACGCCAGCCTTGCCGATTCGTTGCTGTCGGCCTGGGCGATCCGAGGTCGCGCCGACCTCCTCCCTCGGTACGTCCTGAAGAAGGAGCTGCTCGCCGACCCGTGCCTCGACATCGTCGGGCAGCGCATCCCGAACTACTTCCTCGACCGCCAGGCGGCCGACAGCTCTGCCGAGCTCGATGCTCTGCGCGCCCTCGCCGCCGGCGTCGGCCCGGGCGTCGTGGGTGTGATCTTCGCAGAGGGCACCCGGGCGAACGACGCCAAGCGCGCGCGAGCGCTCGAGAAGATCGCCGAGCACGACCCGGCCCGCGCCGAGCGACTCGCCGGGCTGCGACGCTTGTTGCCGCCGCGCCCCGCCGGGAGCCGGGCGATGGTCGAGGCGGCGCCCGAGGCCGACGTGATCCTGGTGTGGCACACGGGCTTCGACGGTCTCGACTCGTTCGGCTCGATCACCCGCCGGTTGGCGCGTCCGCTGCCCCCGGTCCGGTTCGTCCCGCGTCGTGTCGCGCGGGCCGACGTCCCGTCCGGTGACGAGTTCGACCGCTGGCTCGACGAACAATGGTTGTCGCTCGATCGCGAGGTCGATCGGGCGCTGGGGGAGGATGAGACCACATGACCGCCACGACCGCCATGGTCGCTGCCGCCGTCGCGATCGTCGTCGTGATGCTCGTGACCTGGCTGATCAGCCTGCCACTGCGGAACGCATCGATCGTCGACATCACCTGGGGCCTCGGCTTCGTGGTCGTCGCCTGGGTGGTGCGCTTCCAGGGCGACACGAACACGGGGCGACAATGGCTCCTGGTCGCCATGACCACCGTGTGGGGACTCCGGCTCGGTGGGTACCTGTTCTGGCGCAATCACGGCGAACCGGAGGACTACCGCTACCGGGCGATGCGGAAGCGGTGGGGTGACCGCTTCCCGATCGTCAGCCTGCTCACCGTGTTCACCCTGCAGGGCGTCCTCATGTGGATCGTGTCGCTCCCGGTCCAACTCGGTCAGGTGTCCGACTCGCCCGACGTCGGCATCGTCGCGTACGTCGGGGTCGCGCTGTGGCTGATCGGCATCGTGTTCGAGACCGTCGGCGACGCCCAGCTCGCCCGCTTCAAGGCCGACCCGGCCAACGAGGGCAAGGTGCTCGACACCGGACTCTGGCGGTACACGCGGCACCCGAACTACTTCGGGGACAGCTGCGTGTGGTGGGGCATCGCGCTCGTGGCCGCCGAGTCGGGCACCGGCGCCTGGGGCATCATCGGTGCGGTCGTGATGACCGTCCTGCTGCTGCGGGTGTCGGGTGTCGCGCTGCTCGAGCGATCGCTCCGCAAGCGCAAGCCCGACTACCAGGCGTACGTCGACCGGACGAGCGCCTTCGTGCCGATGCCGCCCCGACGGCGATGATCCGGCGTCGCCCGACGTGACATGTGCCGGGCGACGGTGTCCCGATGCGACGTCGGCACACGGGGTTGCGTAGGTTCGCGTCCGTGAAGCTTTCGATGATGATCAACTACTCGGGCGACTTCCACGCCGACGTGGCGCGGGTGCAAGAGCTCGAGGCGGCCGGCCTCGACATCGTGTGGGTCCCCGAGGCGTACAGCTTCGACGCGGTCAGCCAGATGGGCTATCTCGCCGCCAAGACGAGCACGATCCAGATCGGCTCGGGCATCCTCAACACGTACTCGCGCACGGCGACGTGCATGGCCCAGACCGCGGCCGGTCTCGACTACGTGAGCGGCGGACGGTTCGTGCTCGGCCTCGGCGCCTCCGGCCCGCAGGTGATCGAGGGATTCCACGGTGTCCCGTACGAGAAGCCGATGGCGCGCATCCGCGACTACATCAACATCTGCCGCATGACGTGGCGTCGCGAGAAGGTCGTCTACGACGGCCAGGCCGTGCAGATCCCGCTCCCCGAGGGCGAGGGCACCGGCCTCGGCAAGCCGCTCAAGCTGATCAACCATCCCGTACGCGAAGACATCCCGATCTTCTGGGCGTCGCTCATGGGCCTCTCGGTGACCGCCACGGCGCAGTACGCCGACGGCTGGCTGCCGATCTTCTTCGATCCCGAGAAGTTCCACACCGTGTGGGGCGACGAGCTCAAGAAGGGCCAGTCGCAGCGCGACCCGTCGCTCGGACAGCTCCAGATCTCGGCCGGCGGCATGGTGGCGATCGGCGACGAGTTCGCCGGCGAAGGCGCCAACCGCGTCCTCGACTTCGCCCGCCCGAACGTGGCGCTCTACGTGGGCGGCATGGGTGCCCGCGACAAGAACTTCTACAACACGATCTGCCAGAAGTACGGCTACGTCGACGAGGCGATCGAGATCCAAGACCTCTACCTGTCGGGCCAGAAGGAAGAGGCGGCCGCCAAGGTGCCTCAGGAGATGCTCGCGAACACGAACCTCGTCGGTCCGGCGAGCTACGTGAAGGAACGCATCGCGGCGTACGAGGAGGCCGGTGTGACCCACCTGGCCGTCACCCCGATCGGCGACCCGACCAAGACGATCGAGCAGCTGCGCGACCTCATGGGCTGAACGCCCGTACGCTGTCGCCATGGCAGACGAGCCCGAGTCGACCGACGACGCCGCCGAGGCGACGGACGCGGCCGACGCGGCCGACCGTGCGCTGCCCGAGCCGGCGTACGAGGAGGCGATGGCGGCGCACGAGCAGCGCCTCGCCGACGACCGTCGCTACGCGATCGAGGCCGGCCGCCGCAAGGGCGGACTCGCCGGCGCGGCCATGGCGGGCGCGATGTTCGCGATGTCGGAGATCGTCGAAGGGCCCAAGAAGGACGACAAGCCGGTGACCGTCGAGGCGTCGAGCGACCCCGACGACGTCGACCGTGACGGCATCGCCGTCCAGGTCGGCGAGGTCGAGATCGGCAGTCCGGCCCTCCCGACCCTCGACCCGGTCACCGAACGCACTACCCGCAAACCACCCCAGGTCTGATCCCGGCCGCACCCGCGTCTCTGGTGGCGCGATGGTGACGTTGGAGGTCGGTGTCGCGCCGGCAGACCAGCCGCGTCAGGCGGCGTACGCGCCCGGGCGGGCGAGGATGCCACGGTGCCAGCGGCTCGGGGTGAGGGCGATCGCCCTCGGTTCGTCCTCGAACATCCAGCGGGCGAAGTGGCGCCGGCCCCAGGTGCCGCTGTGCTCGACGATGCAGAGTGCGAGTTCGGCGCCGCGGCGGTGGGCCAGCACCGATCCGAGTCGCTTCGCCATCCGGTGGTCGGCGACGAGTTCGTGGTGGACCAGCGACTCGTACTCGGCGCAGACGAAACCGGGCTGCAGCGCACCGCCGAGCGAGATCGCCCGTGCCGCGAGCCGACCGGTCTGCAGCGCCTGGCCGATGCCCTCGCCGGTCATCACGTCGGTGGCGGCAGCGGCGTCACCGACGAAGAGGACTCGTTCGTGCGTCAACGGGACCTCGTCGATCCGCGCCGGGATCGGCCAGGCCGTGTGGCGCCCTTCGAGTTCGGCGTCGGGACCGAGCGCCTCGACCACGTGTGGCCGCTGCAGCAGGTCGCGCCACAGCTCGGCCATGTCGCGCACCTTGCGGTCGCCGTCGCGGAGGACCCCGAACCCGATGTTCGCCCGATTGCCGGGCAGGGGGAACGACCACGCGTAGCCGGGGAGCAGGTCGGGTTCGAACCACACGATGAGGCGCTCGGCGGCCGGTCCGGTCACCTTGCTCACGTACTGGCGGAAGGCGTGCCACTCACCGCGGTAACCGTCGATCCCGAGACCGAGCGACTTGCGGACCGGGCTCCACATGCCGTCGGCCGCGACGACGTACCGAGCGTGGATCTGCCCGACGCCGGCGCCGTCGACGGCGACCACCACACGGTCGTCGCGCACGTCGACGTCGCGCACCGTGACGCCCTCGATCACGGTCGCACCGGTGGACCGGGCGAGTCGCACGAGTGCGTCGTCGAGTTCGGCCCGGGGACACACGGCGGCGTAGCGACCACGCTCGGGCAACGGCACCCGGGTCTCGCGGCCCTCGGGGGAGCGGAGCCAGGCGGCGTCGACGTCGAACCAGCCGTCGATCGGGTCGGGGTCGAAGCCGAGTGCCTCGAGTTCGCGCAGCGCGAGCGTCGTCAGCCCGTCGCCACAGCACTTGTCACGGGGGAAGGTCGCCTTGTCGACCACGACCACCGAACGGCCGGCACGGGCGAGCTCGATCGCCGCTGCCGAACCGGCCGGGCCCGCACCCACCACCACCACGTCACACGTCATCGGACCGGTCATCGAAACAGCCGACGGCACCTCGTTCATCGTCGAACCAGGCTACGGGCGTCGGCTCGTTCCCGGCCGAGGCCGCTCCCTACGATGCTCGGCGGTGGGGACGACGCCCCACCCCGATCGACGGAGGATGCGATGGCGAGATTGTGTGAGGGCCGGGTGGCGATCATCACCGGTGCCGGACGAGGGATCGGGCGTGAGTACGCCCTGATGTTGGCCCAGCACGGGGCGAAGATCGTGGTGAACGACCTGGGTGGTGCCCGAGACGGCACCGGCGACAACGACGTCAGCCCCGCCCAGTCGGTCGTCGACGAGATCGTCGCGCTCGGCGGCGAGGCGATCGCCAACGGCGAGAACGTCGCCGACTTCGAGGGTGCGAAGCGGATGGTCGACGCAGCGGTCGAGGCCTTCGGCGACCTGCACGTGGTGATCAACAACGCCGGCATCCTGCGCGACCGGATGCTC
>JAGQSS010000170.1 GCA_020439405.1 Ilumatobacter sp. | reverse complement strand
CTGGTGGTGCGCCCGTGAAGGTCGGCACGCGTCGCACGTCGTTCTGGTTCGAGTGGAACTGGTCGTCGATCAACCGCCCGCACGTCGTGTGGTGGGAGCGCGACCTCGACACGGTCGGGTTCGGTCTCAGCTGGGGCAACGGCAATTCCGACCCGGTGTGGTCGATCGACCTCGAGGTCCGACTTCCGAGGTGGTGGCGGTGAGCGAGTCGGTCGGGGTGAAGCTGTGCGCGACCGAGGCGGAGGCGGACGCGTACGGCGACATGTACTGGACGGCGCACAGCCCGCTCCCGGCCGGGGGTTGGCTCGCGATCCCGAAGCATCCGTCGGATCAGCTGCGCCTCGACAAGGTCCTCGCCCGGTGGGGCATCCACGGCGCACCGACCGCGACGGCGCGACCGTCCGACCCCGCCACCTCCCACGAGGCCGCGCAGCGGGCGTCGACGCACGAGCTCTCCGATCGGCTGCTCTGCCTTAAGGCGCACGTGTACGCCGGCGACCGCGGCCTGAACGGTGACGAGCTCGAACTCCGCACCGGCCGCCCGTACGAGTCGCTCGGCCCCCGCCGACCCGACCTCGAGAAGGCCGGACTCCTGACCAAGGCGACCACCACCGGCGGGAAGCCGCTGAAGCGGAACCGGAAACAGGTGTACGTCGCCACCCCCGCCGGCCGTGAGGCCTGGCAGACCGAGGAACAGCAACGAGGAGCAGCCTGATGGCCACCGACAACGTCGTCCAGCTGCAGGAGCACCCGTCCGGCCCCGTGCACGACGCCGTCCACGAGTGGTTCAAACACCACGAGGACGACTACCTGCTCGACGCCGACGCTGCCGATCAGCTGGCCGCCTACATCATCGAACGGTGCGGGCAGCATCCCCTGCCGCCGGGTCACGTCATGGACCAGGTCCGAGAGATGATCACCCGACGACGCGCTGTCGCACTCGCAGCGCTGCTCTCGGGCGAACACGTCGACCAGGTCTCCCGCGAGGTGTTCTCCTACGTCGACGCCGATCAGGAACGGACCCCCGACCAGATCGCCGAGGGCATCCTCCGCTACATCGCCCATCAGGTCATCGCCCCGCTGATGCTGCGAGGCTCCCTGTGACCGCTCCGATGACGGTCGAGATCGTGCAGCCGGTCAAGCGGATGTCGATGAACGACCGCGTCCACTGGTCCACCCGACACCGGCAAACGAAGCTCTGGCGCCACGCCGCCCACGTCCACGCGATGCAGCAGCTCGGCCGGTCACCGTCGGAGCGCCGCCGGCCGCCGTGCATGGTCCGTGTCGAGTTCCCGGTCCGTGACCCGGGGCGTCGGCGCGACCCGCACAACATGGCGCCGACGGTCAAGGCGATCGTCGACGGTCTCGTCGACGCCGGCGTCTGGCCCGACGACAACGACCAGTGGGTGATCGTCCTCGACCCGAAGTTCGTCAAGCCCGACGGCGCGGCAGCGACCGCGCCCGTCGTCGTGCACCTCATCCCTCGAGCCGACCAGGAGACACCGTCATGAAGCTGTTCCGTCATGTCCGCCTCACCCTCGAGTTCTGGCGGCTGCTGCGCTCCGGGAAGATGCCCGACACCGCTCAGGCGCGCCGACCGATGTGCTCGACGCTCGCCGAGTGCTGTCGCACCGGCCACCAGCTCGAGCAGGCCCGCGCCATGCTCGCCGAACTCCCGTCGGAGCCGACCCGATGAGCAGCATCCGCCCACCGATCGGTTCGCACCCGCACGACTGGGTCAACTGGCAGTGGCTCACCGAGAAGTGGAACCCGATCGCCTACCGCACCCGACAGGTCATTCTCGAGGTGCTGCGCGAAGCCCGGTGGCATCCGTTCGGCTCCGGGAAGGACCTCACGTTCCGCCGCATGATCGACGTCGAGTCGGGTAGCTGGCCGTTCGACGTCGAGGAGATCAAGGTCCGGTTCAACTACCGAGGGCACCTCGTCCGATGGGAGCGTCGCAAGGTCATCCAGATCGACCGGGGTCGATCCCACGAGAGCCTGTGCAAGGCGCTCGGCGTCCCCGAGGTGAAGCGATGACCGCGACTGTGACCGATCTGTTCTGCGGCGCGGGCGGTTCATCGCTCGGCGCGACCGGTGCCGGTGCGACGTTGGTGATGGCGGCGAATCACTGGCAGACGGCGATTGATGTGCATCAGGCGAACTTCCCCGATGCCGGGCACGACTGCGCCGACATCTCCCAGGCCGATCCGCGCCGGTATCCGCGCACTGACATCCTGTTGGCGTCGCCGGAGTGCACGAACCATTCGCAGGCGCGGGGTGTGTCGCGGAAGCGGCAGGACCCGACCCTGTGGGACGCCCCCGACCCGGCCGCCGAACGCAGCCGGGCGACGATGTGGGACGTCGTCCGGTTCGCCGAGCAGATGCACTACACGGCGATCGTCGTGGAGAACGTCGTCGAGGCGACGAAGTGGGTGCTGTGGCCCGCCTGGTGGCAGGCGATGTGCGATCTCGGCTACGTCGGCCGTGTCCTGTCGCACAACTCGATGCACCACACCGTCCCCCAGTCCCGCGACCGCATCTACGTCGTGTGGCTCCGCCCGGGTGTCGACGTCGACCTCGAGCTCGAACTCGCCGCGCACTGCCCCCGCTGTGACCTGACTCGCACCGTCCGCCAGGCGTGGAAGAACGGCCGCACCGTCGGCCGCTACCGGCAACAGTGGGTGTGGTCCTGCACCACCTGCGGCGCGGTGTGCGAACCCTCGACCGAACCCGCCGCCCGCATCATCGACTGGGGACTCGACTGCCCCCGCATCGGCGACCGCGCCCGCCCGCTCGCGAAGAACACCCGGAACCGGATCCTCGCCGGCCTCCAACGCTACGGCTGGGCACCCATCACCACCTCTGGTGCCGGGAACGTCCACGAACGCACCCCCGGCAACCGCGCCCGCGGCGTCGACGAACCCCTCGCCACCCAACAGACCACCGCCACGAGCGCGCTCGCCACCCCGCCCGGGTTCATGCTCAACACCGCCCACGGCGGCCGCATCAGCGACCTCGACGCCCCACACCCGACCGTCTGCGCCTCGGACGATCGTCAGTCGCTGATCGTGCCGATGCGCCGCAACGGCCACGCCCAGGACGTCGACGGCCCGGTCCCCACCGTCACCGCAGGCGGCAACCACCACGCGCTGATCGTCCGGAACTACGGCAACGAAGGCGGGGACCCCGGCCGTCACGTGACCCCCGTCGAGGAACCGCTCCGCACGCTGACCGGCGCGCCGGGCCAGGCGTTGCTGATGCGCAACAACGGCACCGCAGGCGACGAGGCGTGGGCGACCACGACCGTCGACGAACCGGCGCGGACGATGACCGTGAAGGGCCACCAGTCGCTGCTCGTCCCGAACAACACGAACAACGTCCCGCGCCCAGTCGACGACCCCGCCCCGGCGATGACCACCGGCAACCGTGTGGCCCTGGTGAACGTCGAGCAGATCGTCGACGACTGCGGGTTCCGCATGTTGGAGCCGTACGAGGTCGCCGCCGCGATGGCGTTCCCCGACCAGTACATCCCCCGCGACCTCCCGAAGAAGGACCAGGTCAAGCTCGCCGGGAACGCCGTCACCCCACCCGTGATGACGTGGATCGTCGGCCGCATCCTCCAAGGCCTCGAGGCGGCATCATGACCGACGGATACGAAGTACTCCTCCGGTCCAAGTTGACGTTCGACACGGCGTCGGGGTTCGATCTGGCCCGGGCGGTCGCCGCCGGCGAGTGCACACCGGTGCACGAGATGTTGAAGCCGCATCAGGGCGACATCGTGCGCTGGGCGGTGCAGCAGGGCCGTGGCGCGATCTTCGCTGCGTTCGGTCTCGGCAAGTCGATGATCCAGTTGGAGACGGTCGCGCCGATCATGGAGTCGACCGGTCGGCCGGTGTTGATCGTGTGCCCGCTCGGCGTCCGTCAGGAGTTCAAACGCGACGCCGCGAAGCTCGGCATGGCAACGAGGTTCGTCCGTTTCGACCGCGACGTCGACCTCGACAGCTGGCGCGGCGAGATCTACCTGACGAACTACGAGAGCATCCGCGACGGCCGCCTGGACCCGTCGCAGTTCGTGGCGATCTCGCTCGACGAGGCCGCAGTACTCCGCTCGCTCGGCACGAAGACGTTCCAGACGTTCCGGCAGCTGTGCCGTGACGTCCCGTACCGGTTCGTCGCCACCGCCACCCCGTCACCGAACGAGCACACGGAGCTGTTGAACTACGCCGACTTCCTCGGCGTGATGGACAAGGGCCAGGCCCTCACACGGTTCTTCAAGCGCAACAGCACGAAGGCCGGCGAACTCACCCTGATGGAGCATCGGGCAGCCGAGTTCTGGGCGTGGGTGGCGTCGTGGGCGGTGTTCGTCCAACGCCCGTCGGATCTCGGCTACGACGACACCGGCTACGTCCTCCCCGACCTCGACGTCCGGTTCCACGAGATCGAAGCCGACGCCCTCGGAAACCTGACGTTCGAGACACAGGGCCAGGGCGTCCTGGTGCAGGACGGCGCCCTCGGTGTCGTCGGTGCGTCGAAGGTGAAGCGGGCGACGCTCGAGGATCGTGTCGCGAAGGCGGCCGAGCTGGTCGCGGAAGCGCCGGATGATCACTTCATCCTTTGGCATCACACCGAAGCCGAACGGACCGCCATCTCGAAGGCGATCGACGGTGTGTGCGAGGTGTACGGCTCCCTCGACCTCGACGAACGCGAACGGCGGGTGATCGCGTTCTCCGACGGTGAGGAACGCCTCCTGGCCACCAAGCCGGTCCTGTCCGGATCCGGCTGCAACTTCCAACGGCACTGCCATCGGGCGATCTTCGTCGGCGTCGACTTCAAGTTCGCCGACTTCATCCAAGCGATCCACCGCATCCACAGGTTCGGGCAGACCGAACCGGTCCGGATCGACATCATCCACGCCGACACCGAACGCCAGGTCGTCGCCACCTTGCGCCGCAAGTGGAAGCAACACGAGGAGCTGACCGCCACCATGTCCGACCTGATCCAACGCCACGGCCTGTCGAACGCTGCGATGTCCGAACGACTCGCCCGCTCGATCGGCACCGAACGCATCGAAGCATCCGGGGACGGCTGGACGATCGTCAACGACGACACCGTCCGCGAGACCCGCCGCATGGCCGACGACTCGGTCCACATGATCTGGACCTCACCCCCGTACGGCACCCAGTATGAGTACGTCGCCGCCGTCGAGGACTTCGGCCACAACGACGACAACACCGCGTTCTGGTCGCAGATGGACCACCTCACCCCCGAACTGTTGCGGGTGCTCGCACCGGGCCGGATGTGCATCTTCCACGTGAAGGACCGGATCCGGTTCGGGAACGTCACCGGCAAGGGTGTGGCGACGGTGCAGCCGTTCCACGCGGAAGCGATCATGCACATGATCGGCCACGGGTTCGACTACCTCGGTGAGATCACTCTCGACACCGATGTCGTCCGGGAGAACAACCAGACGTATCGGCTGACCTGGTCCGAGGTCGTGAAGGACCGCACCAAGCTCGGCGTCGGCACCCCCGAGAAGATCCTGCTGTTCCGCAAACCACAGACCGACCGCACATCCGGGGCGGCCGACGTCCCGGTCGCGAAGACGAAAGCGGAGTACTCGCTGGCCCGTTGGCAGATCGACGCCGCCCCGCTGTGGAAGTCGTCCGGCGACCGGTTCATCGACCTCGACGAACTCGAGGGCCTCCCGGTCCCGATGATCCGTCGTGTGTTCGCCGACGCCTGCCGGACCCGGATCTACGACTACGAACAACACGTCACCGTCGGCGAGGACTTCCACGCCCGCGGCCGCCTCCCCACCACCTTCGCGCTCCTCGCAGCCGCCAGCGACTCGCCGCTGATCTGGACCGACGTCAACCGGATGCAGGGCCTCAACACGAAACAGGCGGCCAAGGGCCGAGAGCTGCACGTGTGCCCCGCCCCGTTCGACGTCGTCGACCGCTGCATCAACCAGTGGTCCAACCCCGGCGAACTGATCTTCGACCCGTTCGGCGGTCTCGGCACCGTGGTGTACCGCGCCCTCAAGCTCGGCCGCCAGGGCCGCTGCCACGAACTGAACCCCACGTACTGGGCCGACGCCGTCGCCTACGCCACGGCCATGTCGAACGAGATCAACATGCCGTCCCTGTTCGACATGCTCGACGCCGCCGTCGACGTCGACGTCGACGTCGACGAGGAGCAAGTCGCCTCGTGACGGCGCGTCGTCCCTCGTTGCAGCCGCCTCGGCGGTTGACGGGTGAGAACTGGCGGTTGATGCGCGCCCGGGCGGTGCACATCGCCCGTGAGCATCGCCGCTATCTGGCCGAGTTCGGTCGGTTGCCGTCGTGTCCACTCGACCAGCTCGAGTGGTCGCCGTTGGAGTCGTATCTGCGCGCCACCGAGGCCCACCTCGACCCGGGCCACGTCAACGCCGGTGAGGACGTCCGGTATCTGTCGACGCCGTACATCGCGAACCGGCTGGGCTGCATCCGAGGCACGGTCTCGCGTCTTCGCACGGTCGGCTATCTGAGCCGGCCGACCGCCGAGCAGTTCGCACACGCCCTCGATGTGCACCCTGCCGAGATCTGGTCGGACTACTGGTTCGACCTCGGTCCGCTCAACGACGGGTCGGTGAGCGCTGCGTGAGTCGTCCGACGATCCCGATTGCGGGGCCAGGCGAGTGGGTCGATCAGGCTGCGTGTGGCGTCCTGGACGTCGACATGGCCGTCGCCGCGGGCGGCCGACCGGATCACCAGGCGATCGGGACCCTGAAAGCGGTGTGCGGGGCGTGCCCGGTGCTGGCCGAGTGCCGCACCTGGTCGCTCGGTACGCCTGATCCTGCCGCCGGACATGTGGCCGGTGGGCTTCACCCTGCAGAACGGTCGCGTCTGCGACGCCAGAGGGGCACGTTGTGAGTCCCGACAGTCTCCGCCGGATCGAGGACGCTCTCACGCGTCTGCCGTCCGGCGCCAGGTTCTCAAGCCTGAATCAGCTGTCGGAGCATCTCGCGGTCCTCGCGGGTGTGTCGTCGAGGACGGTGCGTCGTGCGTTCGACCGTGTCGACGTCGGGCACCTGATCGACCCCGAGCAGGGGTCGCCACCTGGTGTCGGACAGCCTGTCCGACAACCCGGCGAGGCTGTCGGACAGCTGTCGGACAGCCGAGACGAAACCCCAGGTCAGACGGCAACCGCGGGGGAGCCCTCGCGCGTGCGAACTCAAGCTCCTACTGGACCCCCTCCTGCTGCTCCTGCTCCTGCTCCTGCTGCTCCTCCTGCCGCAGGCCCGCCTCCTGCTCCTCCGGCCCCCTCGAACACGCCGGACCCTGGACGACCCGATGATGGGCCTGAACCGCGGGTCGCTCGGATGATGTCGCGGTCTCGTCGGATGCCGAACAAGCATCGTGGGTTCTGCACGGTGTCGGGG
>JAGQSS010000016.1:23456-26315 GCA_020439405.1 Ilumatobacter sp. | reverse complement strand
CTGACGATCGTCGAGGTCGAGAACGAGTCGACCATGCCGGTCGCCGTGGCGTTCGACCGGTCGGACGTCCTCACCGAACGACCGGTGGCCGACATCCCGATCGAAGGCATCGAGTTGCCCGCCGGTTCGTTCGTGATGCCGCTCGGCCACAAGGCCACCGTTCGGATCGGCCTGCCGCACGGCGCTGCGCCGGACCGGTTGCCCGACGTCCCGTCGGCACGTCAGGTCGCGAACGGTTGGCTCACCACGACCGAACGGGCGAGTCAGTTCGTGCTCCCCGACGGCGAGCGTGGCGCCACGCTCGCGGCGACGGTGACGGCGGTGCGGTGCGAACTCGCGCTGGGCGCGATCCCCGACGCCGACGACGAACCGGAGGAGTTCGCGCTCGCCCTCGGCGAACTGGTGCGGATGGGTGAACGACCCGACCCGTGGCTCGAGGAACTCGTGCGTGCGGTCGAGCAGTTCGCCGACCGGTCGACCTGGACGACCGACGCCGCGCTGGTGGCGACCGATCGCGTCCTCGCTGCTGCCGGCGAGGATCGCGCCCGTCGCGATCTCGCCAGGAGCGTCGCGTCGCGTGTCCCGTCCGAGCGGCCTTCGAGCCCGCCCGACGGCGTCGCCGCGGTGGCGTGGCTCGAGTCGATGTTCGCGGTCGGCGGGACGCTGCTCCCGCTCGGCCTGCCCGACGCCTGGCTCGGCCAGTCGGTCGAGGTGTACGGCGTGCCGACGGTGGCCGGGAGCACCGTGTCGTTCGCGCTCCGCTGGCACGGCGACCGCCCGGCGGTGCTCTGGGAGCAGACCGGCGATCCCGTCCGTCTCACCTCGCCGCTGATGGACCCCGACTGGGCGACCACCGAGCCGTCCGGCGAAGCACTCTGGGCGGCCCCGGCGAGCCGGTCCGGCGAGTCGTTCTCCTGACCGACCCGACGGCGCTCGTGCCGTGCCCCAGCCCTAGGCTGGATCCATGGCCCTGACCGATCTGCCCTCGCTCGATTCGCTCAAGCTCACCGAGTGGACCTCGTGCGGCGGCTGCGCCGCGAAGTGGGGCGCCGCACTCCTCAAGGACCTGGTCGCCGAGTTCCCGGCACCCACCGACCCCGCCCTGATGGTCGGGCTCGCCCCGTTCGACGACGCGGCGATCTACAAGGTGTCCGACGACGTCGCGATGGTGTCGACGACCGACTTCTTCCCGCCCCTCGTCGACCACCCCGCCGACTTCGGTGCGATCGCCGCTGCCAACGCCTGCAGCGACGTCTTCGCGATGGGTGGTTCGGTCGTGATGGCGATCAACGTGGCGGCGTTCCCGGAGGACTTCCCGCGCGAGGCGATCGTCGCGATCTTCGAGGCCGGGGCACGCGTCGTCGCCGAGGCCGGCGGCGCGGTGGCCGGTGGGCACACGATCCGCAATCCCGAGCCGATCTACGGCCTGGCGGTCCAGGGTGTCGTGCATCCCGACAAGATCTTCCGCAAGGCGGGTGCCCGCGCCGGCGACGTGCTCCTGTTGTCGAAGCCGATCGGCACCGGACTCACGCTGGCCTGCGGCACCGAGGCCGACAAGCAGGTCGCGATCGACGGCATGACGACGATCAACCGGGCAGCGGCCGAGGCACTGCGTTCGCTCGACGGCGCCGTGCACGCCGTCACCGACGTGACGGGCTACGGCCTCGCCGGACACAGCTGGGAGATGGCGGAGCGGTCGGGTGTGCGTGCCGTCGTCGACACGACGGGCATCGTCACGTACCCCGGCGCCCTCGAGGCGGCGAACGACGGCAAGCGCACCGGTGGCGACCCCCGTAACCGCGACTACTTGTCCGGTCACCTCGACTCGACCGCACCGGCGGGCCCGGAGGCGCTGTGCTTCGACCCGCAGACGTCGGGCGGCCTGCTCGCCGCCGTCGACGCCGCGGCCGCATCGGAGCTCGAATCCCAGGGTTTCTGGCGGGTCGGCACCGTCGACCACGGCGACGCCCAACTCGTCCTGCGCTGACCGGTCGGTCGGCGGCCGGTCAGGACCTTCGGACCTGGCGGAGCGGTCGAATTCGTCGTTCGGTGGTGGGGAGGAACCATCAACCGCACGAGGAGAGACCGTCATGAGCAAGGACTTCGTCGAGATCCAGGCCGAGGTGATGAGCGGCATGGGTGCGCTCGGTGCCGAGTCGCCGGAGGTCATGAACGCGTTCATGGGGCTCCACGGAGCAGCAACCGCCGACGGTGCCCTCCCGAAGCGCATCAAGGAACTGATGGCGCTCGCCATCGCGATCACCGTCCGCTGTGACGGGTGCATCGCTTTCCACGTCAAGGAGGCCGTCGATGCGGGTGCGAGTCGCGACGAGATCATCGAGACGATCGGTGTCGCGATCGTGATGGGCGGCGGCCCGTCGGTCGTCTACGGCAGCGAGGCCCGCGACGCCCTCGACCAGTTCACCGCCGGATGACCAGGCCAGATCGGTCCCGCTCGGGAGTCGGTCGATCTCAACCGACGGAGACGACGACGGGGAGGGCGGCGAACTCGCCGGTCGCCTCGATGCCCGTGTCGCCGACCGCCACGAGGGTCACGACATCGCCGGGTGACGCGGCCGTGAGGTCGAGTGTCGCCGTGTACGGCACCGGGTCCATCCAGTCGGTCATCACGATCTCGACGTCGAGCACCGTGGGCGGAACGCCGGGGGCGACGGCTCGCACCACGACGGTGCTCTCGAACCCGCGGCCGGTGCCGGTCACCGTGACGGCGCCGCGGGCGACCTCGTCGCCGAACGCCGGCTCGTCGATCGTGACGCCCTCGCTCACCGCCGAGAGCACGAACCACCCGTCGTCGGGCCCGAGCTGACGCAGGAACAGGATCACGCCGGTCGGCGCGGT
>JAGQSS010000016.1:19107-23357 GCA_020439405.1 Ilumatobacter sp. | reverse complement strand
TTTCGAGACCGTCGTCGGCATCGACGAGGTGGGTCGCGGTGCGTGGGCCGGTCCGCTGATGGTCGGTGCGGCGATCCTGCCGCCCGACAAACGCGTCCAGGGCGTCCGTGATTCCAAGATGCTGACCGAGGCCGACCGGGAGCGGTTGTTCGACCGGATCGCCGAGTGGTGCATCGCCTGGTCGGTCGGTGCCGTCAGTCAGGAGGAATGCGACGAGATGGGGATGGCCGATGCGCAGCGGCTCGCCTGTCGGCGGGCGGTCGACGGACTCGGCGTCGTGCCCGATGTCGCGGTGAGCGACGGCAAGTGGGACTTCGTCTCGCCCTGTGTCGCCGAGGTCGAGATGCGCGTCAAGGCCGACCGCCACTGTCTCAGCGTCGCCGCGGCGAGCATCCTCGCCAAGGTGGTGCGCGATCGTGAGATGCGGCGCCTGTCCGACGAGTTCCCGCACTGGTCGTTCGACACCAACAAGGGGTACCCCTGCCCGAAGCACAAGGCGGCCCTGCAGGGATACGGACCATCGTCGATCCACCGCCGTACCTGGGTCTTCATGGACAACTACGTCCCCTGGACCGGCGTCGAACGGATCTACCGCCCCGAACAACCCACCCTGTTCTGAACGCAACCGTTCGTGTCGATCCTCACTCGGGGTCGGGGGCGACGCGGACCATCCGTTTACCGCGGTTCTCGCCGGCGAGGAGCCCGACCAGGGCGTCGGGTGCTGCCTCGAGACCGTCGATGACGTCCTCGACCACGCGCAGGCGGCCGTCGGCGGCCCACGACGACAGGTCGGCGATCGCCCGCTCCTGCTGGTCGGCGAAGTCCATCACGATGAACCCCTTCATGGTGAGGCGCTTGGTGACGAGCAGGCCCGGCACACCACGCGGTCCGGTCGGCGCGTCGGAGTCGTACTGGGACACGGCACCGCAGCACGAGATGCGGCCGTTGAGGTTCATCGCGAACAGGGCGGCCTCGAGGATCGGTCCGCCGACGTTGTCGAAGTACACGTCGACGCCGTCGGGGCAACGCTCCCGCAGGGCACGCGACAGCTTTTCGCCCCGGTAGTCGATGCACGCGTCGAATCCCAGCTCGTCGACGACCCAGCCGCATTTCTCGGGGCCGCCGGCGATGC
This sequence comes from Ilumatobacter sp., assembly GCA_020439405.1. GTDB lineage: Bacteria > Actinomycetota > Acidimicrobiia > Acidimicrobiales > Ilumatobacteraceae > Ilumatobacter. Next base: position 22,225 of record JAGQSS010000016.1, on the reverse strand, counting down.
CGACCACCCGGGCGCCGTGGATCTTCCCGATCTGGCCGACCAGCGATCCGACCGAGCCGGCGGCCGCCGAGACCAGGAGCGTTTCGCCGGCCTCGATGCCGACGACGTCGAGGAGGCCGTGATAGGCCGTCAGTCCGGCAACGCCGAGCACCGACAGGTGGTGGGTCAGCGGCCGATGGTCGCCGACGGGTGCGAGGTGTCGTGCGTCGAGCGCGGCGTACTCCTGCCAGCCGACCTCGCCCCACACCAGGTCGCCGGTCGCGAACCGGTCGGAGCGCGACTCGAGCACTTCGGCGATGGCGCCACCGTGCATGACGTCGCCTTCCTCGACCGCCGACTTGTAGGTGGCGCCCTGCATCCACGCCCGGTTGGCCGCGTCGATCGACAACAGGACGCTGCGCACCAGCACCTGACCGTCGTCGATCGTCGGCATGTCGCCGTCGCGGATCGTGAAGTTCGACGTCACGAGCTTCCCGCTCGGCCGTTCGGTCAGGAGCACTTGTGTGTTGCCACTCATGTCCCCAGCCTCCCAGACACATCCGTGGGATGCTGTGTCGTGTGACGACGCCAGCGGGGTACGAGGTCGGGCCGGATGCGACGGTGCGGGCGACGCAGTCCGCGTTGGCCGAGCTCGACGGGGCGCGAGGCGTCGTCCTCGTCGAGGGGGTGAGCGACCAGATCGCCGTCGACGCAGCGGCACGGGTCATCGGGGTCGATCTCACCGGCGTGGTCGTCATGCCGATCGGCGGTGCGCACGCGATTGCCCGCGCGCTCGGCGACCTCGACGCCCGGCTGGTCGGCGACGTCCCGGTCGCGGTGTTGTGCGACGAGCGCGAGGCGCCGTACGTCGAACGGGCGCTCGCCGACTCGACCCGCCTCGGCGTGCGGGCGTTCGTCTGCCGCGCCGATCTGGAGGACGAACTGATCCGGGCCGCCGGAATCGACCGGCTCGACCTGCTCGTCGCCCGGGTCGGCGACACGGCACCCTTCGCCCGGATGTCGGCGCAACCGGCGTGGAGCGACGAACCGCACCCCGCCCGGTTCCGACGGTTCGTGGGCGCGGGCGCCGGCCGCAAGCACCGCTATGCGGCGGCGATCCCGACGGTGCTCGGTCCGGATGAGATCCCGGCGCCGCTCGCGGCGGCGATCGCGCACGTCAGCGGGTGAGCGACCACGTGCCCGAACGCAGCTCGTCGGTCGGGATCGTCACCCGAGGCGAACCGGCGAGCGCGTAGTACCCGATCGACACGCTGACCTCGACGGCGTTCGCCTCGACGATGCACACGATCTCGTCGATCGTTCCCGGACCGTTGAGGGTCCATCGATCGGCCATCGACGCGAGGCCGTCGTTGCGGACCTGCGTTTCGGCACCCTCCGCGGAGGCGTGGGCTCCCAGCACCCCGCCGAACACGGTCAAGGCGCGCCACGTGCCGTCGCATTCGTCGACGTGGCCGAGCAGTTCGCCGTCGTCGTCTCGGATCACCGGTTGCATCGGCCGAGCATGACAGCCCGGAGCCGTGGATGACGACGAGGTTCGGGCTCAGAGACGGTGGAGGAACTCGACGACGGCGTCGGGTCCGGACAGACGGTAGCCAGCCGCCGTCTCGCCGTCGCCGACACGCACGCCGAGGTCGCCGTCGACCATCGCCTCGAACACGCTCTCGTCGGTCACGTCGTCGCCGAGGAAGACGACCGGTTGCCCGGGCTCGCGCAGCTCGCTGATGGCGTCGCCCTTGCTGCCGGTGCGAGCGAGCAGTTCGCACACCATGTGCCCGTGCTTGACGTGGGCGCCGTCGATCATGCTCGCCAGATTGCCGACCGCCTCGATCGCCCGCTCGGCCAGCTCACGGTCGGCCTCCCGGACGTGGATCACGACGCTCGCCGGCTTGTACTCGAGCCAGGCGCCCTCCCCGGCGGCGTCGACCGCCCGGGTCGCCAGGAGTTCGAGTTGTTCGAACGTGTACCGCTCGTCGTCGTCGAGCGCCAGCGGCGGCATGCCACGACGCTCGAGTCCGTGGCTGCCGACGACCTCGAGCGTCGGTGGGAACGAGAACCGGTCGAGGTCGCCGACCGACCGGCCGGAGACGATCACGACGCGTGCGCGCATCGCGAGCCGCTCGAGTTCGTCGAGCACGCCGGGGCTCAGTGCTGCGTCGTGGGCCTTCTCGACGATGGGTGCGAGCACGCCGTCGACGTCGAAGCCGATGAGTGCCGAGCCGAGGACGGGCGCCACCTCGGCGGCGAGCCGTTCGGGGGTGATGTCCACAGCGTTCACGACGGGTCGATCAGGACGTCGAGGAACGACTTCGCCCAGTCCGACACCGTCGACGATTCGATCCGTTGCCGCATCGCCTCCATGCGGGGGCGGCGTTCGTGACGGTGCATCTCGACGGCACGGACGATCGTGTCCTGGAGCGCGTGATCGTCGTGGGGGTTGACGAGCAACGCCTCGCCGAGTTCGTCGGCTGCGCCGGTGAACTCGGACAGGACGAGGACGCCGTCGCCGTCGACGTGGGCGGCCACGTACTCCTTGGCGACGAGGTTCATGCCATCACGGAACGGCGTCACCAACATCACGTCGCCGGCCCGGTAGAGCGGGATCAGCTCGTCGAGCGGCAGCGACTGGTACAGGTAGTGGATCACGGGGAACCCGAGTCGGGAGTGTCGTCCGTTGATCTCGCCGACGATCTGTTCGATCTCGCGCCGTTCGTCCTGGTACTGCTCGACGCCCTCACGCGTCGGCGTCGCCACCTGGACCATGACGTGGCGTTCGGGATCGAGGCGTCCCTGGTCGAGCAGCTCGCCGAAGGCGCGGAGGCGGTTGCCGATGCCCTTCGTGTAGTCGAGGCGGTCGACGCCGAGCAGGATGACCTCGGGGTCGCCGAGGCGGCTGCGGATCTGCGCCGTGCGTTGGCGGGTCGCCCGACCGCTCGCCTGCAGCTCGAAGTCGGCGACGTCGATCGAGATCGGGTACGCCCCGACGTTCACGTTGCGGCCCTCGAAGTGGATCAGACCGGTGTCGAGCTCGGTGGCGTGGAGCAGATGCTGAGCCGCCGACACGAAGTTGTGGGCGCCCTGGCGGCGCTGGAAGCCGAGCACGTCGGCGCCGAGGAGGCCC
>JAGQSS010000016.1:12804-19007 GCA_020439405.1 Ilumatobacter sp. | reverse complement strand
ATGTGGTTGAACCAGCCGATCCGGACGTCGTTGCGCAGCTCGCGCAACAGGTTCGGGACGAGCTGGAGGTGGTAGTCGTGCACCCACACCGCAGCGTGGGGTGGGGCGATGTTGGCGATCTGGATCGCGAACCGCTGGTTGACGTCGACGTAGCTGTCCCACTCGTCCGAGCGGTAGTTCGATTCGCGGATCGCGTCGTGATACAGCGGCCAGAGCGTCCCGTTGGAGAAACCCTCGTAGTAGCCGTCGACCTCGTGGCTGCTGATCGAGACCGGATAGAGGTCGATGCCGTCGGCGTGGACGACCTCCGAGGGGCCGTCGCGTTCACCCGTCCAGCCGACCCAGCTGCCCTTCGTCTCCTGCACCGTGGGCAGGAGCGCCCGGACCAGGCCGCCCGGACTGGTCGTCCAGCTGCCGTCTTCGGCTCGGGTGAGCGGAAGGCGGTTCGCAGCGACGACCAGGGGACGTTCTGTAGGAGCCACGTGTTCGACGTTACCCTCCTCGTTCGACGGCCAACCCCCGAACGGGTGACACCCCGGTTACGCGCGGGTGTGGCGCACGCTGTCGAGGGCCTGCTCGAGGTCGGCGACGAGGTCGGCGGCGTGTTCGATGCCGACCGACAGCCGCACCAGGTTGTCGGGCACCTCGAGCGGTGATCCTGCCGCGCTGGCGTGGGTCATCGCGCCGGGATGCTCGATCAGACTCTCGACCGCGCCGAGCGACTCGGCGAGCGTGAACAGCTCGGTCGCCGCCGCGACCCGGCGTGCGGCGGCCTCGCCGCCGTGCAGTGTGAAGCTGACCATGCCGCCGTAGTCGCGCATCTGCTTCGCGGCAGCGGCGTGCCCCGGGTGGTCGGGGAGTTGCGGGTAGAGCACGCGCTCGACCGCTCGGTGTCCCGACAGAAGGTCGACGATCGCACGGGCGTTCTCGCAGTGACGGTCCATCCGGACGCCGAGCGTCTTGACGCCGCGGAGAACCAGGTACGAGTCGAACGGTGAGGGCACGGCGCCGGCGGCGTTCTGGGTGAACCGGATCCGCGCGGCGATCTCGTCGTCGTCGACGGCGACGAAACCGCCCACGACGTCACTGTGGCCGCCGAGGTACTTGGTGGCCGAGTGCACCACGATGTCGGCGCCGAGGGTGATCGGTTGCTGCAGGTAGGGCGTCGCGAACGTGTTGTCGACCACGACGAGCGCACCGCGTTCGTGCGCCAGCTCGGCGATCGCTTCGATGTCGAAGCAGGTGAGCAGTGGGTTGGTGGGCGTCTCGAGCCACACCATCCCGGTGTCGTCGGGCCAGGCGGCGGCGACGGCGTCGAGGTCGGACAGGTCGACGGCCGACCACTCGACGCCGAGGGGACCCCACACCTTCGAGATGAGCCGGAACGTGCCGCCGTAGGCGTCGTTGCCGAGCAGCACGCGTTGGCCCGGCTGCAGCAGGCGCAGGATGTTGTCCTCCGCGGCGAGGCCGCTCGCGAACGCCAACCCGTGCCGGGCGCGCTCGAGTGCTGCGACCTGCTGTTCGACCGCGGTCCGGGTCGGGTTGCCCGATCGCGAGTACTCGTAGCCCTGGTGGACCCCGACCTCGGACTGGGCGAACGTGGTCGACAACGAGATCGGCACGACGACGGCGCCCGTCGCCGGGTCGGCCGGTTGCCCGGCGTGGATGGCGAGGGTCTCGAACCCCCACCCCGTCTGCTCTTCGATCTCACCCATGCGAGGCCTCCGCTCGTTGCTGGAAGTAGGTCAGGATGTCGGTGCGGCTGAGCACGCTCAGCGGTCGGCCGCCCGACAGCACCAGCAACGCCGGTGCGGTGTGCAGTTGTTCCAGGGCGAACTCGATCTTCTGCCCGATCCCGACGGTCGGCAACGGTGATCCCATCACGTCCTCGACCGGGAGGTCCATCGCGGCCGGGTCGGCGGCGATGCGCTCCATGAGTTCGAGTTCGTCGACCGACCCGGCGACCTCGGCGTTCGCGAACGGCGGGGTGTTCTTGCACACGGGGAGCTGGCTGATCCCGTGCTCGCGCATCCGCTCGATCGCCTGCCGGACGGTGTCGGACGGATTGACGTACAGCAGCTTGTCGAGATCGTCACCACGTGCCTCGAGCACGGCCCCGACGCACTGATCGCACTCGGTGACGAACCCGAAGTTGACCATCCAGTCCTCGTTGAAGATCCGCGACAGGTACCCGCGTCCGGAGTCGGGGTTCAACACCACGACGATGTCGTCGGGGGCCGCGCGTTTGGCGACCTGGATCGCCGCCGCGACCGCGAGCCCGCCGGATCCGCCGATCAGAATGCCCTCGGTGCGGCTCACGTGCCGCGCCATCGCGAAGCTGTCGGCGTCGCTCACGGCGATCACCTCGTCGTACAGGTCGGGCTGCCATGCGTTCGGGAAGAAGTCCTCGCCGACGCCCTCGACGAGGTAGGGGCGCCCGGTGCCGCCGGAGAACACCGAACCCTCGGGGTCGGCGGCGACGATGTGGATGTCGGGGTTCTGTTCCTTCAGGTAGCGGGCGGTGCCGGTGATCGTGCCGCACGTCCCGGCGCCGGCGACGAAGTGGGTGATCCGGCCCGCCGTCTGCTCCCAGATCTCCGGGCCGGTCGTCTTGTAGTGCGCCTCCGGGTTGTCGGGGTTGCCGTACTGGTTCGGCCGGTAGGCGTTGCGTTCGTGGGTCAGCCGTTCGGCGACCTTGTAGTAACTGCGCGGGTCGTCGGGTGCGACCGCCACGGGACACACGACCACCTCGGCGCCGTACGCCTTCAGGAGATCGATCTTCTCCTGGCCGTTCTTGTCGGTCATCACGAAGACGCAGTCGTAGCCACGCTGGGCCGCGACGATCGCGAGGCCGACGCCGGTGTTGCCGCTGGTCGGTTCGACGATGGTCCCGCCCGGTTTCAGCTGCCCCGACCGTTCGGCGGCGAGGATCATCTCGAGCGCCGGGCGGTCCTTCGCGGAGCCACCGGGGTTGGTGGTCTCCATCTTCATCGCCAGCACCGATGGGATCTGTTCGACCTCCATCATGCGGTTCAGACGGACGATGGGCGTGTTGCCGAACACGTCGATCACCGAATCGGCGATCGACGTGCCCGCCAGTCGTGGGTCGGCCATGGACAGGCAACGTAGTGGGCGGCCGGTCAGATTCCGTTGCGGAGTCGTTCGACCGAGCTGGCGACGAGTCCGAGCAGGAAGATCACCACCGTGGTGAGCGCCATCGTGGCGCCGGTGGCGGTGGCGGCGTGGTAGCTGATCAGCAGGCCGATGATCGAGCCGATCGTGCCGACCAGCACGGCACCGACCATGATCGTCGGCACGCGACGGAACACGAGCGATGCGGTCGCGGGCGGGGCGATCAGGAACGCGAACACGAGGAGGCTGCCGACCGTCTCGAACGACGCGACGATCGCCAGGGCCAGCATGACCAGCAGGACGAAATGGGTCAGCCGCGGGCGGAAACCGAGCAGACGCGCCTGCACCTCGTCGAAGGTCCCGACGACGAGTGCCCGGTGGAGGACGACGACGCCGACCACGGTGATCACCGCGACGGCGAACAGCCGCCGCAGTCCGGCCCCGTCGATCGCGTTGATCGAGCCGAAGAGGAACCGGTTGAGATCGCCGCTGCCGCCGCCGGAGCGCGACGACATCACCACCACCGCGAGCGCCAGGAACCCCACGAACAACACCCCGATCGAGGCGTCGTCGGGCAGGGGCGACGCGGTCCGGATCAGTTGGACGCCGCCGACCATGACGATGGCCGCCACCAGCGCGCCGAGCGTGGTCGACGCGCCGAGCACGAACGCGATCGCGATACCGGGCAGCACGCCGTGCGCCAGCGCATCGCCGAGGAAGCTGAGCCCGCGGAGCACGACCCAGGTGCCGATGACGCTGGTGCACACGACGGTCAGCAACGCCGCCCACAGCGCGTCGCGCAGGAACGGGTTGTCGACGAACGGCGTGATCCACCAGTCGACGGGATCGGTCAGCCAGGTCACGTCGCGAGGTTACGGGCGTCGGGGCTCGGCCGGGCCGATCACGGCACCAACTGTTCGGCGATCAGGCCGGCGTTGTGTCGCATCATCTCGACGTACGTGTCGGTGTCGGGATCGTCGGTGAGGGAGTCGGTGACGAGCGGCACGACGGCGACGCCGAGCCGGTCGGCCAGGGCCTCGGCGTCGGCGGCGGACGACATCTCCTCGGTGAAGATGACCTCCACACCGTGCCGTTCGATCTCGTCGGAGAGTTCGGCCAGATCGGCGGCGTTGGTCTCGGCCATCGTGCTCATCGACGGGATGACCGTGCCGACGATCTCGAAGCCGTAGCGGTCGGCGAAGTAGGCGAGCGACTCGTGGCTGGTGACCAGGACGCGGGCGTCATCGGGGATCGGGGCGAGCATCGACTCGATCTCGGCGTCGAGCGACTCGAGTTCGGCGCGGTACTCGTCGACGCACGTGTCGATCGAGTTCGCCGCCAGTGCCGTGGCGATCGTGTCGAGGGTGCCCGAGACACGACGCGGGTCCTGCCAGAAGTGCGGGTCGCCGCCGTCGCCGTGCGCGTGGCCGTGATCGTCGTCGACCTGACCTTCTTCCTCGTCGTGATCTTCGTCGTCGTGATCTTCGTCGTCGTGGTCGTGTTCGTCGGTGGGCATGAGGACGTCGACGTCGATCGCCAGCTCGATCACGTTCGTCCCGTTGTCGGCGGCGACGTCGAGCAGGGGCAGGATCGGTTCCTCCAGATCGAGCCCGTTGGCGATCACCGTGGTGGCGCCGTCGACCAGCTCGCGGTCCTGGAGCGACGGTTCGAAACTGTGCGGATCGGCCCCGGCCGGGATCAGCGCCGGGACCTCGGCGCCGCAGCCGACGTTCGACGTCACGTCGGCCCAGATGCTCGTCGTCGCGACGACCGGCGCGTCGGAGGACGCCGATCCGGTGTCGTCACCGCCGCACGCGGCGAGCGTGAGCGCGGCCGACGAGGCGAGGGCGAGGAGGCGGCGAGGGGAGCCGGTGAGAATCATTCTCATGATGCTAGAGTGGGAACCGTTCTCATGGCAACCCCGATGATCACCTCCTTGCCGACCGGCCTCGGCGCACGGGTCACCGATGCGTGCGTGCACTACGGCGACGTCACTGCGCTCGCCCCGTCGTCGTTCGAACTCGCTGCCGGGACGACGACGGCACTCGTCGGGGCGAACGGGAGCGGCAAGACCACGCTCATCTCGCTCCTGGCCGGGCTCATCGAGTCGGCCGACGGGCGGGTCGAGGCGGCCCGTCCCGTCGCACTGGTCGCCCAGCACCGCAACCATCATCGGTGGATGCCGTTGTCGGTCGACGAGGTGTTGCGCATGGGCCGCTACGGCGAACGTGGCCTGCTCGGTCGGCTCCGGCACCACGACCGCGACCTGATCGACGGCGCCGCCGAACAACTCGAGGTGACCCACCTCCGTCGACGCCCGTTCGGCGACCTGTCCGGTGGCCAGCAACAGCGGGTCCTGGTCGCCCAGGCGTTGGCGAGCGACCCGGCGCTGCTCCTGCTCGACGAACCGATCACCGGGCTCGACCTGCCCAGCCAGCTGCGCATCCTCGACGTCATCGCCGACGCCGCCGCAGCCGGCCGTACCGTCGTGTTCTCGACGCACCACCTCGCGGAGGCCCGTCGGGCCGACCGGGTGATGCTGCTCGCCGGGTGCGTCCTCGCCGACGGTGCACCGGGCGACGTCCTCGTGCCAGCGCTGCTCGCCGAGGCGTTCGGTGGCCGCTTGATCCGCGACGACGGCAGCACCGTCGTCGTCGACGAGCACGGCCACGACCATCACGACGGCGATCCACACGAACTCGGCCCGCACCACGAGTTCCACCATCACGTCCACGAGCACCAGCACGACCACGTGCACGACGACGATCGGGAGCCGGGCGCGTGAGCGACCTCGCCGAACTGCACCGCGCCGTGGGCGCACGACTCGCCGAGCACGACCAGCAGTACACCGCCAACCGGCGAGCGGTCGTCGAAGCGCTGGTGGCGGCGGGCTCGCCGATCAGCCTGCCCGACCTGCTGGCGGCCGATACGAGTCTCGCCCAGAGTTCGGCGTACCGGAGTCTGGCGATGCTCACCGAGCTGGGCGTCGTCCGGCGTCTGGTGCACGTCGGTGACCATGCGCTGTTCGAACTCGACGAGCACCTCACCGAGCACCACCACCACCTGATCTG
>JAGQSS010000016.1:0-12705 GCA_020439405.1 Ilumatobacter sp. | reverse complement strand
TGACGACTGCGGGACGGTGGTCGACGTGACCCTGCCCGATCGCCTCGAGGCGGCCATGGACCGGGCGTTCGACGACGCCGCGGCGTCGGCCGGATTCGCACCGTCGCACCACGCCGTCGACATCTACGGCACCTGCGCCGACTGCCGCGCCTGACATGCCACACGACCACGGACACGCCGGTGACACCGACGACGTCGTGGTCGACCAGCGGCTGCTGACCTGGCTCTGGCCGATCGTCGTCGGCCTCGGTGTGCTCGTCGTGGTCGCGATGGCGGTGCTGTGGCCGCTCGGCGACGACGACGTCGACGACCCGCTCCTCCTCGACGCCGATCCGGTTCCCGCCGACGTCGTCGACGACCAGCTCCTGACCTGCAGCACCGGCGTCGGTGAGTGCCGCTGGATCGACTTCGTGATGACGGGTGGCCCGTACGAGGGCGAGCGGGCATCGGTCGAACTGCCTGCCGGCTCGACCGTCCGCACCGGTGACGCGATCCTGCTGTCGGTGTTCGAGACCGACGCGGGTCGGCTCGTGTTCGAGTTCTACGACTACCAGCGCGGTTCGGCCCTGTGGATCCTCGCCGTCCTGTTCGCGGTCGCGGTGATCGCGCTCGGTCGTTGGCGTGGGGTGGGTGCCCTCGCCGGTCTGGCCGTCAGTCTGTTCGTGATCGTGGTGTTCGCCCTCCCGGCGATCCTCGACGGGAGCGATGCCGTCCTCGTCGCCGTCGTGGCGGCCGCCGCGATCGCGTACGTCGCCCTGTTCCTCGCCCACGGACCACACCCGTCGACCGCGATCGCACTGCTGGCGACGCTCGCCAGCCTGGTGATCACCGTCGTGCTGGCGCAGGTCTTCGTCGGGTTCACCCACCTGACCGGGCTGACCGACGACTCGAGCCTGCTCCTCTACGGGCTCGGTGAGGGCGTCGATGCGCGCGGCATCCTGCTCGCCGGGATCGTGATCGGGTCGCTCGGAGTGCTCGACGACGTCACCGTCACCCAGGTGTCCGCGGTGTGGCAGCTCAAGGCCGTCCAGCCCGGACTGACCACACGCGAGCTCGCTGGGCGCGCGACGCGGATCGGGCGCGACCACATCTCGTCGACGGTGAACACGCTCTTCCTCGCCTATGCGGGCACGGCGCTGCCGTTGCTGCTCCTGTTCACCAGCGCGCAACAGAGCGTCGGTTCGGTGATCACCCGCGAGCTGGTCGCCGTCGAGATCGTGCGGACCCTCGTCGGATCGATCGGGCTCGTCGCCTCGGTGCCGATCTCGACGTGGCTCGCCGCACTGGCCGTGGCCACCGCGGCCGAGCCGTCAGCCGAAGAGCTTGCGGAGTAGCCCCGGCTCGGGCGGCTCGAAGTCGTCGGGCAACAGGTGCGGCGCATTCGCCATCAGGTACTCGGCGACCTGGGAGGCACTCGGGTTGACCATGCCGACACCGTCGATCACCACGGTCGGCACCGTCTCGTTCCCACCGGCGTGCTCGCGCACGACGGCGGCGGCCTCGGGGTCGTCCCAGATGTTGTGGTCGACGGTGCGGATGCCCGCCTTGTCGAGGCCGCGACGCAGCATCGAGCAGAACGGGCAGCCGGGCCGCCAGTAGTAGCTCACGCCGTCGGGGGTCATCGGGGGAGTGCAACCGCGTCGGCGGCGGGTGTGTTCCCGGCCGGGAAATTCAGTCGAAGATCGCGGCGAGCCGCTCGAGCGTGGCGTCGATGTTGGCGCGGTGCTGCTTCGGGTAGCCCATCAGCTCGAGACCCTTCGGCCACACGGCGGTCGAGTAGTCGAACGTCTCGGTGACGCGGGTGCCGCCGTCGACCGGTTCGAGCTGGTAACGCCACCGGTGCTTGCCGAGGTGCTGCCACGCGATCAGCTCGTTCTCCTCGAACTCGACCACGGTGTTCGTGATCCGGTAGGGGAGCGGGCCCATCTTCATGTCCATCCCGAACTTCGACCCGAGTGCGAGCCGCTGCTGGTCGCCCCGCGCCTGTTGCACCATGCCGGAACCGTCGATGTCGCCGTGACGGGCGGGGTCGGTCAGGAGCTCGAAGATCTGCTCGGGTGTCGCTGCGACGACCCGCGAGCCGGACACCTGTTGCGCATCGGCGTCGATCGTCGCCGGAGTGATGTCGGACATGTCGCGATCGTACCCCTGCCGACCGCGACACCCCGTCGCTACCGTGGCGTCCGTGGCCGAACCGTGGACCGTCGAACAGGTGGCCGCCGTCGCGCCGTCGCCCCGCGCCGTCGCCGCCGCCGAGCCGCTCGCCGTCGTGGCGCGGTGGTCGGCGCTCGGTGGCGACGACCGGTCGCTGTGGGGGCGGTGTCGCGGTTCGGGCGCCGAGCCGTACGACACGATGGTCGATCACGCCGAGGTGGCGTGGCGATGCACGTGCCCCAGCCGGAAGCTGCCGTGCAAGCACGCGCTGGCGCTGCTCTTGCTGTGGGCCCGTGGCGGTGTCCCCGACGGGGCAGCGCCGGCGCCGGTCGCGAGTTGGATCGGGTCGCGCGATCGGCACCGCGATGGCGGTGCCGGCGCACCCGCGGGCGCCGCCGACCCGGCCGACGGCGGTGGGTCGGGCGACGACGAGACACCGGGTGGGCCGTCGGGCGACGAACCGGCGCCGCCCGACCGAGACGAACTCGACCGGTCGCGCGACGAGCGCGTCGCCCGCATGCTCGAGGGGCTCACCGAACTCGACCGTTGGCTCGACGACCGGATGCGCACCGGGCTCGCCGATCCGGCGCTCGCCGCCTACGACACCTGGGACCAGCTCGCCGCCCGTCTCGTCGACGCCCGCGCCGGCGCGCTCGCCAACCGGGTGCGTCGTCTGGCCGGCCTCGTCGGGTCGACCCCCGACTGGCACAGCGACGTCCTCGTCGAGCTCGGGATGTTGCACCTCCTCGCCCGGGCGGGCCGTCACCTGCCCGACTTGCCGGGTCCGCTCGCCGATGCCGTCGCCGCGTCGGCTGGTTGGCAGGTCCGCAAGGCCGACGTCCTCGCCGGCGTGCCCGACACCGACGAATGGTTCGTCGCCGGGCGCAGCGACGTCCGCGAAGACCGCATCGAGGTCCGACGGTTGTGGTTGTACGGCACGACCACGAAGCGGTGGGCGATGCTGTTGTCGTTCGCCGCCTACCAGCAGGTGCTCGACGACTCGTTCACCGTCGGCACCGTGGTCCACGCCGACCTGCACCGCTACCCGGGCGGCGCGCTGCGAGCCCTCGCCGGCGAGCGGTACGCCGACCCGCTGCCCTTCGTCGAGCCGCTCGCAGTCGGGCTCGACGAGGCGTGCGACCGGATCGGACGGGCGGTCGCCGACGAGCCGTGGCTCGAGCGGTTCCCTGCCACGGTGCGAGCGGTGCCGACCGTGAGCGGCGGGCGGTGGGTGCTCGCCGACGGGTCGGGGTCGCTCCCGCTCATCGGCCCAAAACGTTCGCTCGCGACCCTGCTGGCTGCATCGGCGGGCGAGCCCGTCACCGTCACGGTCGAGTGGACGCCGTGGGGTCTCCAGCCGCTCACGGTGCACCTCGCCGACCGGGCGATCGACATCGGACCACGCGCCGACCCGAGCTTCGTGGGGGTCTCGTGACCGATCTCGACGCGTTCTGGCGCGAACTCGTGACGGCGGCGATGCTCGGCACCGACCGCCGCGAACCGCCGCGTCCGCCCGACGGTCCGGTCGCCGACCTGGTCGACGATGCCCTCCGACCCGATCCCGGGTCGCGCATGTTGGCGACGGTGGCAGCGGTCGCCGCCGCCCGGCGAGCGGCGTTCCGCCCCGGCCCGACGGTCGACGCGCTCCAGGCACCCGAACCCGACGACCGACCCCTGTGTCCGCCGAACGCGTCCGCCACGTGGCGTCAGGTCGTGTCCGAGTGGTCGGTCCTCGAGGACGAGTGGATGCTGACCGTGGTCGAGCGCGGGTTCCGGCTGCCGCCCGACGTGCTCGTCGAGGCGCTGGCGCGCCACCGCGGCGACGGGGTCCGGCGGGCGCGCGTGATGCTCGCCGGCGGGTCGGTGGCACGCTGGCTCGTCGGGCACGTGCCCGAACTGTCGGCGGCGTCCGGGCGTCGGGTCGACGCGGAGGCGGTCGCGACGCTCCCGGTCCTGCCGATGCCGCCCGACCTCGACGAGTTGCGGACGCTCGACGCGCACACGGTGTCCCGTCGCCTGGCCGGCGGGTTCGACGACGGACGGTTCGGCGCGCCCGACCGGGCGGTGCTCGTCAACCTCCTGGCGCGGTGCCGTCCCGCCGTGCTCCCCGAGGTCGCCGCCGCACTCCAGGGCACCGGCGTCGGTCAGGCGTTCGCGCTCGCCGACCTCGCCCGCCTCCGCCACAGAATGCTCACCGAACTCGACGCGACGTAGGGGTCGAGGAAGGGGTCAGGCACCTTCTGGCAGACCAGGCCGGGGACTCCGACGCGTCGAACGCCAGAAGGTGCCTGACCCCTTCCTACGTCGGGCGGGTGTAGACGGCTTCGTAGGTCTGGAGTTCGAAGCCGAGCTTGGTGTAGAGCTGGAACGCGCCGCCGGGGTTGTTCGTGTCGACGCCGAGGACGGCTTCGGTCATGCCGCGATCGCGGATCGCGGCCAGCGCCCGTGCCAGCAACGCCCCGGCGATGCCGCGGTTGCGGTAGTCGCGGTGCGTCGAGATGTACTCGGTGTACCCGCGCCGGTAGCCACGTGCCGTGTTCTCGTCGTCGTTGATGAACGGCTTGACCTGACCGACGATCGTGTCGCCGTCCCACGCCACCTGCCAGAGCGTCTCGTCGCGATACGGATCGTCGATGATGTGCGCGAACGTCCGCTCGTCGATCTCGCTGAAGTCCCACTCGCCGCGGAAGCACTCGTGGTGGGCCGCGACGATGTCGCGCATCTGCTCGGGTCGGACGGGCCGGACCTCGATGCCGTCGGGGAGGGGCAGGTCGGGGATGTCGTCGAGGTCCGGACGTCGCAGCGATGCGCCCCACTCGGTTGCGGTGTAGCCGCGCTGTTCGAGCCATGCCGCCTCGCCGTCGGTCGGCGTGACGCCGGGGCCGGGGTGGCAGGCGTAACCCCGGTACCGGGCTGGCCGGTCGGAGATCCACTTGCGGAGGTGGGCCTCGCAGCCGTCGGCGAGGGCGTGGAACAGGTCGGCGCGGAGATGTGCTGGTGAGGTCGGCACGAACACGATCAGGTCGGTCGTGTCGTCGAGATCGCCGTGGGCCGGTCGGCAGTAGGCCGCCAACTCGCCGTCGCGCTCGACGAGCGCGATGTCGAGGTCGGGGTCGCAGTCGGTGAGATGGGCGTAGCTCTGGTCCATCTGGTCGGCGTTCACCATCTCGGGGTCGCCCGTGATCAACCGGTACTCGGTCAGCATCGCCGCCATCGCCGCATGGTCACTGCGACCCGCATAGGGGCGGGCGACATACCCCTCGGGAAGGACGAACCGATCCGCCAGATGCATCCCCGAACCGTACCGACCGAGGTGATCGCGGACGCCGGAGGTTTCGGGACATGGGGTCAGGCACCTTCTGGCCTGCCAGGTCGGACCGGACGCCCGGCTGAACGCCAGAAGGTGCCTGACCCCATGTCAATGTCAGGCTGGGCGTCGAGGCGTTTGACGAGGGTCTTGGTGGCGACGGCGCGGTAACTCTCCTCGACGAAGTCGAACAGGACCTCGCGCTCCTCCTCGGGGACGACGTCGACGAAGATCGTGACCCAGCCGTGCTTGCCGAGTCCGTACCGGGTGGGAAACGCCTCGGGGAACGACAGCGCGTGGTCGCGCGACTCCGGCAGTTTCACGGTGACGACCGGTCGGTCGGTGTCGCCGAGGAAGACGAAGATCTTCTTACCGACCTTCACGACCCGGTCGCCCCACGGATCGTCGGGCCACGCCTCCGGGAACGACAGCGCCAGTTCCTCCAGCTCCTCGATCATCGCCACAGCTTGGCGCACGGACGAACGGGACGGACACCATCGTCACACCCCTCCGTTAGCGTCGGGACGATGGGTGAGGTTCTGCGGCCACATGCCGAGGTGCAGTACGCCGACGAGTTGGCGGCGCTGGCCGTGCACGATGATCGCGAGCGGCCGCCGAGCTGGCGACTCTCGCCGTGGGCGGTCGTCGAGTACCTGATGGGCGGCACGCTCCCTGACGGCACCGTGATCGTGCCGAAGTACGTCGGCAAGCGGCGCTTGATCGAGGTCGCGGTGGCGACGCTCGCCACCGACCGGGCACTGCTCCTGCTCGGGGTGCCCGGCACCGCGAAGACGTGGGTCAGCGAACACCTGGCGGCCGCCATCAGCGGCGACTCGACGCAGCTTGTGCAGGGCACGGCAGGTACCACCGAGGAGACGCTCCGCTACGGCTGGAACTACGCCCGACTCCTCGCCGAGGGCCCCACCGAGGCGGCCCTCGTCCCGTCGCCGATCTATCGCGCCATGCAGTCGGGATCGATCGCACGCGTCGAAGAGCTCACCCGCATGCCCTCCGACGTCCAGGACGCGCTCGTCACGGCGCTCAGTGAGAAGTCGATGCCGATTCCTGAGCTCGACACCGAGGTGCTCGCCACCCGCGGGTTCAACGTGATCGCCACCGCGAACGACCGCGACCGTGGCGTGAACGATCTGTCGGCGGCGCTCCGGCGCCGGTTCAACACGGTCGTGTTGCCGCTGCCCGACTCCGCCGACGAGGAGATCGCGATCGTCGCGCAGCGCGTGAACGAACTCGGCACGGCGCTCGCCTTGCCGCCGGTGTCGTCGTCGGCCGACGAGATCCGTCGGGTGGTCACCGTGTTCCGCGAGTTGCGCGACGGCCAGACCGTCGACGGTGGCACCAGCCTGAAGGTGCCGTCCGGCACGCTCAGCACCGCCGAGGCGATCTCAGTCGTCACGAACGGGCTCTCCCTCGCCGCCCACTTCGGCACCGGCGAGCTGAGCGCCGACGACGTCGCGGCCGGCGTGGTCGGCGCCGTCGTGCGCGACCCGACCCACGACGGCGTCGCCTGGCGGGAGTACCTCGAATCGGTCGTCGCGCACCGCGACGGCTGGGACGACTTCTACGAGGCGTGCCGCGCGCTCGGCTGAGGCAGCGGTGACCGAACGGCTCCACCTGCTCGGGATCCGGCACCACGGACCCGGGTCGGCGCGGTCGGTCCTGGCCGCGCTCGACGAACTCGACCCGCAGGTCGTGCTCGTCGAGTCGCCGGCCGAGACGACCGCTGCGTTCGAATGGGTGGGGACCGAGGGCCTGGTGCCGCCCGTCGCGCTCCTCGGCCACGTGATCGACCAGCCGCACCGTGCCGTGTTCGCCCCGCTCGCATCGTTCAGTCCCGAGTGGCAGGCGATCCGGTGGGCGAACGAGCACGAGGTCGCCGTCGAGGCGATCGATCTCCCGCTCGCCGTGACGCTGGCCGCGTCGCCCGACGACGATCGCCTCACCGATGCAGCGACGGCACCCGTCGATCCGCTCGGCGCACTTGCCGCCGCTGCCGGCGAGCCCGACGCCGAACGGTGGTGGGACGACGTCATCGAGCACCGCGGCGACGGTCTGCCGGCGTTCGCTGCGGTCGCCGAGGCCATGGCGGCCGTCCGCGCCGGGAGCGTGACCTCCACCTCCGAGGAACGACGTGAGGCCCACATGCGCAAGCGCATCCGTGCGGCGCTCAAGGAGCACGAGCGGGTGGTCGTGGTGTGCGGGGCGTGGCACGTGCCTGCGATCGACGTGACCGGGTCCGGCGCCACGTCGGCGTCGGCCGACGCCGCGACGCTCCGGGGCCTGCCGAAGGCGAAGGTCGCCGTCAGTTGGGTGCCGTGGACACACCAGCGGCTCGCCACCGCCACCGGCTATGGCGCCGGGGTCCGCAGCCCGGGTTGGTACGACCACGTGTTCCGACACCCCGGTGCCGACGGTGTCGCACGCTTCTTCGTCGACGCTGCGCAGGTACTCCGACGGGCCGATCTGTCGGCGTCACCCGACCACCTCATCGCCGCGACGCGCATGGCCGACGCCCTTGCGGCGCTCCGGCACCGGCCCCGCGCCGGACTCGACGAGGTGCTCGACGCAGCCGACGCCGTGATGGGCGGCCGGCCGCTCGTGCGCCGCGAGCTCGTCGTCGGCGATGCGATCGGGTCGGTGCCCGACGACGCGCCACAGGTCCCGCTGGCCCGCGATCTCGCGAAGCGCCAGCGGTCGGCGCGGCTCAAACCCGAGTCGAACGACGCCACCGTCGAGCTCGATCTCCGAACGCCCAACGGCCTGCGGCGATCGCACCTGCTCCATCAGATGAATGCGATCGGCGTCCCGTGGGGAACGCTGACCGAGGGTCGCGGTTCGAGCGGCACCTTCCGTGAGACCTGGGACGTCGCGTGGCGTCCCGAATGGTCGATCCGTGTCATCGAGTACGCGGGCTACGGCACGACCGTCGAGCAGGCCGCCGCGAACCGGCTGATCGAACGGGCCGGCTCGGCGGCCCGCCTCGTCGATCTCGCCGAGGCGCTCGACCTGGCACTCCTCGCCGATCTTCCCGACGCCGTCGACCCGATCGTGCACGAGCTGGCCACCCGCGCGGCGAACGACCCCGATGTCGGCGACCTGATGGCGGCGCTCGGCCCGCTCGCCACCGCGCAGCGGTACGGCGACGTGCGGACCACCGATCGCGACGCGCTCGCGTCGGTCTTCGACGGGCTGGTCGTCCGCGTCCTCGCCGGTGTCGTCCCGGCGTGCGCTTCGCTCGACGACGACGCGGCGGCGCTGATGGTCGAGCGGTTGAGCGAGACACAACAGGCGCTCGCCCTGGTCGACCACGTGGCGCGCCGGCGTGCCTTCCCCGAGGTACTCGAACAGCTCGCCGACGGGCCCGGTCACGGGCTGGTCCACGGACGCTCCACGCGGATTCTCCACGACGCCGGGCGGTGGGCGAGCGATGTCGTCGAGCGGCGGCTCGGTCGGGCCCTGTCGGGTGGCACGCCACCGGCGGTCGGCGCCGCCTTCGTCGAAGGGTTCCTCGCCGGCAGCGGTGCCGTCCTGGTCCACGACGCCGACCTGCTCGCCGTCGTCGACCGGTGGCTGTCGTCGCTCCGCCCGGAAGCGTTCGACGAGACCGTGCCGTTGCTGCGCCGGACCTTCGGGGCGTTCGAGTCGGCCGAACGGCGTCAACTCGGACGTCTGGTCGCGGGCGAGCAACGTGAGGTCGTCGCCGGGTACGGAGCCGATCTCGATCCGGAGCGGGTCGAGGCCGCGCTGGTCACCGTTCGCCACCTGCTCGGCCTCCACGTGGCGAGCGACGTCGACCGATCGGGGGCACGGTGAGCGATCAGCAGCGGGTGTCGGAGACCGAACGGATGCGCCGGTGGCGACTCGTGCTCGGTGGTGGCGACGCCGACGGCACCGGGGCGACGCTCGGCGGCGACGACGTCCGTATCGACGCGGCGATGGGTGCGGTCTACGACCAGGAGACACAGCAGCGCCGTGGCGGTCGGGGGAGCGGCCGTGCCGGTGGTCTGGGGAAGTCGGCCCCGCGTGTCGCCCGGTGGCTCGGCGACATCCGGACGTATTTCCCGACACCGGTGGTGCAGGTGATGCAGCGCGACGCGATCGATCGGCTCGATCTCAAGCAGCTCCTGCTCGAGCCCGAATTGCTCGAGTCGATCGAACCCGATCTGCACCTCGTGACCACGCTCGTCGAGCTGAACCATCTCCTCCCCGACGAGACGCGTGCCACGGCACGGCAGGTGATCGCGACGGTGCTCGCTGATCTCGAACGACGGCTCACCGATCGGACCCGTGCGGCGGTGCACGGTGCGCTCGCTCGCGCCAACCGCACCCGGCGACCTCGTGCGGGCGACATCGACTGGGGCCGCACCGTGCATGCCAACCTGCGGCACTACCAGCCCGACTACCGGACGGTGATCCCCGAACGTCTCGTCGGCTACGGGCGTCGGCAACGGAGCCTGGCCCGCGACGTCGTGATCGCCGTCGACCAGTCCGGGTCGATGGCCGACAGCGTCGTCTACGCCTCGTTGTTCGGCGCCGTGCTCGCCCAGCTGCCGGCGCTGCGGACCCACCTCGTCGCGTTCGACACGTCGGTCACCGATCTCACGCCGGTCTTGCACGACCCGGTCGACGTCCTGTTCGGCGTCCAGCTCGGTGGCGGGACCGACATCGCCGAGGCCCTCGGCTACTGCCGGCGGCTGATCACCCGATCGAACGAGACCGTGCTGGTGCTCATCAGCGACCTGTTCGAAGGTGGCAACGCCGACCTAATGCGGGCTCGGGTCGCCCGTCTGGTGCAGTCGGGTGTGGTGGTCCTGTGTCTGCTCGCCCTCAGCGACGAGGGTGCCCCGGTGCACGACCAGCAGGCCGCAGCCGACCTCGCCGCACTCGGTGCGACGGTGATGAGCTGCACCCCCGACCGCTTCCCCGACGTCCTCGCCGAGGCGCTGTCGGCGCGGTGAGCGTCAGTCGCGGACGCTGAAGCGTTCGACGTCGGCGCGGTGGCCGGCGATCACGATCAGGTCGCTCTTGGAGAGCACGGTGTCGCGGTCGGCGTAGGTGAACTGTCCGCCCGACGGCTTCACGCAGATCACGGTGACCTTGTACTCGGCCCGCAGGTTCGAGTTGCCGAGCGGGACGCCGATGAGCTCGTCGGGCGCCGCCAGCTCGCCGATCACGAAGTTGTCGTCGAGGGCGAGGAACTCGAGCAGCTGGCCGGTCACCAGGTGAGCGACCCGCTGACCCATGTCGGCCTCGGGGAAGACCACGTGGTGGGCGCCGACACGACGCAGGATGTGGCCGTGGGGTTCGGTGATCGCCTTCGCCCAGATGTTCTTCACGCCGAGGTCGGCGAGCGCGGCGGTCGTGAGTACGCTCGCCTCGATCCCGGTGCCGATGCACACCACCGCCGTCACCGCGTCGGCCGCCCCGATCTGGCGGAGGGCGCGGACGTTGGTGGTGTCGGCCTGCACGATGTGGGTGAGGGTGCCCGACTGGTTCTGGACGATGTCGGGGTTTGTGTCGACACCGAGCACCTCGTAACCCAGATCGACGAGTGTCGCGGCGAGCGCCGAGCCGAACCGGCCGAGGCCGATCACGATGATCTCCCCCTCGTGGCGCACCCGTTCGTGGGTGAGACCGCTCAGGACGGTGTTGATGATCTTGTCGGACATGGCAGCTCCTCCACCAGTGGTGGCATCACCCGATGATCGGGCGCTCTTCGGGGTAACGGTAGGCACGCTGGCGGTTCCGCAGCGCCAGCGCCATGACGAACGTGGTCGGTCCGATACGGCCGGCCAACATGACGATCACCAGCAGGACCTGTCCGAAGACGGGCAGCGAGTTGGTGATGCCGGTCGACAGGCCGACGGTGCCGAACGCCGACGCCGCCTCGAACGACGTCTGGGTGAACGTGAACGGCGAGATGGTGTCGAGGATCACGGCGGTGGTGAACACGATCGTGAGCGACAGCAGCGCAATGGTCATCGCTTGACGGGAGATCCCGACCGGCAGGCGCCGCCGGAACACCGTGATGTCGGAGTCGCCGCGCACCTCCGACCACATGGCGTACCCGATCACGGCGAACGTCGTGACCTTGATGCCGCCACTGGTCGACGCCGGCCCGGCACCGATGAACATCAGCCCGGTCATGATGTTGAGCGTCTCGTCGTGCATCGCCCCGATGTCGATCGTGTTGAAGCCGGCGGTGCGTGGCGTGACGCCCTGGAACCAGGCGGCCTGGAGCTTGTCCCACACGCTCATGGGGCCGAGCGTTCCCTCGTTCGTCCACTCGAGCACCAGGACGAGGAACGGACCGGCGAACAGCAGGACGGCCGTGGCGGCGACCGTGATACGGGTGTGCAGGCTCCACCGGCGCGGTTTGACCCGACGTCCGAACTCGACGAGCACCGGGAACCCGAAGCCGCCGATGATGAACGCGGCGGTGATCGGGAACACCACGAACGGGTCGGACGCGAACTGGGTGAGGCTGTCGGAGTAGAGCGAGATGCCGGCGTTGTTGAACGCCGAGACGCCATGGAACAGGCCGCTGTAGGCGGCGCGGCCGATGCTCGTGTCGTCCTCGAACGCGAGGTGGACGAACAGGATCGCCGCGATCGACAGTTCGACCCCGATCGTGATCTTGGCGATCGCACCGATGAGGGCTCGCAGTTCGCCGATGTCGACGGCCCCGATCTCGGCCTGGGCCAGCATGCGCTGGCGCAACCCGATGCGTCTCGATGCGACGAGCGCGAACACCGAGCCGATCGTCATGATGCCGAAGCCGCCGAGCTGGATGAGGCCGAGCAGGACGAGTTCGCCGAACAGGGAGAAGCTCGAGACGTCGATCGTGCCGAGCCCGGTCACCGTCGAGGCGGACGTCGCCCAGAACAGCGAGTCGATGAAGTCGGGGGCCGACCCGTCGTCGTAGGCGAACGGGAGCGAGAGCAGCGCGGTGCCGGTGAGGATCAGCGCGACGAATGCGGCGAGGACGAGCTGTGCCGGATTCCGGATCGCGGTGAGCGCTCGTCGGATGACCACGGAGCGGAGCGTACTGCCGCGGCCACGGACCGACGGTTTCGTCCGAACACCGCCCCGACTGGCCCGTCGGATACTCGGGTCCGAGCGATATGTGCGCCGGACCCGTGCTCATATTGCCGGATCCCGGACGGGTCCGTCGCTGGACATTCTGATCACGACGGCCGGCTTGGAAACCCAGTGGAGAGTCGCGG
>JAGQSS010000169.1 GCA_020439405.1 Ilumatobacter sp. | reverse complement strand
ACGGTGCTCGGCACCACGGTGATGGGGTTCATGGTCTTCGAGATCGTGCGCGACATCATCGAGATCGCCGGCTGAGCCGGCTGGCGCCTCAGTCGTCGCGCGCCTCAGTCGTCGAAGGCGAGGAAGCTGGTACCGGTCGCCTGCTGGCTCTTGGCACCCGAACCGCCCGACGAACACGCTTTCCAGAAGGCCCGATAGTTCGGGTACTCGAGTTCGGGCGTGATCCATCCGGTGGCGGCGAGTTCGTCGTGCAGCCGCGGCAGGTTCGTCCACGGCACGCCCATGTCGGCGTGATGGGCGAGGTGCCATCCCGTGTGGTACGGCACCATCCAGTAGCGGGCGAGGAGCGACTGTCGGATGACGTGGGTCGTCTCGCGGCGGTCGCGCGAGCGCTGCATCCCGCCGTGCTCGGCGATCGCCCGGAGGCGATTCGAGAACTTCCAGAGCGTCGACCACGACGCGATCCACACGACATATGCCCACGGCCGCTGGAAGGCGATCGCGAGCGCGATCAGGCCGGCGTGGAGGCCGAGGATGATGAGGGCTTCCGACTTGCCGTGCCGTGCGGCGCTGAACAGCACTCGCAGGTTCTTGTAGGCGGAGACACCCGTCAGATCGCGGCGCAGCTTGCGATGCCACGAGTCCTTGGCGATCGGGTAGCCCGCGTACAGCGACAGATCGGGTTCGTCGGGCCCCATCTCGTCGCGATGGTGGGCGAAGTGGGCCCGCCGGTAGGCGAGCATCGCCGTGTACGACGAGTACGACATGAAGCGGCCGACGAGATCGTTCGCCCGACGATTGCTGAACAGCAGCCGGTGGGCGGCCTCGTGGCCGAGGATGTTGAGACAGACGTGACCGCGTGCCATGAGGAAGAAGGCGATCACGTACGCCCACCAGGTGTTGACGACCGCGGCGGCGATCACGACGCCGTACGACTGGAGCAGGGTCGACACGACGGCGACGACGTTGCGAGCGTTCGGGATCCGGCGGAGATCGTCGCGCAACTCGCGGACCGGCATGCCGCGAGCGTTGAACCGCTCGTTCGGCAACACGTCCGGCAGCATCTCGGGCGGCGGGACCATCGTGTTCGGGACGGTCGGCGGGATGGCGGTCGCGCTCATGCCCGCATGTTACAGTTTCTGATCGTGGCGAGCAATACTCGTGATATCGACACGTCGCTCGGCAGCGACGCGAGACCGCTCAACGCGCGGTCGGTCGCCCTGTCGGCCCTGCTCGGCACCCACCCCCCGTCACTCACCGCCCACGCCCTCGTGTCGCTCGCCGAGGTCTTCGGCATCAACGGCGGCACGATGCGCACCGCCCTGTCGCGCCTCGTCGCCGCCGGCGACGTCGAGCTCGACGACGGCCGGTACACGCTGTCCGAACGGCTCCGGGCCCGCCAGGCCGCCCAGGATTCCGGCCGGTCGCGGGCCGACACCGCCTGGAACGGCGACTGGCACACTGCCGTCGCCACGGTCGACCAACGCGACCTGAGCGACCGCCGACAGTTGCGAGCGACGATGGCCAATCACCGGTTCGGCGAACTCCGACCCGCCACCTGGATGCGGCCGGCCAATCTCGCTGCGCCCGATCTCGGTCCCGACTGGGTCGTCGTCACCGGCCCGAGCACCGGCACGGCACCCGACGCGCTCGTCGCCCGGCTGTGGCCGCTCGACGACCTCGCCGACCGGGCACGCGATCTCTCGGTCCGCCTCGACGACGCCGATCGGCGGCTCCGGCCCGACGATCCGAGCGAGATCCCTGCCGGATTCACCCTGTCGGCCGAGGTCCTCCGCTTCCTCCGCAGCGATCCCCTCCTCCCTGCCGAACTGACACCACCCGACTGGCCGGTCGATCCCCTCCGCGAGCGCTACGAGGCGTTCGAGTGGCGTCTCCAGCATCTCCTCGCTCCCGTCCTGCGCGCCGGGGCGACGGAGCGAACCTGAACCGCCGGTGAACCCGACGTTTC
Source organism: Ilumatobacter sp. (assembly GCA_020439405.1). GTDB lineage: Bacteria > Actinomycetota > Acidimicrobiia > Acidimicrobiales > Ilumatobacteraceae > Ilumatobacter. Next base: position 5,465 of record JAGQSS010000169.1, on the reverse strand, counting down.
CGGGGGCACCGTCGAACGCGCCTAGAGTTCGGGGCGTGGTGCGACGAAACCGGCGACACAACGCCGTGAGAACCTTGATATTGATGCTGCTCGCGGTCGCCGCGAGCGCTGCTGCGACATTCGGCGGCGTCGCCTCGGCCGAGGGGGAAGGCATCCAGACGACACTGCGGGTGACCCCCGCGGAGGACGGCGCCGACAAGTACCCCGTCGAGTCCGTCGAGATCGTCGTATACGAGGGCGTCATCGAGAACCGAGAGGTCATCGAGGTCGGCGCCGAGGTCGGCCGGGCGGTCTCCGACGCCGACGGATTCGTGTTCGTCCCGGTCCCCCAGGTGGGTTCGTACGTCGTCGAGTTGAACCTCGACACGCTGCCCGACGGCGTCGAACTCGTGCGTGCCGACCTGCAGCAGCTCGGGGTGGAGGCCCGGCCCAACCAGCCGACCAACGTCTTGTTCAATCTCGCCGAGGGCGACGTCGCTGCCGCCGCGCGCGAGAAGTCGTCCGACGGCTTCTTCACCCGCGCGGCGCGGCTCACCTACCAGGGCATCCTGTTCGGGCTGATCATCGCTCTCTGTGCGGTCGGACTGTCGCTCATCTACGCCACGACCGGCCTCGTCAACTTCGCCCATTCCGAGTTCATCGTGCTCGGGGCCCTGATCGCCTACTTCTTCAACGCCAAGGTCGGGTTCAACCTGATCATCGCCACGATCCTGGCGTTCATCGTCACCGGGTTGTTCGGCGTCGGGCTCGACGTCGGGCTCTGGCGGCCGCTCCGCAAACGCGGCACCGGGCTGACCGCGATGATGATCATCTCGCTCGGACTGGCGATCTTCCTGCGCTACTTCTTCCTCTACATCTTCGCCGAACGGTCGCGACCCTTCGACGACTACGCGGTACAGACCGATCCGCTCTTCTCGCTCGGACCCGTCGACGTCCTGCCGAAGGAACTGGTGATGATCATCGTCGCCATCCTGATGCTGGTAGCCGTGGCGATGGCGCTCCGACTCACCAAGCTCGGCAAGGCGATGCGGGCGGTCGCCGACAACCCCGACCTGGCTGCGTCGAGCGGGATCGACGTCGACCGGATCATCTCGTCGGTCTGGTTCGCCGGTGCGGCCCTGACCGCGGTCGGCGCGGTGTTCTTCGGACTGACCTCGCAGATCAGTTGGCTGACCGGCCAGCAGCTCCTGCTCCTCGTGTTCGCCGCCGTCACGCTCGGCGGCCTCGGCACCGACTTCGGTGCCTTCGCCGGCAGCGTGGTCATCGGAATCTTCATCTACCTCACGACCCTGTTCGTCGCCCCGGAACTGAAGAACGTCGGTGCACTCGTGGCGATGATCGTGATCCTCATGCTGCGACCACAAGGCATCTTCGGGCGCAGGGAACGGATCGGCTGAGGCGCGGCGATGGACTGGTACACGATCATCTCCAACACCCTGCGGTCGGGCATCACGCAGCAGGCGATCATCTTCGCCCTCGCGGCGATCGGTCTCAACCTGCACTTCGGGTACACCGGCCTCCTCAACTTCGGCCAGGTCGGCTTCATGGCGGCGGGCGCCTACGGCACGGGCATCTCGATCGAGGAGTTCGGGATGCCGTTGATCCCGGCGATCGGGGTCGGGCTCGCGGCCGGTGTGGTGCTCGCGATCATCCTCGGTTATCCGACCTTGCGGCTCCGCGCCGACTACCTCGCGATCGTGACGATCGCGATCGGCGAGATCATCCGCTTCACCGTCAGAGCCGCGGCACTCTCCGACGTCACCGGTGGGTCGAACGGCATCAACGGGTTCTCCAACGAGTTCCAGAGCTGGAACCCGTTGAGCGGCGGCAAGACGTACGGGTTCAACCTCTTCGGTCGCATCAACCTCCGTTTCACCGGTGCCGACCTCTGGGAGATGTTCGTCGGCTGGATGCTCGTCTTCCTGTGTGTGTTCATCGTGTGGCGACTCGTCAACAGCCCGTGGGGCCGCGTCGTGAAGTCCATCCGCGAGGACGAGGACGCCGCCACCGCACTGGGCAAGAACGTGTTCCAGTTCAAGATGCAGTCGCTGATCCTCGGCGGCACGTTCGGCGCCGTCGCCGGCATCTTCTACGCCGTCCAGCAGAACTCCGTCCAGCCCGACAACTACGGCACCCAGCAGACCTTCTTCGCCCTGACGGCGGCGATCCTCGGTGGCCTCGCCCGTGTGTGGGGTCCGGTGGTCGGCTCGATCATCTTCTGGATGCTCTTGTCGGCGGTCGAGAACATCCTGATCGAGCTGATCGATGCCGGCATCATGCCCGACTGGCTGATGGAGCGTTCACAGGTCGGCGCCGTCCGATTCATGCTCGTCGGCCTGACACTGATGTTGCTGCTCGTGTTCCGCCCACAGGGCATCTTCGGCGACAAGAGGGAGATCGCGATCGATGCGCGCAAGTAACGAACAGCCCTCCCCCGAGTCCGGGGACGACGCCGTCGTCGAGTTCGGCCGGACCGCCGGCGGTGGCGGCGCCGGTTCGATGCAGAAGGAGTGGCCGAACCCTGCGAAGGGTTCGTTCGACGACGTCGCCTGGGAACCGGGTGTTGCCAAACCCGACCCGATCCTGGTCGCCAACGGCGTCGTCCGACAGTTCGGCGGACTCCGGGCGGTCGACGTCGAGCACCTCGAGGTGCAGCGCGGTGCCATCACTGCGCTGATCGGGCCGAACGGCGCGGGCAAGACGACGTTCTTCAACCTGCTCACGAACTTCGACACCCCCGACCAGGGCACGGTGGTCTTCGACGGCGAACCGGCGAGCGGCGTCAAGTCGTATCTGCTCGCCGAACGCGGCATGGTACGGACGTTCCAGCTCACCAAGGTGCTGGCCAAGATGTCGGTGCTCGACAACATGATGCTCGCTGCGCAGGAGCAGCGCGGCGAATCGATGTGGCGGGGCCTGATCGGCGGCTGGAACGGGCAAGAGACCGACGTGCGCGCCAAGGCACTCGAGATCCTCGATCAGTTCAACATGACCCACATGCAGGACGAGTTCGCCGGTGCGCTCTCCGGTGGCCAACGCAAGCTGCTCGAGATGGCACGCTCGATGATGGCCAATCCGCGCCTGATCATGCTCGACGAACCGATGGCCGGCGTGAACCCTGCGCTCACCCAGTCGCTGCTCGGCCATGTCAAGCGATTGCGCTCCGAGGGCATCACCGTGGTCTTCGTCGAGCACGACATGGACGTCGTGGCCGATATCAGCGACTGGGTCGTGGTGATGGCCGAGGGCGAGATCATCGCGGAGGGTCCGCCCGCATCGATCGGCGCCAACGTCGCCGTGCAGGAGGCCTACCTCGGGTCGGGAGCGGCAGCGCTGTCCGAGGAGCTCCACGAGGTCGTCGAGCACCCCGACCACTTCCACGACGCCACCGCGACCGACCTCGGAGGCGAGCACCGATGACCGAGCACCTGATCCACGTCGACCGGATCGTCGCCGGCTACGTGCCGGGCGTCAACATCTTGAACGGCGCAACGCTCGAACTCGACGACGGCGAGTTGATCGGCATCATCGGCCCGAACGGCGCCGGGAAGTCGACGATGCTCAAGGCCCTCTTCGGACTCATCAAGATCTCCGAGGGCACGGTGTCCTATCGCGGTGAGGACGTCACCGGGCAGAAGGCGAACACCTTGGTCTCCAAGGGCATCGGCTACGTCCCCCAGATCAACAACGTGTTCCCGTCGCTCACGATCCGGGAGAATCTCGAGATGGGCGGGTACCAGCGGAAGTCCGGCGTCGACGGCATGATCGACCAGGTCGTGGAGATCTTCCCCCGACTCGGCGAGCGGATCGACAACCGAGCCGGTTCATTGTCGGGCGGCGAACGCCAGATGCTGGCGATGGGACGGGCACTCATGATGGAGCCCTCCGTCCTGCTGCTCGACGAACCGTCGGCGGGTCTCTCACCCGTCTTGCAGGATGCGGTCTTCGAGCGCGTCAAGCTCGTCAACGACACCGGCGTCTCGATCATCATGGTCGAGCAGAACGCGGCTCGATGCCTGCAGATCTGCGACCGCGGCTACGTCCTCGACCAGGGCCACAACGCCTACACCGGCACAGGCGAGGAGCTCCTCCACGACCCGAAGGTGATCGAGCTCTACCTCGGCACGCTCGCCAAGGCACGCTGACCTCCACCGTCCCGACGGCCTACGATCCGCCGGGTGAAACTGATCGTCGTCCTGGTGTCCGGGTCGCTCGTGCTCGCCTCGTGCGGCCGCGACGACGCCACATCGGATGCCGTCCCCGAGGCCGAGCACCGACTCGCCGTGATGTTGTGCGCGAACCTCCGCGACAAGACCAATGCACTCGTCGACGTGGTCAACGACTCCGTCGTGAACATCCACGACCTCGACGAGATCGAACGCGCGGACAACATCCGCGCTGGATACGTCGCGGCACGCGCGGTGCTCGACGAGTGGGAGCAGTCGCTCGACACGCTCGAGCTGCCGGACGACGTCCCCGAAGCGGAGGCGCTCCGCGACGAGCTGCTGGCATCGGTCGACGCCGGTCGGGCCGAACTCGCCGACGAAGAACCGGCGTTCGAGAACGCGCTGGCGTCGATCCCCGACGACGAGGTCCGTGGTGCGGTCGGGATCTGGCAGAACACGATCGAGAAGGTGATGAGCGTCACCGAGCCCCGCATCGAGGCCTACGACCGGATCGACCTCCAGCGGGCGTTCCTCGACGAGCCGTCGTGTCGCCACGTCGTCCAACCGTTCCGCCTCGACGACTGAACGTCGGATCGGGAGCCGTGGCCGCGATCCGGACGCGGCAGGGGCCGCCCCGAAGGGCGGCCCCGAACCTGGAGTCGTCTGTCAGCAGCGCTGATCAGATGGCTGCGAAGCGATACTCCGGAGCGGCGTCGCCGTCGACCCGGTTGTTCGCGTCGTAGGTGAAGATGATGAAGCTCGCCTCGGTGGGCTCGCCCTCCGGCCCGAACGACTGCGGGCCCGAGGGGCCGTCGTAGTCGATGTCGGTGCCGGCGTCGACGAGTGCGATGCACTCCTCGAACGAGGTGCACTTCTCACCATCACGGGTGACGCCGTTGATGTGCGCCGCCACCATGGCCGGGTCGTCGGTGCCGGCGATCGCCGCCGCGAGGGCGGTGATCACGACGGCGTCGTACGTCTCGGGGCCGTAGCTGAAGTCGGTCAGATCGGGATCGATCTCGAGCAGGCGGGCCTGGAAGTCGGCCGAAGCCTCGGCCGACGGCAGCGTGCCGCGGATGCCTTCCATCGACCCGGCGGGCAGCTGCTCACCGAGTGCGTTCCCGACGTTGCCGTCGACCAGGTAGATCTTCTTGCCTTCTGCCGGACTGAAGCCCGCCTCGAACAAGCCGGTCAGGATCTTGGCCGACTCCTCGAAGCCGATCAGCACGAGCGCCTCGGGGTCACCCGACACGACACGGTCGACCTCGGCCGAGAACTCCGGCGCCTGCGGGTCGTACG
>JAGQSS010000168.1 GCA_020439405.1 Ilumatobacter sp. | reverse complement strand
ACCCCCGACGACCGCGCAACGACGCAGCAACCCGCTGCTGACACTCCCCCCGCGCCCGGGCCGAGGACCGACTCGTCGATGACGCCCGCGCCGAGTCTCGGCCCTGCGGCCACACCCGACCCGGCCGACGTCGCCGCCGAGACCGCCGCACTGCTCGACTCGACCTCACCCGACCACACCGTCATCTCGCGCTCCCCCGACGACCGGGTCACGCAGCTGACGTCACCGACGAACACGCCGGGCGTCGATCGACCCGCCGCACCGGAACCGGCCCTCGCTCGAGCATCCGAGAACCGGGCCACACCTGCGCCCGCACCGGCACCGGGTGCCGACGTGCCCGCTGCCACGCGGCCGACGGCGCCCGACCCGGCAATGGTCGCGGCCGCCACGGCGGAGGTGCTCGCGTCGGCCACGCCGGCCGGCACCGTGATCTCCAGGTCGCCCGCCGACCTCGACCGCTCACCACCGGCCGACCTCGGCGAACGGTTCCTCCGCGAGCTCGGACGGTCGCCCGACGTCGCCGCACGGGAGCTGCCGCGACCGTTCCAGCCGCTCGCGACGGCGATCACCGGATCGGCCCGCCAGGTCCGGCTGTCGACCGACGCCAACACCCGTCGTGCACTCGATTCGGTCGGCAAGCAAGCGGTCACGGTCGGTGACACGATCCACATGGCGCGGCCCGTCGGCAACGACGCCCGCACCCACGAAGTGCTGGCGCACGAACTCGTCCACGTCGCCAACCCGTCACCGGTCCCGCGCTTCTTCGACGACGATCATCGCGGTCCCGAGGAGCGAATGGCCGAACAGGTCGCCCAGGTGATCCGGCGGTCGCCGATCGTCCCCGCCTCGCCCGTCCCGTCCGCCGGCGCCGCTGCTGCGGCAGGCGTTGCGTCGGTCGCGGCCGCAGGGAGATCCGGCACCAGCGGTTCGTCCGGTTCGTCGGGCACGATTCGCCGCTCACCGATCGGGGGCGGCTCGTCGCCGGCCGCCCCACTGCTCGCCGGTGAAGGCTCGTTCACCCGCGACGCCACCGTCACCCGCGACGCAATCATCCGGCGCGAGATCGACGACACGCTGTCGTCGACGGACGGGGAGTCGGAGACCGCAGGGTCGGGGTCCGCTCCGAAGTTCACGGTCGGCGACAACAGCCGCCAGGAACGAGACTGGTTCGACCACCTGGTCGAACGCACCGTCGACCGGGTCGTGCAACACATCGAACGACGGGTGCTGACCGAGTTCGAACGGCGTGGCGGCCGCCACTGGAGGAGTTTCTGATGTCGAACCAGCTGCAGAAGGCACATCTCGAGACCGAGTCGGGCGACCGGATCGAGTGCATGTTCAACCCGACCAAGTTCCAGTTCAAGCTGTCGAACCGTTGGGACTCCGACAACACGCCCGGCCGATCCGCTCCGAAGTTGCGCTTCGCGGGCGGCGACGGTGGCGCGTTCAGCCTGAGTCTCGTCTTCGACACGACCGACACGGGCACCGCCGTCACCGATCACACGTCGAAGCTCGTCAAGCTGCTCGACATCGACACCTCGCTGGCCGGCTACGACGAGACGAAGGCGAACGGTCGCCCACCGTGGGTCCGGTTCCACTGGGGCACCCACCTCCACACGTTCAAGGCGGTCGTCAACTCGGTCGACGTGTCGTTCACCTATTTCTCGAACGAGGGCCTCCCGCTGCGCGCCAACGTCGAGATGGCGCTCGCCCAGTTCGAACCGGAAGCCAACTGGGGGCCGCAGAACCCGACGTCGGGGACCCCGGTGCCGGAGCGCTCGCACCAGGTCCAGGTCGGTGAGACGCTCGACCGGCTCGCTGCGCGCTACTACGCCGATGCGACGAAGTGGCGCGACATCGCGGCGGCGAACTCGATCCTCGACCCGCTCGACCTGAAGCCCGGCAGTGTGATCGCGATCCCGAAGCAGCGGGGCGGGTGACATGTCGAACGACGGTGGCACGGTCACGACGTACGACATCAAGATCGACGGGGGCATCCTCTCCGACGCAGACCTCATCAACCTCCGACGGGTCACCGTCGAGCGTTCGTGGTCGGCGGCCGACCGAGCGGTGCTCGAGTTCCGGAGCCCCGATTTCGAGTTCCCGGGTGGCGTCGACGACCCGCTGACCGTCCAACTGGTGATCGGCGGCAGGCCGCAGACGCCGCTGCTCTTCGCCGGCACGATCGTCGGGGTCGGTCTCCGCGTCGTGAACGGCGAAGGCGTGGTCGTCGTCGAAGCGCTCGACGACCGCCACAAGCTCGCCCGCAAGATCGAGCCGAAGACGTACGAGAAGGTCAAGCTCGACGACGTCGTCAGCCAGATCGCGTCGGCGAACGGCATGACCGCCGAATCCTCTCTCGGCGCGACGGTGTTCGAGCACTTCATCGTCGCCGACTCGCACTTCGCCGTCCTCCAGCACATCGCACGTCGCACGGGCACCGTGTGGAACCTGGTCGACAAGAAACTCGTCTTCACCGCGCCCGACACGAGCCAAGGTCACGACGTCGACGTGACCCTGGGCGAGAACGTGATCGACATCGATCTTCGGCTGGCCCCTGTCGAGATCGCGGCCGACATCGCCGTCAACGGATGGGATCAAGCGCAGGGGCAGGCGATCGTCGGGAAGGCAACGACCAAACAGATCCAGTCGATGGGCAAGACCGTGCGGTCTCCGTCCGGCGTCAAGGCGACCGCGTGGGGCGGCGGCGCGATCGACGCCGAAGATGCGTCCAAGATGGCGAAGGCCATCGACCGCCGACTCCGGATCGGTGACGTCATCGGCCAGATCACCGTCGTGGCCGACCATCGCCTGCAACCCGGCAAACTCGTGAAGCTCGACGGCGTGGGTGACACCTTCGCCGGGAAGTACATCATCAGCGACGTGACCCACCGCCTCGGCGATCTCGACGGATCCGCCACCACCGAGTTCCGGATCGGGCCGCCCGACATGTCGCTCGACCAGCTCCTCGGCGACGACGACCGGATCGGCGGTCGCGCTCCCGAAGGGGTCACGATCGGCATCGTGACCGAGTCGAAGGACCCCGACAATCTCGGTCGGGTGCGCGTCAAGCTCCCGTTGCTGTCCGACCAGTTGCAGACCGGCTGGATCCGCACGGCGTCGGTCGGCAGCGGCACCGACCGGGGCATCGTGTTCGTGCCCGAGGTCAACGACGAGGTGCTCGTCGCGTTCGAACACGGTGAGCTGAACCGGCCGTACGTCATCGGTGCGCTCTGGAACAAGCCCGGGAGCGCGTTCCAGGGTGCCGCGAACGACAACAAGACCGACGAGCGTCGGCTCGTGTCGCGGCTCGGCAGCGCGATCCGGTTCGTCGACAAGGACAGCGGCGACGCGACGAGCGGCATCTCGATCGAGATGGACGGCGCCAAGACGAAGATCTTCATGGGCTACAAGCAGGTCACGATCGAGACGCAGGGCCGGCCGCTCGAGATCAAGAACGGCAAGGCGTCGATCAAGATGGAGAACGACGACATCACGATCACCGCCAACAACATCACGATCGACGCGAAGCAGAAGCTCGACGTGAAGTCGACGATGGACACGACGATCAAGGCCGGACAGAACGCGACGATCGAGGCGTCCGTCCAGTTGAACGCGAAGAGCAACGCCGGCACGACCGTCGAGTCGTCGGCGATCACGACGGTCAAGGGTTCGATGGTGCAGGTGAACTGAGATGAGCGATCCAGCAGACTTCGTCGGACGCGGGTTCGCGTGGCCGTTCGGTGTCGACCAGACGGGGTCGATCGCGACCACCTCCGGCACCGACGGCATCGCCAGCGCGCTCCGCATGATCTTGAGCACGGCGCCGGGCGAGCGCACGATGCGTCCCGATTTCGGTTGCCGGATCTGGCACCTGCTGTTCGAGCCGATCAACGCCAACACGATGGGTCTGATGGCCGACGCGGTTCGTGAGGCGGTCGGCCGGTGGGAACCGCGCATCGTGCTCGACGATGTGCGGGTCGAACCCGACTCGTCGGCCGAGGGCAAGGTGCAGATCTTCCTCGACTACCACACGAAGGCGACGAACGACCGCCGCAACCTCGTGTTCCCGTTCTACGTGATCCCCCTGGAAGGTGAGTCATGAGTCTGCCGGTAACGAACCTGGACGACCGCAAGTTCCAGGACCTCGTCGACGAGGCGAAGCGTCTCATCCCGACGTTCTGCCCCGAGTGGACGAACCACAACGTGTCCGACCCGGGCGTCGCCCTGATCGAGCTGTTCGCGTGGATGACCGAGATGTCGATCTACCGGCTCAACCAGGTGCCCGACGTGTTCTACACGCGGATGCTGAACCTGCTGGGGTTCGACCGCTTCCCCGCCAAGTCGGCGCGGGTGCCGCTCACGTTCTGGCTGACGTCGACGCAGGCCCAGAACGTCGAGGTGCCGAAGGGGACGTCGGTGCAGACGTCGGGCAACACCGCCGAGGCCCGCATCTTCACCACCCTCGACGACCTGACGATCGAGCAGCCCGAGATCGTCGCCGCCCTCACCTCGACCGGCGAGAACTCGTACCAGACGGTGTGGGACGACCTGCGCCTCGGGCTCGCACCGGTCACGTGCTTCACCAGCACGCCCCTCACGCCGGGCGACGCGTTCTACGTCGGCTTCTCGGAGAGCATGGCCGGCAACGTGGTCCGCCTCGACGTGACCGCCAACGTCGAAGGCATCGGTGTCGTGCCCGACAATCCGCCGCTCGTGTGGGAGATCTGGCAGGGCGAGGGATGGGTCCCGGCGACGATCCCGACCGGTCTCGTCGGCGACGTGCGTGCCGACACCACGGGTGGCCTGAACCGCAACGGTTCGGTGATGTTGCTGATCCCGTCGCAGCACGAACCGATGACGCTCGGCGGCGACCGCGCCTACTGGCTGCGGGCGCGCCTGTTGCCCAGCACGCCGACCCGCCCGCCGTACACGGCGTCGCCGCAGCTGCTCGGCATCGACGCGGTGAGCCTCGGCGGCACGGCGATGGGCGAACATTCGACGCTCGTGCTGCGCGAAACACTCGGCGTGTCCGACGGCAAGCCGGGCCAGGAGTTGCGGTTGGCGCACCGTCCGGTGCTGGCCCGCACCGCCGACGAACGCCTCGAGGTCACGCTCGACGACGGCACGGTCGTCGACTGGGAAGAGGTCGACAACTTCATGCGGTCGGGCCCGAACGACCGCCACTACGTGATCGACTCGACGACCGGCCAGGTCCACTTCGGCCCCCAGATCCGCTACCCCGACGGCTCCACCCGCCGCCACGGGGCGATCCCGCCGGAACGGGCCCGGATCGTGATGACCCAGTACCGCGCCGGCGGCGGCAGCGCCGGCAACGTCGGTTCGAACACGCTGACGACGATGCGCACGACGATCCCGTACATCTCGGGCGTGACCAACCTGGTGCCCGCCACCGGCGGCGTCGATGCCGAGTCGGTCGAGAACGCCAAGCTCCGCGGTCCGATGTCGATCCGCACCGGGTCGCGTGCGGTGACGGCGAGCGACTACGAGCGGTTGGCGGCCGAGGCCGATCCGGGCGTCGGGCGGGTCCGTTGTCTGCCGCCATCGGAGCCGGGCGCTCCCATCCGACTGATGGTCGTGCCGAAGCTCGAAAAGCCGTCGGCGACCCTGAACCTCGACGACTTCGCCCTGTCCGACTCGATCATCTCGCGGGTGTCGAACTATCTCGACGAACGCCGGATCCTCGGGAGCACCGTCGAGATCGGCACGCCGTTCTACCAAGGTGTCACCGTCGCCGTCCTGGCGTACGCGAAGCCGGGCCGGCCGCACACCCTTGTGCGCGAGCGGATCCAGGACATGCTGTACCGGTACCTCGACCCGCTGACCGGCGGGCCCGACGGTCAGGGCTGGCCGTTCGACTCGGCCCTCAACGCGGCGACGGTCTACCAGTTGGCCGAGACGGTCGAAGGTGTCGACCGTGTCGACGAGGTGCTGTTCTTCGAGTACGACCTGCGCAACCACGAACGGATCGGGTTCGGCAAGGAGGTCGTCCGGCTCGGTGACGATTCGCTGTTCCTGTCGGCGAACCATCAGGTGGTCGTGCGATGAGGCGTGACGACTGGTTGATGCACCAGCTCCCGGTCGGGATGACCGAGGACGACTTCCTGCGTCGGTTCCTGCAGATCTTCCAGTCGATCGGCGACTCGATCCTCACCCAGATCGACGTGCTCGACGACGTGTTCGACCCGACGGTCGCCCCCGACGCGGTCGTGCGCGAGATGGGCCGCTGGATCGGTCTGGAGTGGCTCGACTCGTCGCACGACGACGAGGTGCAGCGCCAGGCGGTGCTCGAGTACGCGCAGCTGCTGCGGTGGCGTGGCACCAAGCGCGGCATGGAGGCGCTGTTGCGGTTCATGAGCGGTGGCACCGAGGTCCTGATCGACGACACCGGCGGCATCTACGCAGAGGGCGAGGCGCCGCGTCAGGCGCCGCACGTGCGGATGGCGATGGAGCAGTCGATCCTGACCCACACCGACGACGTCGTGCGGATCATCCGGTCGGAGTTGCCGGCCAGTGTCACGTTCCAGTTGGCGATCGCCGGTGAGATCGTGTGGCCGCCGTCCGAGCCGGGCGGCGGTCGCGAGCAGGAGTTCGAGGAGGTTCGCTGATGCCCGACATCGTGTGTCCCGAGTGCGGTCACCTGAGTTCGTTCGTCGCGATCCGACGGTCGTCCGACGAGTTCTGTCCGCAGTGCGACTATCCGTTGTTCTGGGCGCCGACCGCGGTGCCGATGGCGACGCCGGGGTCGACGAACCTGGCGACGCTGCGCCGGTTGCCCGGTGCCGGCGGCCGTCAGCGGGTGGGCAGCAAGGTGTGCCCCGAGTGCGGCGAGTTGAGCCCGTTGACCGAGACGCACTGCATCCGCTGCGGTGCCGATCTCGACCCGAAGCCGATCCCCGTGCCCGAGCCCGAACCGATCCGCCAGGTCGAGGTGCCGCCGCCTCCCCCGCCGCCGGAGCCCGAGGGTCCACCGTGGTGGGTCATCCCGACCCTGATCCTGCTCGGCATCGCCAACGTCGTCCTGATGTTCGTCGCCTTCGACTGGTGGTTCTAGCCAGATGGGGTCAGGCACCTTCTGGCAGTGCAGGTTCTGATCACCTCGGCGTTGCAGCCAGAAGGTGCCTGACCCCATCTGGCCCTTAGAACCGGATGCCGCCGCTGTAGGGGACGGTCTGGGTGCGGGGCGGGTCGGATTCGAGGGTGATCTCGTCGCCGGGGGCGGCCTGGATCAGGAACCGGCCGGCCGAGTTGACGGTGGCGCTGCCGTGCGGGCCGTGCACCCGGGCGCCGATCGCGTCGATCGCCTCGCCGGCGATGCGGCGCGGCGGTGACGACGACGCCCCCTCGGCGTCGTGCACCGACAAGTCGATACTGGTGACCTCCGGCCCGACCGGGCGACCGAGATCGGTGTCGATGTCGCTGACGACGATCATGCTGATGCTCGGCTTGAG
>JAGQSS010000167.1 GCA_020439405.1 Ilumatobacter sp. | reverse complement strand
TTGTACGTGACGCCGCTGTCGACAGCTGCAGTGGGATCCGAGAGATGGTTGATGAGGATCTTCTCGGCGAGGGTGAGGGGGCGGCCGAGACGTTCACGGCCGAGCTGGGCGTTGCCGGGGAGCGAGGCGTACACGCGCTCCACGAGCTCGATAGGGGTACTGGCGGTGACGGTCATGTAGACAACTATAATACAAGTCTGATGGAACGGGCAAAGAGGGGGATCGCGGTCGTGACGGCCAGCGTGCAGGGCGACGCGACAGGGGGCACCTGATGCGTTCGATCCGCTACCAGGAGATCGCCGACGAGTTGCGCGATCGCGTCCGCAATGCGGCGCCGGGCTCGTTGCTCCCCTCCGAATCCGAACTGTCGACCGAGTTCTCGGCCAGTCGCGTCACCGTTCGGCGAGCGCTCGAGCTGGTCCGCGACGACGGGCTGATCGACGCGCGGCAGGGCTTCGGCTGGTTCGTCGCCACCGAGCCGGTGCCCCAGCGCCTCGAGTCGTTGGGCACGATCGAGGCGCAACTCGAGACGAGCGGACGCGACGCGCAGCGGCGCGTGCTCGAGTTCGCGTTCGAGAAACCCCCCGCTCACGTCCGTCGCGTCCTGGGCGCGGCGAAGGTGCTGCGCGTGAAGCGGGTCAACCTCGCCGACGGCGAACCGTTCGCGGTCGTGACGGTGTGGTGCCCGGCCGAACTGGGGGAGCGGTTCTCGCTGAGCGACGTCGAGCGCCATCCGTTCTACGAACTCCTCGACGGCAAGCTCCGGGGCGCGACCCAGACGATCGGTGCCGACATCGCGCACGCCGACGAGGCCGACCTGCTGGCCGTACCGATCGGTGCACCGTTGCTCAAGTGCCGGCGCGTGACGAACGACGCCGACGGTCGGCCGATCCTGATGAGCGAACACCTCTTCCCGGCGCACCGCACCGAGTTCGTCGTCGAACTCCCGAACGACGTCCCGAGCGTCACGCCGGCCGGACTGCGACTGGTCGAATGATGCACGGTCGCCCCGTCCGGGCGACGGCGCTCGGTCTCCTCCTGGCGGCCGGCGCCGCCTGCTCGAGTCCCGAACTCGCCGTGCCCGCCCCGCCGGCGACGGTGGCACGCCCGCCCGAGCCGGTGGCGGTCGTGCCGGTCGTGGCAGCGTCGGACTCGATGCTCGACGTGACGGGGCTCGTCGACGCGATCCCCGGTGGTCTGGTGCTCGGCGGCCCGGCGACGATCGACGCCGACCTCGCCCACACCCTGCTGACGCTCGACGCGCCGGTGATGCGGGTCGGAGTGTTCGGCGACTCGATGTTCGCCAGCGTCACCGGGCACTCCGACCTGTTCGACCTCGTGAGCGACGGGCTGGTGGCGATGGACGTCGGCGTGGTCGACGCCCGCAATCTCGCCGTGCCCGGCCAGGGCATCGTCATCGGGCTCGAGATCACCGAGCCCGACTGGCACGTGCTCGACCGCTACCTCCGGGCCATCCCCGACGATCGGCTCGACCTCGACCTCGCCCTGATCGCGCTCGGTCGCGTCGACCTGAACCGGCTCCCCGACACCGTGTCGGTCGCCGACCTCGCGTTGCTGACGGCGGCTCGGCTCGATCAGGCGATCGGGATCCTCGAGTCGCACGGCACACAGGTCGCCGTGCTGCCGGCGTTCGGGACCCACGACCCGCTGTTCGACGCACTGCTGTGCAAGGCCCGTCGCCGATGCGAGCCGCAGGAGCTCGACGCCAAGGCCGTCGAGCTGAACGCTCGGCTGGTCGACCTCGGTGTGCCGATGCTGTTCGACCGTTACGTCGGCACCGACCTCGACGACGTGCCCGGTACCGACATCGGGTGGTTCACCGGGTTCGATCCCGAGGGGCGGTGGCCCGACGACGGCCAACACCCGAACCTGGCCGGGGAGCAGCTCATGGCCGGCCAGATCCTCGCCCACCTGTCGGCCGCGTTCGACGTCTCGGGAGCGCGAGGTACGGTCACCACGCGTCCCAGTGGCTGACCTCCTCGGCCGGGAGTCGCTTGGCGAGCTTGAAGTCGGTGCCCTGCGTGTACGCGATCGGGAACAGGCCGGCCTGGCTGTACCTGTCGTGGGGGATGCCGAGCAGTTCGGCCGCTTGGGCATCGCCGTCGCCCGGCAGGTGCAGCGTGGTCCACGCCGAGCCGAGGCCGCGCTCGCGCAGGGCCAGCATGAAGCTCCAGATCGCGGGCAGGAGCGAACCCCAGTAGCCGGCTGATCCGGCGACGCCGTCGCCCGGCTTGCCCTCGAGGCACGGGATCATCAGCACTGGTGCCTCGTGGAAGTGGTCGGCCAGGTACTGGGCCGAGTCGACGACCTTGTCGGCCCGCTCGGCGCGGACGTCGCCGTCGTCGTAGGTCGGGCGCGGCATGTTGCGGTACGCCGCGAAGCGCTCGGCGTAGATGTCGCGGAGTGCCCGCTTCTTGTCGGGGTCGGTGACGAACACCCACTGCCAACCCTGGCGATTCGATCCGGTCGGGGCCTGGAGCGCGATCTCGAGGCACTCCATGACCACCTCGCGCTCGACAGGGCGCTCGAAGTCGAGCCGCTTGCGGACCGCGCGGGTGGTGGTGAGTACTTCGTCGGCGGAGAGTCCCAGTTGCATGCCCGCAGTCTGGCAGCGGCACGAAATCTCCTTCGGGTCGGAGCCGTGACATGCGACGCTGTGCGCATGAGCGACTGCGCCGACGACTATCGGGCGATCAACCATGCCAACTGGGAGTCGCGGGTCGCGTTCCACGTGGCGAGCCCGGAGTACGGATTCGAGCGATTCCGCGACGACCCGACGCACCTGTCGGACGTGGTGCGCTTCGACCTGCCCCGACTCGGCGACATCGCCGGACTCGACGTCGTGCACCTCCAATGTCACATCGGGACCGACACCCTGTCGCTCGCCCGGCTCGGTGCGAACGTGACCGGGCTCGACTTCAGCGGGTCGGCGATCGAGGCGGCGCGCGACCTGTCGGCGACCGCCGGCCCCGCCGTCGAGTACGTCGTGGCCGACGTGTACGACGCCCCCGCTGCGCTGGGGGAGGGCCGGTTCGATCTCGTGTTCACCGGGATCGGCGCCTTGTGTTGGTTGCCGAGCATCGGACGGTGGGCCGACGTCGTCGCCCGTCTGCTCCGGCCCGGTGGCGAGCTGTTCATCCGCGAAGGTCACCCCGTCATCTGGGCGATGGACGACCCGCGCCCCGACCGACTCGTCGCGCTCGAGTACCCGTACTTCGAGACCGAGGGCATCCCCTTCGCCGAGGACACGACCTACGTCGACCACGACGGCACCCTCGCAGCTCCCGACACCGTGAGCTTCAACCACGGACTCGGGGAGATCTTCAACGCGCTGTGGTCGCACGGGTTCGAGATCACCGCGTTCGAGGAGCACGACAGCGTGCCCTGGCCGGCCCTCGGCGATCAGATGGCCGACATCGGCGGGGGAGAGTTCCGCCTGATCGACCGGCCCGAGCGCCTCCCGCACAGCTACACCCTGCGGGCACGCCTCCGCTGACGTCGGGACGGTTCGTCGCCGTCGCGGGCGACGCGGCAAGCTGTCGACATGTCCGATCGCGTCATCGTCTCCATCAACGACGGCATCGCCGAGGTCCGTTTCAACCGGGCCGACAAGCGCAACGCCCTCGACCGCGAACAGTTCGCCGCGATCGCCGAGGCCGGCGAGTCGCTCAAGACGGCCGAGGGCGTGCGCGCCGTCGTGCTCGTGGGCGACGGCGAGTCGTTCTGCGCCGGACTCGACTTCTCGATGTTCTCCGGGATGGCCGGCGGCGACGGCACCGGCCAGTCGGAAGATCGTGGCAACCCCGGCGCGATCGCCGACGGTCAGATCACCCATCTCGGCCAGCAGGTCTGCTGGGTGTGGCAGGAGCTCGACGTACCGGTGATCGCGGCCGTGCACGGTCACGCGCTCGGCGGCGGCTTCCAGATCGCGATGGGCGCCGATATCCGGATCGCCCACCCCGACACCAAATGGTCGGTGCGCGAGGTGCACTGGGGGCTCGTGCCCGACATGACCGGCACGTTCATGCTGAGCAAGATCGTCCGTCAGGACATCGCCCGCGAGCTCACCTACACCGCCCGCATGGTCGACGGTCGCGAAGCGGCAGAGATCGGCCTCGTGACCCGCCTGTCCGACACGCCGTACGACGACGCGATGGCGCTGGCCCGCGAGATCGCCGGTCGGAGCCCCGGCGCCGTGCGCGGCGCCAAGGCCCTGTTCAACCGGATGTTCGTCGAGGGCGCCGCCGAGCAGTTCGCCATGGAGCGTGAGGTCATCCACGCCCAGATCGGCACGCCGAACCAGGTCGAGGCGATCATGTCGAACATGGAAAAGCGCGCCCCCAACTTCACCGACTGACCGCCGAGCCCGACCAATGCGTGAACAATTCGCGGGATCATCCCGCAAATTGTTCACGCATTCGCCGATTGGAGGAGGGCGCCGGGACCATCGGTGGTGGTGTTGGCACCATGCGTGTCAGCGATCGTCTTTGTGGTGGTGGCGCGCGATCTCGTAACATGGCAATTCCTTCGGGCCAACGTCGTCCCGGAATCCTGACAACCTCTCTTCCGCTGGAAGGATCCGATGCAGACGTATCCCGGCCCGACGGGTCTCTACGACCCGCGTTTCGAACACGACTCCTGTGGCGTGTCGTTCGTCGCCCACATGAAGGGTCACGCCTCGAACGAACTCGTCCAGACCGGCCTGCTCGCACTGACCAACCTGGAGCATCGCGGCGCCACCGGCGCCGAGCCCGACACCGGCGACGGTGCCGGCATCCTGATCCAGATCCCCGATCGGCTGTTCCGCGCCACCGTCGACTTCGAACTGCCGCCCCAGGGTTGCTACGCGGCCGGCATCGCATTCCTGCCGTACCCCGACGACCTGCGCGACAAGGTGATGGGGCGCATCGAGGAGATCTTCGCCGAGGAAGGACTCACGGTGCTCGGGTGGCGCGACGTGCCGATCGACCCCGACTGCCTCGGCAAGACCGCCCGTGCCGCCATGCCGAGCTTCCGCCAGCTGTTCGTCTCGTCGCCCGACGGCGAGTTCGGCGTCAACCTCGACCGTCGCAGCTACGTCGCCCGCAAGCGGGCCGAGCACGAGCACAAGTCGGGCCCCGAAGAGGTCTACTTCGCGTCGCTCTCGTCACGGACGATCGTCTACAAGGGCATGCTCACCACGCCGCAGCTCGGCCAGTTCTTCGGCGACCTGACCGACGAGCGGATCGAGTCGGCGCTGCTCCTCGTCCACTCCCGCTTCTCGACGAACACGTTCCCGTCGTGGCCGCTCGCACACCCGTACCGCTACGTGGCGCACAACGGCGAGATCAACACCGTGCAGGGCAACCAGAACTGGATGCGCGCCCGCGAAGCGATGGCTGCCAGCCCCCACCTTCCCGGTCTCGAGCAGGCGTTCCCGATCTGCACCCCCGGTGCGTCCGACACGGCCCGCTTCGACGAGGCGCTCGAGCTGCTCCACCTCGGCGGTCGCCCGCTGCATCACGCGGTGCTGATGATGATCCCGGAGGCCTGGGAGAGCAACCCGGAGATGGACGCGGATCGGCGCGCCTTCTACGAGTTCCACGCGAGCCTCATGGAGCCGTGGGACGGGCCGGCCAGCGTGACGTTCACCGACGGCACCGTGATCGGCGCCGTGCTCGATCGCAACGGTCTGCGCCCGAGCCGCTTCTGGGTGACCGACGACGATCTCGTCGTGATGGCGTCCGAGGTCGGCGTGATCGACATCGACCCGTCGAAGGTGATCAGCAAGGGTCGCCTGCAGCCCGGCAAGATGTTCCTGATCGACACCCGCGAGGGTCGCATCATCGACGACGAGGAGATCAAGAAGCAGCTCGCCGCCGAACACCCCTACGCCGATTGGGTCCGCGACGGCATGGTCAGCCTGCCCGACCTGCCCGAGCGCGAGCACATCGTGTTCAGCCACGACAGCGTGCTGCGTCGCCAGCAGATGTTCGGCTACACCCACGAAGAGCTGAAGATCATCATCGCCCCGATGGCCAAGGCCGGCGCCGAGCCGATCGGGTCGATGGGCACCGACACCCCGATCGCCGTCCTGTCCGAGCGTCCGCGCCTGCTGTTCGACTACTTCCAGCAGCTCTTCGCCCAGGTCACCAACCCGCCGCTCGACGCCATCCGCGAAGAGGTCGTCACCGCGATCTCGTCGACGATCGGCCCCGAGTCGAACCTGCTCCAGCCCGGACCCGACAGCTGCCGCCAGCTGCACCTGCCGTACCCGGTGCTCGACAACGACGAGCTCGCCAAGATCATCCACGCCAACAGTGACGGCCAGTTCCCCGGCCTGGCGGCGCACGTGGTCAAGGGGTTGTACCGGGTCGACGGCGGCGGCGACGCGCTCCGCGACGCACTCGACGCGATCTTCGCCGACGTGTCGGCGGCGATCGAGGACGGCGCTCGCGTCATCGTGCTGTCCGACCGCAACGCCGACTCGGTCGAGGCCCCGATCCCGTCGCTGCTGCTCACCTCGGCGGTCCATCACCACCTGGTGCGTACCAAGCAGCGCACGAAGGTCGGTCTCGTCGTCGAATGTGGCGACGCCCGCGAGGTGCACCACATGGCGCTCCTCATCGGGTACGGCGCCGGTGCGATCAACCCGTACCTGGCGTTCGAGTCGATCGAGGACCTGATCGCCGAAGGCCTGCACGGCATGGGCGGTCTCGACCCGCACCAGGCGATCAAGAACTACATCAAGGCGTGCTCGAAGGGCGTGCTCAAGGTGATGTCGAAGATCGGCATCTCGACGGTCGCGTCGTACACCGGTGCGCAGATCTTCGAGGCGATCGGACTCGGCGACGAGCTGGTCGACAAGTACTTCACCGGCACGGTCAGCCGGCTGGGCGGGATCGGACTCGACGAGATCGCCCGCGCCATCCAGCTCCGGCACTCGGTCGCGAACCCCCGTCGTCCGGAGTTGCGCTCACACCGTCGGCTCGAGCTCGGCGGCGAGTACCAGTGGCGTCGCGAGGGTGAGTACCACCTCTTCAACCCCGAGACCGTGTTCAAGCTGCAGCACGCGACGCGGGCGAAGCGGTACGACATCTTCAAGGAGTACACGAGTCGCGTCGACGATCAGTCGAAGCACCTCGCGACCCTGCGCGGACTCTTCAAATTCAAGGACGGTGCACGTCCGCCGGTGCCGATCGACGAGGTCGAGCCGGTCAGCGAGATCGTCAAGCGGTTCTCGACCGGTGCCATGTCGTACGGGTCGATCTCGGCCGAGGCCCACGAGACGCTCGCGATCGCGATGAACCAGCTCGGCGCCAAGTCGAACACCGGCGAAGGTGGCGAAGACCCCGACCGCCTGTACGACCCGGCTCGCCGCTCGTCGATCAAGCAGGTCGCCTCGGGCCGGTTCGGTGTGACGTCGGAGTACCTCACGAACTCCGACGACATCCAGATCAAGATGGCCCAGGGCGCCAAGCCCGGCGAGGGCGG
>JAGQSS010000166.1:5478-7561 GCA_020439405.1 Ilumatobacter sp. | reverse complement strand
GTCCGGGCGACCCTCGTCACCTCATCGACAACCGCATCCGCCGCCGCAGCAACCGCCGCCCGACGGTGCCGGCGCCGGCGCTGCGACACCTGCCGCGGCACCGGTGCGGGCGAACACCGACAACAGGCGCACCGTGTCGTCGTGACCGTCGGGGCACGCCGCCGGGTCGCCCGACTCGCTCATCGGTCGGCGCACCTCGAACGTGTCGTCGCAGGTGTGGCACCGGAACTCGTACGTCGGCATGCCCGCACTCTACGTCGACCGCCGGTCACCGGAGGCGCCGGCGACGCGCGACAATCGCGCATGGACGTATCGCCCGAAGGCCTCGCCGAGTCGCTCGCCGAGCTCGTTCGGATCCCGAGCGTCAATCCGCTCCACCGTGGCCCGATCGCCGACGCTGCGGGGCCGATCGGCGAGACGGCGTTGGCCGAGCACCTCGCCGAGCGCTGCCGCTCGCTCGGTGCCGCCGAGGTCGTCCTCGACGAGGTGGTCGACGGGCGGCCCAACGTCTACGCCCGCTTCGACGGACACACCGATCGGCTCGTCGTCCTCGACGTCCACACCGACACCGTGACGGTCGAGCACATGACCGATCCACCGTTCGACGGACGGATCGAGGACGGGTTCGTCTGGGGGCGCGGCGCGCTCGACACGAAGGCGTCGCTCGGCGTGATCCTCGCCCTGCTCGAGTCGTGGCGCACCGCCGACGTCCGACCCGAGCCGACCCTGTTGGTCGTGGGGTCGGTGTCGGAGGAAGCGGGCGGCCTGCTGGGCGCCGCCCGGCTCCGTGAATGGATCGACGAGCGCGGCGCCACGATCGACCAGCTCCTCGTCGCCGAGCCCACCGAACTGGCGCCGATCCACGGGCACAAGGGCGGGGCGGCCATCGAGGTCACCGTGCACGGCAAGGCGGCGCACAGTGCCCTCCCCGATCTCGGCGCCAACGCCATCCAGGCGATGGCCCACGTGATCGCCGCCTACGAGGCCGAGCACCGCCGTCTGCAGGACATCGCCCCGACGACCGAACTCGGGACGAGCACGGTGTCGGTCACCACGATCCAGGGCGGCACCGGCGGCAACGTGATCCCGGCCGAGTGCCGGATCACGGTCGGGCAACGGATCGTCCCCGGGCAGGTCGCCAACGACGTCCACGAACGATTGATCGCGATCGCACACGAGGCGAGCCCGCTTCCGGTGACGTGCACACCATTGCTGCCTCCCCAGGCCGACGGCACGTTCGGCTCGCCGGCGTTCTACCAGGCGCCCGACGGAGACCTCGTCGGTCTGCTCGCCGAGGCGGCGGGCACCCGGCCGACGGTGGCACCCTTCGGGACGAACGCGCTGCGGTACAGCGGACTCGCCCGCGAGCTGGTCGTGTTCGGTCCGGGTCGCATCGACGACGCCCACCAGGCCACCGAGTGCGTCTCGATCGCCGACCTCGCCCGCCTCGCCGACGCCTACAAGTCCTGGCTCCAGCCGCGCTAGCCAGATGGGGTCAGGCACCTTCTGGCGATGCAGCTCGAGCAGGGCAGGACCTGGTCGGCCAGAAGGTGCCTGACCCCATCTGGTCACCAACTCGTGGCGATGTATTGGGTTTCGCAGAACTCGTAGATGCCTTCGGTGCTGCCTTCGCGGCCGAGGCCCGACTGCTTCATGCCGCCGAACGGGGCGGCCGGGTCGCTGACCGCCCCCCGGTTGAGACCGACCATGCCGGCCTGGATCTGCTCGCTGGTGCGCAAGCCCTTCGCGAGGTCCTGGGTGTAGACGTAGGCGGTCAGGCCCATCTCGGTGTCGTTGGCCTGCCGGATCATCTCGTCGTGATCGGTGAACGAGATGATCGGCGCGACGGGTCCGAAGATCTCGTTGCGGGTGATCTCCGAACCGGGCTGCACGTCACGGATCACGGTCGGGTCGTAGAACCAGCCCGGACGATCGGACGGCGAACCGCCGAGCAGCACCGACGCCCCCTCACCGACGGCACCCTTGACGAGACCGTCGATGTCGGACACCGCTTTGGCGTTGATCATCGGGCCGCACGTCACGCCCTCGTCGAAGCCGCTCCCGACGCGCACGTCGGCCATCG
>JAGQSS010000166.1:3006-5378 GCA_020439405.1 Ilumatobacter sp. | reverse complement strand
TCCACCGCCGCGTCGATGTCGGCATCGTCGAACACGACGAACGGCGCGTTGCCCCCGAGTTCCATGACCGTCTTCAGCACCCGGTCGGCGGCACGCCGGAGCAGGACCCGGCCGACCTCGGTCGATCCGGTGAAGCTCACCATGCGCACGGCGCGGTGGTCGACGACCGCGTCGAACCAGTCGCCCGCCGTCGACGTGGGCACGACGTTGACGAGCCCGTCGGGGACGCCGGCCTCACCGAGCAGTTCGGCGACCCGCAACGCGGTCAGCGGCGTCTCCTTCGGCGGCTTGATGACGACGGCGTTGCCCGCGCCGAGCGCCGGCGCGAGCTTGCGGGTGATCATCGCCGCCGGGAAGTTCCAGGGCGTGATCATCGCGACGACCCCGACCGGCGGGTGGTGGACGATGATCTTGTTCGCACCCGATGGTGCGGTGCCGATCTCGCCGCGGATGCGCACCGTCTCCTCGGCGTTCCAGCGGAAGAACTCGGCCGAGTAGGTGATCTCGCCCTTGGCGTCGGCGATCGGTTTGCCGTGTTCGCGCACGATCAACTCGGCGAGTTCGTCGGTGTGGTCGACGAGGATCTGCCAGCAACTCCGGAGGATCTCGCTGCGCTCGCGCGGTGGTGTCCGGGCCCAACCGGGCTGGGCTGCCTCGGCGGCGTCGCACGCGGCGATCGCGTCGGCCGGGGTGCCGTCGGCGACCTCGGCGATCGTGTCGGTCGTCGCCGGGTCGGTCACCTCGATCCGGCCGTCGTCGGCGCCCTGGCGCCACGCTCCACCGATGAGCAGTTCCGTTCGCATGCGCGAACGGTACCCCGCGGACGGCGCCGGCGAACAGGGTCGAACGCTCCCGATGGCGCACGGTGCGCGGCCGCCGTTTAGCGTCGGGACCATGAGCGAGATCGGGACGGAGTTCGAGGGGCGGGTCGTGCTGGTCACCGGCTCGTCGAGTGGTATCGGTGAGGCGATCGCGCAACGCTTCTCGGCGCTGGGCGCGACCGTGGTGGTGAACTCGTCGTCGTCGGTCGAGGCCGGCGAGGCGGTGTCGGCGGCGTTGCCCGGGGAGTCGACCTACATCCGCGCCGACATCTCCGACCAGGACCAGGCGCATCACCTGATCGACACC
This sequence comes from Ilumatobacter sp., assembly GCA_020439405.1. GTDB lineage: Bacteria > Actinomycetota > Acidimicrobiia > Acidimicrobiales > Ilumatobacteraceae > Ilumatobacter. The sequence continues at coordinate 4,250 of JAGQSS010000166.1, read as the reverse complement.
ACCGTCGAGCGATACGGCCGGCTCGACGTGCTCGTGAACAATGCCGGCTGGACGACCGTGGTGCCCCACGCCGACCTCGACGCGCTGACCGACGAGATCTTCCGGAAGACGTTCGAGGTCAACGTGTTCGGCACGTGGTGGCTCACGAAGCGGGCGATCCCGCACCTGCGCGAGTCCGACGACGGCAACATCGTGAACATCACGTCGATCGCCGGCGTGCGTCCGGTCGGATCGTCGATGGCGTACTCGATGACGAAAGCCGCGCTCAACCAGATGACGCTCCTGCTCGCCAAGTCGTACGGACCGATCCGCGTCAACGCGGTGGCACCCGGGCTCGTCGCCACGCCGTGGACGAGCGACTGGGATGCGCAACACGCCGCGATCGCAGCCATGGCACCGGTCCCCCGGTCGGCCACCCCCGACGACTGTGCCGAGGCGACGCTGGCGCTCGTCCGGAACCGCTACGTGAGCGGCGAGATCTTCGTCGTCGACGGCGGCGTCACCCAGGTGATGTGACTCGACACCCCATCTGCCGGCCGGTGTGATCTACGCTGCTCGGCGGGGAAACCGGCCCGGCCGGTTCGACGAAGGGGAGACTGCACCGATGGCCCGACACGCGTATCACGAGAATCTGACCGGCATCCCGTTGTTCGCCGGTCTCGACGACGACGAACTCGACCTGGTCGCCCAGGCGGCGACCGAGTTGCGGTTCCCGGCCGGACGGGTGCTGATGCGCGAGGGCGACGTCGCCCACGAGATGTTCATCGTCACCGACGGCACGCTCGAGGTGACCCGCGGCGGCCAGCACGTCGCCGACATCGGTGCCGGTGGGTTCGCCGGCGAGATCGCGCTGCTGACCCATCAGCACCGCACCTCCACCGTGGCGTGCTCCACCGACTGCACGGTGCTCCACATCGACGGTCGCGTGTTCTCGACCGTGATCGAGGAGACGCCGGGCATCGCCGCGAAGACGATGCCGATCATCGCAGCGCGCTTGTCGGAGAACGCCGACCGGCCCTGACGCTCAGGCGGGCTGGTCGACCCGGCCGTCCGCGTGCTTCGCGAACCGGGCGCCGTCGAGGCCGTGCACCGGGTCGTCTCGATCCCACGGCCAGCCGCCGAACCGGGTGCGCTGGTAGTCCTCGAACGCCTGCTGGATCTCGGCCTGGGTGTTCATCACGAACGGTCCGTACCGGGCGACCGGCTCGTTGAGAGGCCGGCCCTGCAGCATCAGGATCTCGGTC
>JAGQSS010000166.1:0-2907 GCA_020439405.1 Ilumatobacter sp. | reverse complement strand
GGTCCGTCCGACGTGTTGCGGATCGGGACGTCGACCGTCGGGTCGACGACGACGCCGGTCGGGGCGTCGACCGCGGTGCCGTCGATGTCGGCGCCGCTGCCGTCGAACACGTAGAGCACACGGTTGGCGTCGGCCGCCTTCGTGGCCGGGAGCGTCCACTCGCCGCCCGGTTCGAGCACGATGTGCCAGATCGCCAGTTCGGCCTCGTCGCGTGACCCCCACGAGGCCGGCGGCGGCGACGGGGGCGTGGTCTCGCCGAGCGTGCCGGCGACCACCGTCACGGTGACGCCGTCGGCCACGACACGCGGCACGTCGGCGTCCCAGAACATCGAGAAGTGCGGCTCGACCATCTTGTCGGCGGCCGGCAGGTTGACCCAGATCTGGAACAGCTCGAGGACGTTCTCACCGTCGCGGTCGAGGAGCGGGAACATCTCCGCGTGCTGGATGCCGCCACCGGCGGTGAGCCACTGGACGTCGCCCTGCCCGTAGCGGGCGGCGGCGCCCATCGAGTCGGCGTGGTCGATCAGGCCCTGACGGACGTACGTGACCGTCTCGAAGCCGCGGTGCGGGTGGGCGGGGAAGCCCGGGACGACCTGGCCGTGGTACATGCGCCAGCCGTCGATGCCCTCGAAGTCCTGGCCGAGGGGTCGCCCACTCAGGTCGGCGACGGGACCCTGGCGTTCGTTGCCGGCCGGGTAACGGTCGAGGTGGTGGACGCAGAACAGGAACGGATCGAGGGTGGGCCACTGCATGCCCAACGGGACGGTTTGCACGACGGCGCTCATGACACCATGTTAGAGGTACTTGCGCGCGCAACGGCTGAGAGGCGGCGGACGATCCACGGACGCGACGGGCGTGACGTGTCGCCGAGCACGACGACGATCCACGCGATCGCGACGAACATCACACCGGCCAGCACGAGCGCCGACACGTCGAGACCGGCGGCGTCGGCCAGCCAGCCGACGAGCAGCGGCCCCAACACGACGCCGAGGTCCTGCATCATGCCGAGCGCCGACAGGAACGGACCGGCGTCGGGCGGCGCCAGATCGCCGCCGAGCGTGAGCATCGTGCCGGCCGACATGCCGTTGCCGATGCCCATCACCACGCCCGACACGATGGCGCCGGCGACGGTCGGGCTGAGACCGAGGATCAGCAACCCGACGCCCAGCAACGAGAACGCCGGCACGATCGCGGCGAGGCGACCGAAGCGATCCATGAGGTACCCCGCCGCCGGGAAGAGCAGCAGGTCGGCACCGGTGCCGATCGCCACGAGGAAGCCGACCGCCGCGGCCGACAGTTCGAGATCGTCGCCGATCAGCGGGACGATGACGTTGCGGCCCGCTCGCGCCGTCATGACGAGCGCCGTGCCGGTGCCGGCGAGCAGGAGCAGGCCGGTGTGGGCCCGCAACGCCCGCATCATGCCGGAGGCGGCGACCGGCGGACGGCTGAAGCGTTGGCCGCCGTCGACGGCACGGCGGGTCGCGATGAACGGGATCAGCCCGAGCAGCGTGACGACGCCGCACACCGCGAACGTGGCGGTGAAGCCCACGACGTCGACGAGGACGCCGCCGAGGATCGGGCCGACGAACATCGCGGCGCGCATCCCGCCGCCGAGCATCGACATGCCGCGGCCCCGCCACTCGACTCCGACCGCGTCGTTGACGAGCATCTGGACACCGACGCGCGTGCCGACGGCGCCGAGTCCGACGGTGAGGTGGAAGACGAACAGCGCCATCACGGCGGTGCTGATACCGAACAGCATCGACGCGACGCCGGTCAGGACGGTGGCCGACGCGAACAGCCACTCGGGTCCGAATCGTTGGGCGGTCGCTCCGGCCGGCAGACCACCGACGACCGCACCGATGCCGGCGGCTGCGACCACGACTGTGACGCGCGTGAAGCTGAGCCCGGCGTCGCGGAGATAGAGCGGCAGGACGGGCACGAGCATGCCGCGCCCGAGCATCGACAGCACGAAGGGCGCATACACCGTCACCGCCAACCGCCGAGCCACCGCCCGCCCCGTCAGAACCTCCACGGGGCCAGGGTAAGCACATGGGGTCGGATACGTTTCGTCGGGACCGACGAAACGTATCCGACCCCATTCATCGGCCTGTTCGGCAGGGCCGTAGAGTCGACGGTGATGTCTTCGACGCTCGAATCCACTCCTGTCCGGCGACCGACCGAACTCCGGGGCTCGATCCTCGGCAATCGGGTCGCACGGACCGAAGACCCCGAACTGCTCACGGGCGCCGGCCGATACATCGCCGACCTCGACCTCGGTCCGGGCGCCTTGCACGCCGTGTTCGTCCGTTCCGACGTGGCCCACGGTGTCATCGAGTCGATCGACATCAGCGAGGCGGTGTCGATGCCGGGCGTGGCCGCGGTGTGGACCGCCACCGAGCTCGACGTCGCGCCGCACCACGGGTTCGCGCAGATCGACCCGGCGTTCGCCCGCCCGCCGCTCGCCACCGATCGGGTCCGGTTCGTCGGTGAAGCGGTCGCGGTCGTGTTCGCCGAAACCGCGTCGCAGGCCGCCGACGCCGCGGCCGCCGTATTCGCCGACATCGATCCGCTCCCGGCGGTGACCGATGCCGAGGCGGCCCTCGCGCCCGACGCTCCCCTGCTCCGGCCCGAGCGCGGCGACAACGTCGCCGTCGCCGACGCACCCGACTCGCCGGTCGACCTCGATGCGATCTCCGACGTCGTGGTCCGCGGCCGCTTCGTCAACCAGCGCGTCGCTGTGGCACCGATGGAGCCGCACGGCGTCGCGGCGGCACCGGCCGACGACGGACGGATCACCGTCTGGACCTCGAACCAGTTCCCGCACTACGTGCACCCGGCGCTCGCCGCGGCGACCGGCCTCGACCGCAAGGAACTCCACATCGTCACCCCGCGGGTGGGCGGCGG
>JAGQSS010000165.1:5634-7576 GCA_020439405.1 Ilumatobacter sp. | reverse complement strand
GGCCTTCTGGGCGAACCAGAGGTAGCGGCGGTTGGCCTGGCTCTCGCCGGCAAAGGCTTCCTTCAGGTTCTCGTGGGTCTTGGTTCCGTCGAGGTCGGGCATGGCGTCTCCTTCTGGAGGGTGTGGGTTTGGTCAGGTACCGGCACAGGTTGCGCAGGTGCCGTGGAACACGATCGAGGCCCGGTCGGGGGTGAACCCGTGCAGGCCGTCGATCGCGAGCTGGTCGACCGCGTCGACGTAGACGTCGGCGATGTCGCCACAGCCGTCGCAGACGGTGTGGTGGTGGTCGTCGAGATTGGGATCGAAGTGGGCGGCGCCGCCGTCGACCACGAGTTGGCGCAGCTCGCCCATCTCGGTCAGGTCGGTGACGGTCTGGTACACGGTGCGCAACGAGATGCCGGGCATGCGGTCGCTGGCGTCGCGGTGGAGGGCCTCGGCCGTGGGATGCGCCGTCGTGTCGTGCAGGAGGCGGAACAACAGCTGGCGTTGCGGGGTGACCTTGAGCCCGTTGGCTCGGAACGCCTCGACGAGTGCCTCGGGTGACCGCATCAGGTGTCACGATCGCGCATGTCGTGCTCGTTCGCAAGGTGTGCGAACGAGCAACTCGTGCGATTATCCGGGTCGGTAGGCTCGGCGGCGTGAGGGACGCCCGATGGTGATGCACGAGCCCGCTCCCCCGTCGGGCCGGTGGGACACCGCTGCGCTCAAGGCGGGGGCCTCGGTCTCGTTGGTGTTCGCCGTGCCGTTTTCGATCGCCGCCCGCTGGGCGGCCGACAGCCGCGACGACTCGGGGTTGGCGGTCTGGTTGTCGATCGGCGCCGTGGTCGGATTCGTGCTGGGTGCCGGGTGTGCGGCGTGGGTCCAGCGACTCGATCTGCCGTACTCGCACGCGCTCGCGGCGGCGATCGGCACGTATGTCGCGGCGCAGGCGGTGTTCATCGTGATCCGGCTGATCCGGGGCGCCGACGTGAACTGGTTCGCGGCGTTCTTCAACCTGTCGGTGGTGGTCGGAGCGGGTGTCGTCGGCGGGGCGCTCGGGCAACGATTGCGGAGCAAGGGCTTCCGACCGACCGGACCGGGCGGGGCGTGATCGGGTGCGACGGGAATCGCGGCCCGACCAGGTCGCCCGCTTAGAATGGCGTCGCCGCGTCCCGAACCAGCATGATAGGGACGCGCAGGCAGCCGAACGTTTCGAAAGGACCTCCACGTGACCAACCCCGCCGCTGCGGACACGACCGCAACCGACCAGGGTCGCAGCACCCGCCGGGCCGTGCTCGGGCTGGGCGCGTTCGGCGCCGCGATGGCCGTGGCCCGTACGGCGTCGGCCGCTGCGGAGGAGGCGCCGTCGATCGCCGAGTTCGCGATGACGGCCGAGCTGACGGCACAGGAGTTGTACCTGCTCGCCGACGGCGAGCTCTGGACGCTGCTCGCGTCGCACCACGGCGCCTATGCCCAGCGGATCGCCGGTCTGGCCGGACTGTCGGCGCAGGGCCGCAACGACGCCATCTACGACGCGTTGTCGGATGCGTTCTCCGGGAGCGATCCGTCTGCTGCGGCGATCGAACTCGAGAACACGCTCGCTGCCACCCACACCGAACTGCTCGGGCTCGAACTCGACGGTCCGGTCGTGTCCGCGGTCGCATCGATCGCCGTGACCGAGTCGCGTCACGCCGCCACGATCGCGGTCGAGTCCGGCGCCGACCTCGAGACCCAGCTCGTCAACTCCGCCGCTGCGATCGCCCCGGAGGCCTGATCCCATGACCGAGAACCAGACCCCCTCCACGTTCGGCCGCCGCGAACTGTTGCGCAACGGTGGCATCGCCCTGTCGCTCGGCGCTCTGCTCGCCGCATGCGGCTCCGACCGTTCCGGGCCGGAAGAGCCCGGCAAGATCGGTGTCGAGCTGCTCCCCGAGGAAGAGGCGGCCGACCTCACGGTCGACGA
>JAGQSS010000165.1:0-5534 GCA_020439405.1 Ilumatobacter sp. | reverse complement strand
TCCGGGCCGGAAGAGCCCGGCAAGATCGGTGTCGAGCTGCTCCCCGAGGAAGAGGCGGCCGACCTCACGGTCGACGACGCTGTGCTGCTGCGCACCCTCCAGTCGCTCGAGTACGCAACGGTCGAGATGGTGAGCGCGATCATCGCGTCAGGTGCCGTCTCCGGCAACGTGCTGACGACGATGGAAGGGCTCATCGCCGAGCACGAGCGCCACGCCGCCGAGGCCGGGGAGCTCGTGACGCAGGCGGGCGGCACGCCGTACGAGTGCCCGAACCCGTTTGCGATGGATCGCATCGTCGAGCCGCTCATCGCAGCGCTCGAGACGTCCGACGATCCCGAGCGCGATGCGCTCGAGATCGCCAACGGGTTCGAGAGCATGATGACGGCGTCGTATCAGGCGATCGTCGAGCAGATCACCGAGGCGTCGCTGCGCCCCGGCACGATGACGATCGGCAACGAGACGGCCCGCCAGGCAGCGGTGCTCGCGCTCGCGGTCGACAGCGAGGCCGTCAGCCCCGAATTGGCGACGATCGAGGACGAGGAGTTCACCGTCTTCTACGCGATCCCGGCGACGTTCGGTCAGTTGACCGGCATCACCCTGGTCGTCGGGGCACCCGACGAAGAGGGTGCCCGCCTGTCGGTGTCGCTCCAGACGCCGGCCGAGAACACGTTCGTCTACAACGACGTGTCCTGCTGACGAACCGCTCCGAGGAGCCGCCTGCGTCGAACGATGCGGGCGGCTTCGCTCGTTTTCGGGTCGTGTCGACGGGCGGGCGTCAGGCGACGCGGACGGCTTCGAAGAGGTTGTAGAGGAACGAGGCGCCGAGCACCGCGCCGAGCATCAGCATGATGCGACTGGCGAGGGCCATACTCGTGCGCCAGACGAACAAGGCGGCGACGCAGGCGACGATCACGACGATCAAGAAGCCGCTGTCGCCGGCGAGGGCGACGTCCCAGAGTTTGGTGGCGTCGATGTCGCCAGGGAACAACGGGTTGTTCTGGCCGGTCATGGTGTTCCACCCGAGCCAACCGGCCCAGAAGGCGCCGACGGCGACGGGGGCGATGATCCAGCGCGGCGCCTTGATGTTGAGCATGGCGACGACCGCGACGGTGGTGACGACGATCGCGATACCGGTCTGGTAGCCGTTCTCACCGAGGTTGTCGATCGTGCCGCGGATGACCTCGCCGATCGCGCCGAAGACACCCTGATCGTTGTCGATCGGGGTGCTGACGGGCGTGCTGGTCGGTACCGTCGTGTCGGTGACGGTCGAGGGGAACGTCGGCATCGCGTTCCAGCTTGGCACCGCGATCGGGCCAATCGGCGGACCCCGGATCCCGATGGGATGCGGGAGGCCGGACGGTGCGATGATCGGCCGATCGGTCTCCACGTCGACGGCACCTGCTCCCCCGGTTTCGAGCCGGTCCGCGACGCGTTCGTCGCGAACTTCGCGGAGCGGGGCGAGGTCGGCGCAGCGGTGTGTGTGTTGCGCCGGGGCGAGGTCGTCGTCGACTTGTGGGGCGGGCGGACGGGGCCGGCCGACGGTGCCGAGCCGTGGCGCGGCGAGACGTTGGTGAACGTGTACTCGGTGGGCAAGGCGGTCGCCGCCACGCTGGTGCTGCGGGCGATCGACCGGGCCGAGGTCGGACTCGACACGCCGCTGGTGGAGTTCTGGCCCGAGTTCGGGACCGGTGGCAAGGAGTGGGTGACGGTCCGGCATGCGCTGAGCCACCGGGCGGCCGTGCCCGGCATCCGCCGGACGCTGACCGACGACGATCTGTTCGACTGGGAGACGATGACCGAAGCGCTCGCCGAGACGGCGCCGTGGTGGCGGGAGGACGAGCGGCACGCCTACCACACGAACACGTTCGGCCATCTGACGGGCGAGATCGTGCGACGACTGACCGGCGAGATGCCGGCGGTGGAGCTCGGGGCCGTCACCGACGAACTGCTCGCCGGTGCCCCCGGTGCCGACCTGTTCTACGGGGTTCCGCTCGACCAGCAGGGGCGCTGCGCCGACGTGATCTGGGACTCGCCGGTGCCCGCACTCCCCGACGTGTCCCAGCTCGACGGCGACGTCCTGCTGAACGTGCTCGCCCACTTCAACCCGCCCGGCTACTCGTCGGTGGGGGTGGTCAACACACAACGGTGGCGATCGGGGCAGTTCCCGTCGACGGGCGGCCACGGCTCCGCGAGGGGTGTCGCCCGGTTCTACGACGGGTTGCTGCAGCCCGATCGTGTGCTGCCCGAGCCGTTGCTCCGCGAGGCGACGCGGCCGCAGTCGAGCGGGCCGTGCCCGATCCTGGGTGACGACGTGACGTTCGGGCTCGGCTTCGTCCCGACGACACCTCGCCGCGCGTACGGGCCGAACCCGGGGGCCTTCGGCCATTTCGGGACGGGCGGCGCTCTGGGGTTCGCCGACCCCGAGGCGGGGGTCGCGTTCGGGTACGTGATGAACCACGTGATCCCGCGCTGGCAGAGTACGCGCAACCGGGCGTTGATCGACGCGATCTACTCGGTCGTCTGACAGACGTCGACCGCCCGATCAGGGAGCCCCGACCCCTAGCATGTCGGCGCGATGGTGAGTCGGTCGGGTGGCCGCGGCACGGCACTTCGGTGACCGTGTCGAGGAAAGTCGGGACTCCACCGGGCAGGGTGCTGGCGAGAGCCAGGTGGGGGCGACCTCACGAACCAGTGCAACAGAAAGCAGACCGCCGATGGGTCCGGCAACGGATCACAGGTGAGGGTGAAACGGTGCGGTAAGAGCGCACCAGCGTGTCGGGTGACCGGCACGGCTCGGCAAACTCCACCCGGAGCAAGGTCAAGCAGGGGGATGAGCGGCCCGTTCGATTCCCCCGGGTAGGCCGCACAGATGGATGGCCACCGGGCGCCGAGGCGCCCACAGAATCCCGCTTACAGACCGACTCACCATCGCACGCTGAGCGTTACTCGCCGCTGCTCGCTTCCGGCTGCGGGAGCGCAGCAATCAGTTCGTCGATCCTTGCGCTCAGTTGGTCGATCTTCGACTCGAGCTCGGCTTCTCGTGAGGAGGTGTTCACGAAGAGCGCAGCGAGATTGGCTGAGACGACGCCGAAGACGGCGATCCCCGACAACATCAGGAACACGGCGATCGCCCGGCCCTCTGGAGTCACGGGATAGGTGTCTCCATAACCGACCGTGGTCACGGTGGTGAATGCCCACCACGTTGCGTCGTTCAGTGATCGGATCGGCCCGCCTTGATGCCGCTCGATCGTCCACGTGCCGACGGCGCCTGCCACCACGATGACGAGGACGGCAACTCCGACGAGCCGACCGTGCATGCCATCCCAGACTCGGGTGGCTCCGTGCCAAAAGCGTGCGAGGAGGCTCACCGCTCGCAGACTCCGTGCGACCCGGAGCGCTCGCGCGCTCCGAAGTGCTCGGAGCGGCTGGAAGATCGGCACGACGGACAGCACGACGATGCCGACGTCGAACCAGTGGCCGGCCAAGTATCGCCATCTCGACGACGTCGTCAGGAACAGACGCACCAGAAGGTCGAAGAGGAACAACGCCCAGATGACCCAGTTCGCAAACCGGGCACTCGAAGCCACACCACCCGATGCGGTGACCTCGAGGACCATCAGCGGAATGCTCGCGAGCGCAAGTACCAGCATCGGGAGGTCCGACTGACGCTCCCACAACGGTCGTGTGCTGCCCCGTAGCCGGTCTCGATCGAAGATTCGCCCATTGCAACAGGCAATCAGCTCTGCCAGCCGGCACCAGGGATGGGGGACGGGATGGGGAACGCCCCAGGCGGAGGACGCCATCCCGACACAACTTTTCTATATATCCTGGTTATCAGTTGTTTTTAGAACGATTGTTCGGTAACATTTCTCCATGGCAGTTGTCGACACCCCGGCACAGGCGCTACGGAGCGTGTTGCGCGGTGATGTCGACGTGCTCGATGCGTCAGAGGTGGCGGTCGAGCTCGGGCAGCTGAAGGCCGCTCGTGGCGTCATCGACTCGTACGAGGTCAAGCTGACCAATCGACTGCGGGTCCTCAACGCCTCGGGGGCTTCGCTCCCACCGTCCGACGTGCATGCGCGGTCGGGTGGGGTGTCGGCGAAGGAGGCCGCAGCGAAGGAACGCCGTGCCAAGGCGCTCGACGATGCGCCGGCGGTCGGGTCCAAGCTCGACGACGGCACGATCACCTCCGACCACGTCGACGCGCTCGCCAATGCGACCTCCCGCCTCGACGACGAGACCCGCTCGGCGTTCTTCGACCACGACGACGACCTGGCGGCCGACGCCGCTCGTATGACGCCCGAGGAGTTCGCCCGGTCGTGCCGCGACCTCATCCGTGAGGTCGAGCGTGATCAGGGCATCGAACGCGACCGGCAGCAGCGGCGCCAGACCCGCCTCTCGAAGAAGATCGAGGCCGACGGGATGTACTCACTGCACGGTCGCTTCCACCCCGAACTCGGGCATGCGATCTTCACGGCACTCGACGCCGAGACGGCGAAGCTGGTCAAGGCCGGGGGCGACCGCTCGGTCGACCGGCAGGCGGTCGCCGCCGAAGCGCTCGGCAACCTCGTGTCGGGCGGCCACCAGGCGACCCGCCCACGCGACGCCGAACTCGGACTGCTCGTCGACGCCCGCACGATCGAGTCCGGGCCGCACGCCGACAGCGTCTGCGAATACACCGACGGCACGCCGGCACCGCTCCCCCACGTGCGACGGTTCCTGTGCAACGGACTGATCCACCCGATCGTGATCGACTCGAACGGAGTCGTCCTCGACGCCGGCAGCGGACAACGGCTCGCCAACCGGGCCCAGCGCCGGGCGCTGCGTGCCATGTACCCGACGTGCGCCTTCCCCGGCTGCGACACCACCTTCACCATGTGCGAGGTCCACCACCTGCTCCCCTTCGAGCACGGCGGCCCGACCGATCTCGCCAATCTGATCCCGCTCTGCTCCCGTCACCACCACGTGGTGCACGACCAAGGTCTCGAGCTGGCCCTCGACGACGACCGGACGCTCACGATCACCGCTCCTGACGGATCGACCATCGTGATGCCGGTCCCGGGTCGACAGCCTGCCGACCCCATCACCCACGAGCGAGCACCCGCCGGGCCCAACGAACGGGACGGGCATCCGCCCCCGACCGTCGGCCGACCACCCGATCCCCCACCCGGGTCGATCGACGACGATCGCCAACTCCGGCTGATCGCCTGACCGACCGACCCGATCGAACCAAACCAGCGTGTGCCCCGGATCTACCGGGCGCTCATGCGCGTCCGGACACGTTCGAACGCTCATGCGCGTCCGGACACGTTCGAACGCTCTTGCTCAGCAGCTCGAGCGCCTGTTTCGCGCTGCACTGCGTCCCGACGCTCACGCTTGATGCGGTATAGCGCCACATCGGCCTCGTGGAGGGCCGACGGGGTCGTCGCACCCTGTTCCCTGGCGAGACCGACCGACGCCGAGAAGGTCACGCCGCCGAGGACGAACTGACGGAGCGACGGCAGCGAACGGCACCGCTCGGCCGCCGCGACGAA
>JAGQSS010000164.1 GCA_020439405.1 Ilumatobacter sp. | reverse complement strand
CAGCTACTACGACGGTGATCTGAACCTGATCAACAACGATCAGTTCGGCACGTGCACCATCGAGTCACTCGATCCGCTGACGATCACGTACACCATCAACGAGGGTGTCTCCTGGAGCGACGGTACGCAGATCGACGCTGCCGACATGATCCTCGGCTGGGGTGCGGTGTCCGGCAACTACAACGCGGGCAGCGCCGCGTTCCTGGCCGACGGCACTGCGATCCAGACCGACGCCGACGGCAACTGGCTCGTCCGCGAGGGCGCCGACGGCGAGCCTCGCCCCGAGGCTGCCGAGGACTACGACGAAGACGGCAACCTGGTCGAAGGCCTCGAGTACATCCCGGCCGAAGGCGTCAACTTCGACGGCTCGAGCGAGGCCTTCGAGCTCGTGACCCAGTTCCCGGAGATCTCCGAGGACGGTCGCTCGGTCACCCTGACCTACGACTCGTTCTACGTGGACTACCAGAACGTCACGCCGTTCGGCGGCGACTCGGCGGCCGCGCACGTCGTCGCCCAGCAGGCGCTCGGCATCGACGACCCCGCCGAGGCCAAGCAGGCCCTCATCGACGCGTTCCAGAACAACGACGCGGCTGCACTCGGCCCGATTGCCGAAGTGTGGAGCAGCGCGTTCGACCAGACGAGCCTGCCGGACGACCCCAGCCTGTACCTGAGCTCGGGCATGTACCTGATGACCGCCTACGACGAGCTGTCGGAGATGACCTTCGAGGTCAACCCGAACTACAACTGGGGCCCCATGCCCAAGGTGCAGACGATCGTCTACCGCATCATCGGTGACCCGACCGCCGCCGTTCAGGCGCTGGCCAACGAAGAGATCGACGTGATCCAGCCCCAGGCGACCGCGGACATCCTCACCCAGCTCGAGGGTTACGCCGACCGCGGCATCGAGGTCGTCACCGGCGACACCGGCACCTACGAGCACGTCGACCTCGTGTTCAACAACGGTGGCCCGTTCGACCCCGCGACGTACGGAGGCGACGAGGCGACCGCTCTGGCCGTTCGTCAGGCCCTGCTGAAGACCCTGCCCCGTCAGGACATCGTCGAGCGTCTGATCACCCCGCTGAACCCCGAGGCCACCACGCGTGACTCGTTCAGCGCCACGATCGGGTCGCCGCCGTACGAGAACCTGGCTGCGAACAACGGTCTGGCCGACTACGCCGAGGTCGACATCGAAGGCGCGATCGCGCTCCTCGAGGAAGCAGGCGTCGAGACGCCGGTCGACGTGCGTGTGCACTTCGCCGACAACAACCCCCGTCGTGCGAGCGAGTACGAGCTGATGGCGGCCAGCGCCGCCGAGGCCGGCTTCAACCTCATCGACGGCCGTTCGGCCACGTGGGGACCGGAGCTGTCCGACAACTCGATCTACGACATGTCGTTCTTCGGGTGGCAGTCGACGGCCGTTGCGGTCGCCGATACCGAGGCCAACTTCGTGACCGGCGGTCAGAACAACTACGGCGGCTACTCGAGCGAGACGGTCGACGCCCTCTACGAAGAGCTCAAGGCCACCGCCGACCCCGCTCGTCAGCAGGAGATCCTGCTCGAGGTGGAGCAGAACCTGGTCGCCGACGCGTTCGGCGTGCCGCTGTTCCAGTTCCCTGGTGTCGCTGCGTTCAACGGCACCTACGTCAGCAACATCGACCCGATTGCCATCTCCCCGACGATCTTCTGGAACGTCTGGGATTGGGAAGCGGCCTGATCCACTGATCCCGTTCGAGGCGCCGGGACGCGAGTCCCGGCGCCTCGGCGCGGGCGTACCGTCATGTTCCTCTTCATCGTGCGCCGACTGATCGCGTCGGCACTGCTCCTGCTGGTCGCATCGTTCGCCGTGTACATCATGATGGCGTACGCGGGGGACCCGCTCGGCTTCCTCAACGAGATCACCAACCCGACGCAACGCGCGGCCATCGAGCGCGATGTGACCGAGGCCCTCAGCCTCGACACCTCGCCCGTCGTTCGCTACTTCCACTGGCTCGGCGACGCTCTCACGGGCGACTTCGGAATTTCCGCCCGGACGCGTCAGTCCGTCAACGACGAGTTGGCGTCGCGCATCCCGGTCACCCTGAAGCTCGTCGCGGCCTCCTCGATCCTGTCGATCGTCATCGGTGTGATCGTCGGCATCGTGACCGCGCTTCGCCAGTACACGGGCTTCGACTACATCGTCACGTTCTTCACGTTCGTCTTCTTCTCGCTGCCGGTCTTCTGGATCGCGGTCATCCTCAAAGACGTCGGCGGCATCCGGTTCAACGACTGGCTCCGCGACGGTGCGAGCATCTCGACCCCGGTCATCGTGACACTGGCGATCTTCGCGGGCATCGTCGGCTACTCGATCGCCGGAGGCCGCACACCGCGCCGCCTCGCGATCGCATCGATCTCCGCCGTCGTCGCCGCGGGCCTGCTCGTCTACCTCTCGGTCTCGGAGTGGTTCCTCAAGCCCGGCATCGGACTGCCCGTCCTGATCCCGATGGCCGCCGGCATCGCCGTCGGTGTCACGGCGATCTTCGCCGGCATCGCCAACCGCAAGGCCCTGTACTCCGCACTGAGCACCGCCGCCCTCGGCTGCGTGCTGTACACCCCGCTCCAGACCCTGTTCGACGAGTCCGGGATGGGCTGGTGGTGGACGCTGCTGCTGCTCGTCGTCACCCTCGTCGCGAGCTACCTGATCGGCATCGCCTGGGGCGGCTACGACAAGGGCCTGTCGGCCCGGGTCTCGATGCTCGTCGGGTTCCTCGTCGCCCTCGTCATCTTCGTCGACCGCCATCTGCAGTCGTGGCAGGAGTACTCGAGCAACCCGGTCATCCGCAACCGGCCGATCAAGACGATCGGCGACAAGGAAGCCCGGCTCGAAGGGTCGTTCTGGGTGTTGAACAACGACACCTTCAGCCACCTCATCCTGCCGACCATGGCCCTGATGCTGATCTCGCTCGCCGCGTACACGCGGTACTCGCGGGCGAGCATGCTCGAGGTCCTGAACCAGGATTACATCCGCACCGCCCGAGCGAAGGGGCTGACCGAGCGGACGGTGGTGGTCCGCCACGGTCTGCGCAACGCCCTCATCCCGCTGGCGACCGTGATCGCCTTCGACATCGGCGGCTTGCTCGGTGGTGCCGTCATCACCGAGACGGTCTTCGAGTGGAACGGTATGGGCCGTCTCTTCATCGAGGGCCTCCAGAATCTCGACCCGAACCCGGTCATGGCCGCCACGATGGTCGTCGGAGCGACCGCCGTCGTCGCGAACATCTTCGCCGACATCATGTACTCCGTCCTCGACCCCCGAATCCGGATCCACGACCAATGAGCGACGATCATCTCCTCCCTCCCGATCCCGACGAAGTCAGCGAGATGGACGACCTCCGGGTCGACCCACATCGTGAGTCGGACTTCGAGAAGTTCCCCGACGAGCTGACGCATGAGCAGCGTGAGGTCGCCGGCCTCAGCCAAGGCCAGATCGTCCGCAAGCGGTTCTTCCGTCACAAGGGCGCGATGATCTCGCTCGTCGTCCTGGCGTTCATCATCATCGTCGCCATCACGAGCGTCGGCGCCGGACCCATTCCGGGCTGGTATCAGTGGCAGCACACCGACCTCATCCCGCCGGTGCAGGACGAGGGTCCGACGATCTCGGTCGTCCCCTCCTTCCTCGGTGGCGAGGGCCTCGCCTGGGGCGAGCACCCGTTCGGCGTCGACAACCAGAACGGTAAAGACCTGTTCGCCCTCACGATGCGCGGCGTCCAGGTGACCCTCGTGGTGATCCTGGTCCTGGCCCTGCTGTCGGTCACGCTCGGTGTGATGATCGGTGCCCTCGCCGGCTTCTTCGGCGGGTGGACCGACTCGGTCCTGATGCGCATCACCGACGTGATCCTGATCCTGCCCCTGCTGGTGATCGTGTCCGTCGCCGCGTTCTCGTTCGGCGCATCCGGACTCTGGAGCGTCGCGCTCGCACTCGGTCTGTTCTCGTGGACCGGACTCGCTCGCCTCGTCCGAGCCGAGTTCCTCGCACTGCGAGAACGCGAGTTCGTCGACGCCGCACGCGTCGCGGGCGCGTCGCCGACGCGGATCATCTTCAAGCACATCCTGCCCAACACGGTGGGGACGATCGTCGTCTCGACGACGCTGCTGATGGGTGCCGGCATCCTCACCGAAGCCGCGCTGTCGTTCATCGGGTTCGGCATCCAGGCGCCGAACGTCTCGCTCGGCGCCCTCGTGAACGACTACGACACCGCGTTCGGCACCCGACCGTGGCTGTTCGTGTTCCCCGGCGCGATGATCGTCATCATCGTGCTGTGCCTCCAGTTCATCGGCGACGGCATGCGCGACGCCTTCGACCCGCGCCAGAAGCGCATCCCCAAGTTCAAGGACCTTGAGAAGAAGCAGGAAGAGACGAAGGCCGACATGGCGACGCGTCCCAATCGCATGCACCTGGGCGGCTGATCATGGTCGAGTCAGCGCACGAACGTGCCGTACACGATCGCAACGGTGAGCAGCGCGAAGCCTGCGATCGTCGCGACGTGCCACTGCACGGGCATTCGATCGTGCTCGACGCGCGGATCGGCCAGGAAGCCGGCCTCGCGGATGCGCAGCCAACGCTGACGCACGACGAGCGCCGCCGCCCCCGACTCGGTCTGGGGCAGGTCGCTCGGCCGCACTATGTCGCCCTTGCCGGCGCCACCGAGGCGCAGGTCTTCGGCCTGACTCCGTCGCAGCACCTGACGGCCGGGCGCGGGTGCAGCCCACGCGCGAACGTCGCCCAGTGTCGTGACGAGCGTCAGGGCCCACTTCGTCTCGATCTCGGTGATCGCCGGCCACGGCACGTCGAAGGTGCGGAACACGTTCACGACGCGCACGCCGCCGGCGCTGACCTCGACCAGCGGACGCCAGTAGAGCGCCCACGCGCCGAAGCCCACCAGGGCCAGCCAGGGGCACACCTGCCACACGGCGTCGACGCCGGAGCCGAGCACACTCAACCCCGCCAGGGCGCAGACGATGATCAGCGCGCCCGCCAGCACCCGGCCGAACGCCGGACGGAACGTCTCCTCGTAGAACAGGTCCGACACGTTCGACATCGTGCCAGCATCACGGAAGGAATCGCACGCCGATGAGCGCTCCCGTTCTCTCGGTCGATCACCTCGACATCGACTTCTGGGTCGACGGCGTTTGGTACCCCGCCGTCGTCGACGCCTCGTTCGAGCTCGACAGCGGCGAGGTGCTCGCCATCGTCGGCGAGTCGGGTTCCGGCAAGTCGACCACCGCGCTCGCCACCATGGGCCTGCTGCCCAAGAACGCGAACGTGCGTGGTTCGATCGTCGTCGACGGCACCGAGGTCGTCGGCCTCGACCAGCGCACCCTGCGGTCGCTGCGCGGCCGTCTCGCATCGGTGATCTTCCAGGAGCCGATGACGGCGCTCAACCCGGTGTACACGGTCGGGTTCCAGATCGCCGAGATGCTGCGCAGCCACCAGGCCATGGCCCCCAAGGCGGCACGCAAACGGGCGATCGAACTGCTCGACCTGGTCGAGATCCCGAACCCCGACGTCCGTGTCGACTCGTACCCGCACCAGCTGTCGGGTGGTCAGCGCCAGCGCGCCATGATCGCGCAGGCACTGGCGCTCGATCCGAAGCTGCTGATCGCCGACGAGCCGACCACCGCACTCGACGTGACGGTGCAGGCCGAGATCCTCAAGCTGCTCCGCGATCTGCGCGACCGCATCGACGCCGGCGTGCTGCTCATCACCCACGACATGGGTGTCGTCGCCGACCTCTCCGACCGCGTGCTCGTCATGCAGAACGGCGAGATCGTCGAGCGGGGCACGTCGTCCGACGTCTTCTACCGACCGCAGCACCCGTACACCCAGCAGCTGCTCGGGTCGGTGCCGCACCTCGGTCGGCTCGTCAACGCCGTCGTCGCCGGTGACGAACAGCGGGCCGCGGCGATCGCCGAAGCGACCGACGAGACCACCACGGTGGCACCGGTGACGGCGGCCGATCGGATCGTCGATCTGCGCAACGTGGCCGTCGAGTACCCCAAGCGCGGGCGGACCCCCGCCTTCCGTGCCGTCGATGGGATCGACCTCGACATCGGCCCCGGCGAGGTCGTCGGACTGGTTGGCGAGTCCGGTTCGGGCAAGACGACCGTCGGTCGTGCGATCGTCGGTCTGTTGCCGTTCGTCGAAGGTGAGGCCGACGTGCTCGGTACGTCGATGGTCGGTGTCTCGAAGGACGATCTGCGTGCGGTCCGCCGCGACCTCAGCTTCGTGTTCCAGGACCCTGGCTCGTCGCTCAACCCGCGACTCCCGATCGGTGAGTCGATCGGCGAACCGATGCTGCTCGCCGGGTTCGACGCCAAGGCCCGTGAGGACCGCATCTCGGAGCTGCTCGACCAGGTCGAGCTCGCCCGGGCACTGCGCAACCGCTATCCGCACGAACTCTCGGGCGGCCAGCGTCAGCGTGTCGGTATCGCCCGCGCACTGGCGCTGCGTCCGAAGCTCCTGATCGCCGACGAGCCGACCTCCGCGCTCGACGTGTCGGTCCAGGCCAAGGTGCTCGACCTGTTCCAGGAGCTCCAGCGCGAGATCGGCTTCGCGTGTCTCTTCATCAGCCACGACCTCGCGGTCGTCGAGATCCTCGCCAGCCGCATCGCGGTGATGCAGCACGGCAAGCTGGTGGAGTTCGGTCCCCGCGAGCAGATCCTCACGCATCCGGCCGACCCGTACACCAAGCGCCTGCTCGCGGCGGTGCCGGTGCCCGACCCCGAGGCACAGCAGCTCCGGCGCCAGGAACGCGACGCCCTGATCGCGGCCGGCGCCGACGACTGACCGCGCATCCGACATCGCGCACGGCGTCGATAGGGTCGGCGCAGTGAACCGACTCGCCGACGAGACGTCTCCCTACCTCCGTCAACACCGCGACAACCCGGTCGACTGGTACCCCTGGGGCGACGCGGCGTTCGCTGCGGCGCGCGAGCGCGACGTGCCGATCCTGTTGTCGGTCGGCTACTCGGCGTGCCACTGGTGCCATGTCATGGCCCACGAGTGCTTCGAGGACCCCGAGGTCGCCGCGGCGATGAACGCGGCGTTCGTCAACGTGAAGGTCGACCGCGAGGAACGTCCGGAGGTCGACTCGCTCTACATGGATGCCGTCACGACCCTGACCGGGCGCGGCGGTTGGCCGATGACGGTGGCGATGCATCCCGACGGTCGCCCGTTCTTCGGCGGCACCTACTTCCCGAAGGACGCCTTCCTGAAGGTGATCGAAGGGCTGACCGAGGTCTGGACGAACCGTCGCGACGAACTCGACACCCAGGCGACCCAGCTCACCGAGAAGCTCACCAAGGTCGCCGAGACCGAGGCGGCCAAGGACGTCCCGGGCGTCGAACTCGTCAACGAGACGCTGAAGAAGTTGGGTGGGGCGTTCGACCCCGAATGGGGTGGGTTCGGCAAGGCGCCGAAGTTCCCCTCGACCTTCCACACCGAGTTGATCCTGCGTGCCTACATGACCTCGGGCAAGGACGAGGCCCGCAAGGTGATCACCACCACGCTCGACGCGATGTGCTCCGGCGGCATGTACGACCACATCG
>JAGQSS010000163.1 GCA_020439405.1 Ilumatobacter sp. | reverse complement strand
GCACCGAGCCGTACGCGTCGTACATCGAGAGCTACTCGCCGTACGACAACACCGTCGCCACCGCGTACCCGGCGATCTTCATCACCGCCGGCCTCAACGACCCGAGGGTCAGCTACCACGAGCCGGCCAAGTGGACCGCCAAGCTCCGTGCCCTGCGGACGAACGACGCACCGCTGGTGCTCCGGACCGAGATGGGTGCCGGCCACGCCGGCCCCAGCGGCCGCTACGACGCCTGGCGCGACGAAGCCCGTTCGCTCGCCTTCATCCTCGTCACGACCTGACGAAGGCGTGAACAATTTGCAGGACAGTCCTGCAAATTGTTCACGCGAACGCGGCGAGGACGGCGAGGGCGAGGAAGGCGGTGTTTCTCGCGAGGTGGGCGGGGCCGATGGGTGACGCCGACCACTGACCGAAGCACGCGCACGACGGCCGATCGCCCTGCGCGATGCGAACGGCGAGCAGGGTCGAGAAGGCGACAAGCGTGATCGCAGCCGCGATCGCCGGCCACGGCACCCACAGCTGCACGATCAACAGCGCGCCGATGACGAGTTCGATCCACGGCACCGCCGCGGCGGCGACATCGGGTGCGCCGAGGTCGCGGGCGTTCGTGCGCCACTGCTCCCCCGCCGCGAGCTTCGACGCACCGGCGACGACGAAGACGACACCCAGGAGCACCGACGCGACGACGGCGACCGCGTTCACGCGCCGAGCTGGATGGTGAGCCCCTCGCGGGCGACGACCACGTTGGGCGTGCAGTGACGCCCGCAGACCGATGCGACCGTGTCGAGCATCCGGTCGTCGTGCATCGGGTCGTGGTGGAAGAGCGCGACCTGTTTCGCGCCGGCCGCCTTGCCCGTCCAGATCGCATAGTCGATCGTGCAGTGCCCCCACGTCGACCGCTTGATGAACTCGTCGCGCGTGTACTGGGCGTCGTGGATCAAGAGGTCGACGTCGCGGCACAGCACCTCGACCCCGGGGCACATGTCGTACACGTCGACGCCGGGCTGTTGGTGGTCGCTCAGGTAGGCGACCGACAGACCGTTCCACTCGAGTCGGTACCCGAGGGTGCGGCCGATGTGCGGGATGTACCGGCTCATGACCGTGACCTCGCCGAGGCGCACCTCGTCGTTGCCGAGATCGTGGAACACGACCTCGCCGGGGAGGTCGGAGACGCCGACCGGGAACAGTGGCGGGCACAGGATCGTGTCGATCACGTCGGCGACCGACTCGTGGCGTTCGGGCCGCGGGGCGTAGAGGTCGAGTCGGTTGCCGGGGCGCAGCAGTGGCGGGAAGAACGGCAGGCCCTGGATGTGGTCCCAGTGCAGGTGGCTGACGAAGCACGAGGCGTCGAACGGTTCGGCGCCGTGGTCGAGACCGAGATACCGCGATCCGGTACCGAGGTCGAACATGATCGTGTCGTGGCCGGGCACGTCGACGGCGACGCACGAGGTGTTGCCGCCGTAGCGCGCGACCTCGGGGCCGTGGCAGGGCGTCGAACCCCGGACCCCATAGAACGTGACGTCGATCGTTGCCCCCTCGATGGGCAGAACGCTAGACGAAGATGAACGGCGGGTGAAGGGCCGGAGCACCGACGTCGGTCACACCTCGGCCCCGTCCCGTCACGACGCGTGGCCGGACGCGGCGAGCGTGCCACTCGCCGCTGCGACGCCCGAGCCGCCGATCGACCCGCCGATCTCGGTGACGACCGTCTCGATCACGCCGAGCACGCCGAGCACCATCGGTGCGTTCACGTGGCCCATGTGGCCGATCCGGAACGACGTGCCGGGCTCGGCACCGATGCCGACGCCGAGGGTGACGCCGAATCGTTCGCGGGCCCGATCGGCCAGTGCGTCGGCGTCGATCGAGCCGGTGCGGATCGACGTGACGGCGTGCGAGCGTTGCTCGGGCAGTGCGGCGGTGAAGCCGATGCCGTCGTCGGTGGCCCACGTCGAGACGGCCGCCCGGACGGCGTCGGCGAGGCGTTCGTGTCGGGCCCACCGCGCCTCGAGGCCCTCCTCGTCGATCATGCGAAGCGCTTCGCGGATGCCGAACAGGTGCGGCACCGGTGGCGTCCCGCAGAACCGCAGGTAGTACGGCCCCTCCTCGGTCCGGTAGGTCCAGTCCCAGTACCGGGTGCGCAGGTCGGCCGTCGGGTGGGCGGCGAGGGCCTTCGGTCCGGCCCAGACGATCGCGAGTCCGGGCGGCGTCATCAGACCCTTCTGGCTGGCGGCGATGGTGACGTCGACGCCCCACGCGTCCATCTCGAACCGTTCGCAGCCCATCGACGCGATGCAGTCGACCATGAACAGCGCCGGATGTCCGGCGGCGTCGATGGCGGCGCGGATCGCCGGGATGTCGTTGCGGACGGACGACGCGGTGTCGACGTGCACCGTGAGCACGGCGGCGATCTCGTGGGCGGCGTCGGCGCGGAGTCGTTCCTCGACGGCGTCGGGGTCGATCGCGAAGCCGAACGGGGCGGTCATCACTTCGACCTGGAGCCCGTTGAACTCGGCCATCTCGCCCCAGATCGCGGCGAACCGACCGCAGTCGAGGACGAGCACCCGTTGCCCTCGCGACAGCGTGTTCGAGAGCGCCATCTCCCAGCCGGCGTGACCGTTGCCGATCGGCACGAACGCTCGGCTGGTGGTCCCGGCGATCGCCGGGAGGGCGTCGAACACCTCGTCGATGACCTCGGTGAGTTCGCCGGCGTAGATGTCGGGCATCGGACGGTGCATCGCGTTGAGGACCCGGGCCGGCATGACGCTCGGTCCGGGGATCGCGACGACTTCGGGGCCGGCGGCGAGTGGTGGCGGTGTGGCTGACGACATCGTCGGCGATTCTGGCACGCCGGTCAGCCGAGGCGTCGTTCCGCCAGATCGGCGGCACCGAGGAGTGCCGGCTGCGCGATCGTCGAGCGGACGAGTCGGGCGGTGCCGCCGTGATCGGCGTACGAGGCCTCCATCGGTTCGACGAACGACGGCCACGCCCCGGTGATGCCGCCCGCCAACGCGATCACGTCCGGAGCGGCGGCGTGGAAGTAGCGGGCCATGCCGACGCCGAGATGGTGGCCGTACCAGTGCAGCGCCGCCGCCGCCGTCGCGTCGCCGTGCGATGCCCGCACCGAGATCTCGGCGACGGTGAGGTCGGCGTTCGAGCGGGCGGCGTGGTCGGCTCGCAGTCCGCGCGTGCTGACGACGTCCTCGAACGTGCCGTCGAGGTAGGGCGTCGCCCAGAGTTGGTCGTGACCGGGCACCGGGTCGCCGTCGAGGAGCAGCGCCGACCCCACGCCCGTGCCGAGAGTGATCGCCCCGAATCCACCGACGGGCCGGCCCTGCTCGACCCACATACCGACCGCGGCCGCGGTGGCGTCGTGCACGAAGACAGGGTCGAGGCCCGTCCGTGCGCGCAACTCGGCACCGAGGTCGAGGCCGCGCAGTGCGGCGAACTTGTGCTCCATCCGTGAGACGCCGGCGTCGAAATCGAACGGATCGGGGATCGCGACCACGAGCGACACGGCGTCGTCGGTGAGCACGCTGCCGACCAGCGCCGCGAAGTGTCCGACGATGTCGGACGACGACTCGTCCTGCCGACTCGCGACCGTGGTCGGATCGCCATCGATGCGTCCGCCACGGACGAGCGCGACGGTGACCGTGGTGCCACCGACGTCGAGCACTACGAACGCGCGACCAGCGGACATGGCCGCCACCCTACGAGGCGTCAGCCGATCGCGGAGGAACGACGGGCGACCGACGTGGCGCCGCCGACGATGCTGCCGGTCCAGGCCCGTTCGGCGATGGCGTCGAGGCGCGGGTACAGCCGGTCGCGGAGGGCGGCCTCGTCGTGGACGTGTTCGGTCCACAGACACGCCTGCAACCCGACGATGCGGGCACGTTCGGCCGGCGACCAGCCGGCCTCGGGATCGAAGGCGCACACGTCGGCGAGCGACGTCGATCCGGCCCAACTCATCCCCGGCGTGTCCCACGCGGTGTCCTCGGCCATGTCGAGGTAGTAGGCCTGACCCGGAGCGATCACGACATCGAAGCCTCGGGCGGCGAGTTCGCGGTTGATGTCGATCGACTGCCAGCCGACGACATAGCCGTCGCCCGGCACGGCGCCTCGAGTGCGAGCGGCCTCCTCCCACGCCCCGACGGCTCGTCCGGCTCGCTCGCGGATCGTGTCGACGACCTCGCGGTGGACCGCCGCCTCGATCTCGTTCGTGGTCGAGTACCCACGTTCACGGGCCCAGGCGCCCGCGATGGGCGATCCGCTCCAGGCGCCGCCCGGCACCTCGTCGCCGCCCACGTGGATCCACGGCGACGACGGGAACAGTGCGGTGACGGCGTCGACGACCTCGACGACGAAGCGGCGGGTGCCGTCGAGGCCGGGGACGAGCACGTTGTCCTCGAAGTACTGGACGCTCGTCGCCTCGGAGGTGTCGTCCGGGTCACGCAGCTCGGGGAGTGCCGTCAGGGCGGCGTGGAGGTGACCGGGCAGATCGATCTCCGGCACGAGCACGATGCCGAGTTCGTCGGCACGCTCGACCCAGCGGCCGATCTCGTCCGGTGTGTAGGCCCGACCGCAGGGTTCGGCACCCGATCCGAGGAGCGGCGGGATCGGCAGGCCGTGACCGCGTCGGGCCCCGACGTCGGCGAGCGTCGGGTACGCCGAGACCGGGAGACGCCACGCCTCGTCGTCGGTGAGGTGGAGGTGGACACGCGAGAGCTTGCGCCATGCAGCGTCGTCGATGAGTCGCTCGACGACGGCCGGCTCGAACCACTGTCGTGCGACGTCGAGGTGCACACCGCGCCACCCGTAGCGGGGCCGATCGACCACCCGCGCGCCGCTCGGCAGATCGGATGACAACCACTGGGCGAGCGTGACGAACGCGTGACGGAACCCGTCGAGGTCACCGGCCGTCACCTCGACCGTCGCCCCGTCGACGAGCATGCGAGAGGCCGCTGCGCCGAGTCGGGCGTCGAGTCGGGCCGACACGGCGACCTCGCCGTCGTCGGTGAGCACCGGTCGGCCGAGTCGGGCAGCGAGCGCGGCGACGGCGTTCCACGCCACGTCGGCGTGGTCGTCGAACGAGGCGAGACGGGCGGTCGTCGCGCCGACGGGTTCGGGGTCGGTGATCGCAAGGTGCGTCGGGTACGGCAGGAGCGCCGGACGGTCGTCGGGTGCGTCGACGATCTCGAGGTCGTGCACCGACGGCCGGGCGGACGCCAGCGCCGCAGGCCCCGTCATCGGGACGATCTCGACCGGCACGGTGTCACCGGTGGCGGTCACCACGTACGCCGAGGCCGGTCCGTCGTTCGCATGGCGGGCCTGATGACTGACCCGGCATGCGCCGACGTGCCATTCCGAGCCCGCGGTGAGTGGCGACGGTTCCGCCGGAGCGATCAGGTGGTAGCTGGCGAGCTGCTCGACGAGTTCGACGGCGTCGTCGACCGGGGTCAGCTGTTGCAGCGAGGTGAACGCGAGCCGCCACCCCGGCGCCAGGTCGGCCGTCGACTCGAACGAGAGGGTCACGCGACGTGCGATGTCGTCGTACGACGAACGCAGGCGGCCGGCCGAGGCCGTCACAGCTGCTGCCAGTCGGGCTTGTGGGTGTAGGCCTCGCGGTAGTAGTCGGCGAGCCGGAGTCCGCTCGCTGCCGCTTCGTCGACGACGACCGTCGCGTGCGGGTGCAGCTGCAGGACGGAGGCGGGGCACATCGCGGTGAGCGGCCCCTCGACCGCCTGGGCGATCGGTTCGACCTTGCTCGCGCCCGTGGCGATCATCAGGAGGTGCCGCGCCTCGAGGATCGTCCCGAGCCCCTGGGTGACGACGTGCCGAGGTACGTCGTACTCGTCGTCCTCGAAGAAGCGGGCGTTGTCCGAGCGGGTCGTGTCGGTGAGCGTCTTGATGCGTGTCCGGGACGCGAGCGACGAACTCGGCTCGTTGAAGCCGATGTGGCCGTCGCCGCCGATGCCGAGCAGCTGGACGTCGACACCGCCCAGATCGGCGATCAGTCGGTCGTAGCGACGGCAGGCGTCGGGGAGGTCGGCGGCGGTGACGTCGGGGCCGAAGACACGCTCGGTCGGGAGGTCGATCCGGTCGGTGAACTCGCGACGGATGAACGTGCGATACGCCTCGGGATGATCCGCGGGGAGGCCGACGTACTCGTCGAGCAACACGGCGCTCGCGTGGGCGAAGGAGAGGGTGCCGGATTCGTGGGCGTCGATCAGCCGCCGATAGGCACCCAAGGGCGAGCTCCCGGTCGCCAAACCGAGCACGGGCGCCGGACGCTCCCGTACCACGTGGGCGATGACGTCGGCGACGACCTGTGCGGCGGCGTCGGGGTCGGCTGCGATCACGACTTCCATGCGGTGACTCCTCCGATGATCGTGTGGACGACGTGCAGGTCGGGGTCGAGGACGACGAGGTCGGCGGTCGCCCCCTCGGCGATCCGGCCGAGATCGCTCCGACCGATCACGTCGGCCGGGGTGGTGGTCGCCGCACGCACCGCCTCGGGAACAGCGCAGTCGGTCATCGCGACGAGGTTGCGGACCGCCTGGTCGAGGCGAAGGTTGCTCCCCGCCAGCGTCCCGTCGGCGAGGCGGACACCATCGGGCCCGACGGTGACGGCGAGCGACGCGAGTTGCGTTTCGCCGCCGGGCACGCCGAGCGCCGCCATGGCGTCGGTGACGAGCACGAATCGAGCAGCGCCGAGGGATCGCCACGCCATACGGATCGCAACCGGGTCGGCGTGGATGCCGTCGCAGATCAGCCCGGCACGGACGTCGGGGTCGGCGAGGGTGGCGCCGATCGGGCCCGGGGAGCGATGACCGAAGGGCGCCATCGCATTGAAGAGGTGGGTGACCACGGTCGCTCCGGCAGCGCGGGCGCCGACGAACTCGGCGGCGGTGCACGCCGTGTGACCGATCGCCACGACGACGCCCCGCTCGACGAGCAGCCGGATCAGGTCGGTGGCGCCGTCGAGTTCGGGGGCGATGGTCACCATCGTGAGCCCATGGTCGGGGGTCCACCGGTCGAGCTCGTCCGGGTCGGGCATCCCGATGAAGCGCTCGTCGTGCGCACCCTTGCGCGCCGGCGAGATCGCCGGACCCTCGAAGTGCAGTCCGAGGGGCCGGGCGCTACCCGGTGCGGACACGAGCGCGGCGACGGCGTCGAACGCCGCGACGCGGCGCGACGCGGGGCTGGTGACGACGGTCGGGACGAACGAGGTCACGCCGGTGACGGGCAGCTCGGCGGCGACGGCCGCGATCGAGGTGGGGTCGGCGGTGAAGTCGTGACCCCAGCCACCGTTGATCTGGATGTCGACGAAGCCAGGCGTCACGAGGTGACCGTCGACCGCGATCCGTTCGTGGCACACGCTCGACAGCGACCCGGTCGGGGCGATGGCGGTGATCGTTCCGTCGGTGAGCTCGAGGTCGGCGTCGACCACGGTCGCGTCGGGCAGCACGACGCGCCCCTCGACGACGTGGACGACCGTCACGTCGGCACCTCGACGCCGGCGTCGACGGCCGCCCGGTGCGCACCGAGGGCACCGAACTCGATGCCGTCGGGCGCGACGCGAACGCGAGCCGCCAGACCGAGCGAACGGAGAAATGGTGCGCTCGCCTCGCGTTCGGCGAGGAGCGACCGGACGGCGTCGCCCAGTCGGTCGCCG
>JAGQSS010000162.1 GCA_020439405.1 Ilumatobacter sp. | reverse complement strand
GGACGGCCGTCAACACGTTCACGAGTCGGAGATGAAAGAAGACCGGCGTTCGGACGGCCGCCGCCACCACGAGTCCCGGCCCGCCGGCTGATGGCGTCGGGAATGGTTCGTCGGGAAGGGATCACGGCGGTTCGGTGTTCACTGTGCTCGTGCCCCCCATCGAGACCGACGAGCAATACGACCTGATCATCATCGGCAGCGGATCGGGGAACTCCATTCCCGAGTTCCTGTCCGACCGCAAGATCGCCCTGATCGAACGCGGCACGTTCGGCGGCACCTGTCTCAACGTCGGCTGCATCCCGTCGAAGATGTTCGTGATGCCCGCCGACGTGGCACTCGAGGCCGACCACGCCGATCGGCTCGGCATCTCGATGGAGTACCACGGCGCCGACTGGCCGGCGATCCGCGACCGGGTGTTCGGACGCATCGACCCGATCTCGGAGGGCGGCCGCCAGTACCGCGCCACCGGCACCGAGAACGTGACCCTGTACCAGGCAACGGCACAGTTCGTCGCGCCGAAGGTGATCGACGTCGAAGGTGTCCGGATGACCGCGGAGCACATCCTCGTCGCGACCGGATCGCGCCCGGTCGTCCCGCCGATCTCCGGTCTCGCCGAAACCGGCTATCACACGAGCGACACCATCATGCGGCTCGAGGAGTTCCCGCGCCGCCTCGGCATCATCGGCGGCGGCTTCATCGCCGTCGAGATGGGGCACGTGTTCGCCGGGCTCGGCTCGGAGGTGTCGATCTTCAATCGATCCGACGTCCTCCTGCGGCACTTCGATCGCGAGATCGCCGAGCGGTTCACCGCTGTCTTCGGGGCACGCCGGAACGTCGACCTCCACCTGCAACACCTGCCGACCAAGGTCGAGCGGCGCGGCAGTGAGATCGTGATCCACTGCGCGGGCGAGGAGATCGTCGTCGACCAGCTGCTGGTCGCGACCGGACGCGAACCCAACAGCGACCTGGTCGCCGCCGAAGAAGGCGGGTTGTCGTGCCACCACCACGGCACGATCGAGGTCGACGAACACCTGCGGACGCGGGTCGACGGTGTCTGGGCGATCGGCGACGTGGCGAACTCGTGGCAGCTCAAGCACGTCGCCAACCACGAGGCGAGTGTCGCGTTCTGGAACATCGCCCACCCCGACGACCTGAGGCGTGTCGACTACAAGGCCGTGCCGTCGGCGGTGTTCAGCAACCCGCAGGTCGCGACGGTCGGACTGACCGAGGAACAGGCACGAGCCGAGGGACGCGATGTCGTGATCGGGCGCCGCGACTATGGCGGCACGGCCTATGGCTGGGCACTCGTCGACGACACCTCGTTCGCGAAGGTCATCGTCGACGCGTCGACCGGCCTGATCGTCGGGGCGCACATCATCGGGCCGCAGGCGGCGTCGCTGATCCAGCCGCTGATCCAGGCGATGCAGTTCGACCAGACCGCCGCCGACATCGCGAACGAGCCCTACTGGATCCATCCGGCACTCACCGAAGTCGTCGAGAACGCGCTGCTCGAGGCGGTCGAACAACTGTGACGGGTTCCCGGTCGGCGATCTGACGCCGCCGGGGTCGTGCGGATAGCGTGCCCGCCGTGCTCGCCATCCTCCTCGACACCTTCCCGTACCGCGCCATGGCGCTGGCCCACATCCTGAGCGCGATCGTCGCGTTCGGGCCGCTGTTCCTCTACCCCGCCCTGCGCAAGTCGGGTGAGACGCAGGCGATCGCGTCGACCCACATGCGCATGACGTTCCCGGCGTTGATCGTCCTCTGGGTGCTCGGGATGGGGCTCGCCGGCATGTCGGAAGACGCCTACAAGATGAGCCAGCTCTGGCTCGCCTTGTCACTGATCGACTGGGCGATCCTCGTCGCCGTCAGCTGGTTCCTCATCCGCCCGTCGATCACCGACACCTCCGACGCCGCCCGCAGCAAGCTGGCGGCCGGCGTCGGCATCACCCACCTCGGCCTGTTCGTCGGCCTCGTTCTGATGGTCTGGAAGCCGGGCCTCTGATGACGTCGATCCGCGCCGCGGTCTGCCGATCGTTCGGCGCACCGCTCGCGATCGAGACGCTCGAACTCGCCTCACCCGGCCCCGGCGAGGTGCGTGTCGGCCTCCGTGCCGTCGCGATCTGCCACAGCGACGTGTCGTACGCCGATGGCGAATGGGGTGGCGATCTGCCCGCCGTGTTCGGGCACGAGGCCGCCGGTGAGATCCTCGAGGTCGGCGACGGTGTCGGCTTCGAGGTCGGCACACGGGTCGTGGTCACGCTCGTCCGGTCGTGCGGCGAGTGCCACCGCTGTCAGTGCGGTGCGGAGGTCGCGTGCTCCGCCGAGTTCGCGCTCGACGGCACATCACCGCTCGTCGACGCCGATGGCACGGCGGTCGGCCACGGGATGCGGACCGCAGCGTTCGCCGAGCAGGTCGTCGTCCACGCCAGCCAGATCGTGCCGATCGACGGCGACCTACCTGCCGACTCGGCCTCGCTGCTGGCTTGCGGCGTCATCACCGGCGTGGGTGCGGTGGTCAACACGGCCGGCGTCGAGCCGGGCAGCACCGTGGTGATCCTCGGCTGCGGCGGCGTCGGCCTCAACGTGGTGCAGGGCGCTGCGATCGCCAAGGCGGCGTCGATCGTCGCGGTCGACCTGAACCCCGACAAGCTCACGTTGGCCTCGCGGCTGGGAGCCACGCACTCCCACGACCTGGCCACCGGACCCGTCGACGAGCTCGTCGCCGATCTCACCGACGGCGCCATGGCCGACTACGTCTTCGTCGCGACCGGGGCCCCGGCCGCCCTCGCGTCGGCGGGCGCACTCGTCGGGACGATGGGCGCCGTGGTGATCGTCGGGATGCCCGCAACCGGCGTCACGGGGTCGTTCGATCCCGCCACCCTCGCCGGGAGCAACCAGCGCATCCTCGGCTCCAAGATGGGCACGTCGGTCATCGCCCGGGACATCCCGGCGCTCATGCAGCGCTACCACGAGGGCGAGCTCGAACTCGACGGTCTGATCTCTCGACGGTTCCCGCTCGACCGGATCAACGAGGCGATGGACGAGGTCCGGTCGGGCACCGCGCTCCGCAACGTGATCGTCTTCGACTGAGGCCCGGACCGACGACGTCGTTCGGCGACCGAGCAGAACGTCTGGGAGACTCGCCGACATGCGAGTGGAGTCGGTCGAGACGTTCGTCATCGGGAACCCGCCACCGGGTTGGGGCGGCCACTACTTCGTGGTCGCCAAGGTCACGACGGACGACGGGCTGTACGGGTACGGCGAGGCCTACGGCGCGACGCTGCGGGCGCCGCTGCTGGCCGACGCGATCGTCGATCTGGCCGACCAGTTCCTCATCGGCCACGATCCGCACCACGTCGAGTCGTTCTGGCGTCGGGCCTACTCCCGCGGTTTCACCCAGCGTCCGGACGTCACGCTCCAGGGGGCGATGAGCGCGCTCGAGATCGCGTGCTGGGACATCATCGGCAAGGCGGCGGGCAAGCCGGTCTACGAGCTCTTGGGTGGACGGGTGCACGAAGCGCTCCGCTCGTACACGTACCTGTACCCGGCGGCGGGTGACACCGGCGACGTCTACACCGACCCGGATGCAGCCGCGGCACGAGCCGTCGACGAGGTCGAACGCGGCTTCTCGGCGGTGAAGTTCGACCCGTGCGGCCCGTACACCGCGATGGGCGGCCACCAGCCGCGCCACGGCGACGTCGAGGCCGCCTCGAGCATGGTCACGGCCGTCCGCGGCGCCGTCGGCGACCGGGCGGACATCCTCGTCGGCACACACGGCCAGTTCACCGCCGGTGGCGCGCTCCGGATCGCGGCGGCGATCGCGCCGTCCGATCCGCTCTGGTTCGAAGAGCCGGTGCCACCCGACGACATCGCCGCCATGGCACAGGTGGCGCGCTCGTCAGACGTCCCGATCGCGACCGGCGAGCGTCTGACGACGAAGTACGAGTTCGCCCGGTTGCTCGAGGCCCGCGCGGCGTCGATCGTCCAGCCGAATCTCGGTCGGGTCGGCGGGCTGCTCGAAGGCAAGAAGGTGGCCGGGATCGCCGAGGCGTTCGGCGCCCAGGTGGCACCCCACTGCTACAACGGCCCGATCGGGCTCGCCGCCAACATCCAGCTCGCGGCGTGCACACCGAACTTCCTGATCATCGAGGCGATCCAGGATCTCACCGGGTTCCACGCCGACCTGCTCGTCGACCCGTTGCGGTGGTCGGACGGCAACGTGGAGATCCCGACCGCACCCGGGCTCGGCGTCGAGCTCGACGAAGCGGTCGCACGTGCGCACCCGTACACGGGGAGCGAGACGCACCTGACGATGTGGAACGATCCGATCGACGAGGCGACGTTCGCCCGACGGGAGTGACGTCGGTTCAGGTGTGTGCGAGGCGCAGGCCCGGGCGGGGCCACGTGGTCGACACGAGCCGACCGGTGCTCGACAGGGTGATGAAGGCCGTGCGGAGATCGTCCCCGCCGAAGCAGATGTTCGTCGTGACGAGGTCGCCCGTCGCGTGGTGCTCGACCGTCGCACCGTCGGGCGAGATCGACGTGATGCCACCGTTGAAGATGGTCGCCACGCAGACGTTGCCGTCACCGTCGACCGCCATCGAGTCGAGCAACTGATAGCCCTCGAAGTTGTAGAGCAGTGTTCCTGGTCCGAATGGGGTGTTGCCCGGCTTCACGACTCCTGGCGTGTCGATCTCCCAGGACCAGAGCCGCCCGGTCATCGTCTCGGCGACATAGAGCGTCTTGTTGTCGGGTGAGAGCGCGATGCCGTTGGCGTGATCGAGCCCGTAGACCACGTTCACGATCGACGAGCCGTCCGGCATCGCGTAGTACACGCCGGCCTTGTCGACGTCACGCGCCCGGGACTTGCCGAGATCGGTGAAGTAGAACCCGCCGAGCTCGTCGAACACGATGTCGTTGGGTCCACGCAACGGATGCCCGTCGCATTCGGTGTAGGCATCCTCCACGAGTCCCGTGTCGAGATCGACGCGCTGGATTCGACCACCGATGTAGTTCTCGGGCTGCGGTCCCGGAGCGGTCATCCCGTCGACGACCGACCACTCGAAGCCACCGTTGTTGCAGACGTACAGCTTTCCCTCGGGCCCGATCGCGGCGCCGTTCGGCCCACCGCCGGTGTCGGCCACCCGGGTCACCGTGCCGTCGGTCGACACGCGAGCGATGTGCCCCGTCTCGATCTCCACGACCACGACGCTCCCGTCGTCCATCGCGACCGGTCCCTCGGGGAACCTCAGTCCGGTTGCCAGTACACGCATGTCACTCATCGTTGGTTGCTCCTGTGTGGTGATGTCCGCCCGATCGGATCTGCGGCGGCTCGGTGGAAGATTCGCTTGCTTCGCTTGATTCGGCAGGAGGGTTGATGGGCTGGTGCGGTGGTCGGGGACCTCGGGGGAACGAAGTGTCCTCGACCACCGCACGGGCCCGACCCTCAGGGACGCATGAAGACCTGCTCCGACTCGGGGCTGGTGCTCGTGAACGATGCGTTCATCCGGAAGTTGGGCTCGTGCCTCGAGATCTCACGTCGAGCGATCGTCATCTTGTGCACTTCGTCGGGACCGTCGGCGATCCTCAGGGTGCGCATGTGGCTGTACATCTCGGCGAGCCGCGTGTACTGGGTCACGCCGGCCGCGCCATGCACCTGGATGGCCCGATCGATGACGCGAAGAGCCATCGCCGGAACGGCCACCTTGATGCCGGAGATCTCTGCCGCTGCGGCTTTGTTCCCGACGGTGTCCATCAGATGGGCCGTGCGGAGGACGTACTCGCGCGCCATGTCGATCTCGATCCTCGACTCGGCGATCCAATCCTGGATGAGACCCTTCTGGGCCACGAGGGATCCGAAGGTCGAGCGCCGCAGTGAACGCTCGACCATCATGCCGAGGGCACGTTCGGCGACACCGATCGCTCGCATGCAATGGTGGATGCGGCCGGGTCCGAGACGGGCTTGTGAAATGGCAAAGCCGCCACCCTCTTCGCCGAGCAGGTTGTCCGCTGGCACACGGACGTCCTGATAGTGGATCTCGGGATGTCCGCCGCGGTGCTCGTAACCGAACACGCTCGGGGTCCGGCCGAACGTGATCCCCGGAGTGTCCTTCGGGACCAGGATCATCGACTGTTGGAGATGACGCGACGCGTTGGGGTCGGTCTTGCCCATCACGATCAAGGCCTTGCAGCGATCCGCCAACGCGCCGGAGGAGAACCACTTGGTTCCGTTCAGCACGTAGTGGTCCCCGTCGCGTTCGATCCGCAGGCCGATGTTCGTGGCGTCCGAGGACGCGACGTCGGGCTCGGTCATCGAGAAGGCCGAGCGGATCTCGCCCTCCAGCAGTGGCGCGAGCCAGTCTCGCTTCACCGTCTCGGACCCATACAGATTCAGGATCTCCATGTTCCCGCTGTCCGGGGCAGCGCAGTTCAGCACCTCGGACGCGAAACCCACCTTGCCGAGCTGCTCGGACACCGGCGCGTAGTCCAGATTCGACAGCTTCTTTCCCGGGGCGTCGGCGGACAGGTGGGGCAGGAACATGTTCCAGAGCCCGCGGTCGCGGGCCTTCGCCTTGAGCTCGTCGAGGATCGGCGGATAGCCGTGGCTCCCGACCTCCTCGGCCTGGCGCTCGTACTCTGCTTCGTTCGGAAAGATGTGTTCGTCGAGGAAACTCACGACCTCGTGCAACAGCGCCTCTCCGGCTGCGGTGAACTGGTATGGCATCGGGAACTCCTTGACGTTGTTCGACTCGGTGTGGACGGCGCGATCAGCGGCCGGTGAACTGCGGTTCGCGACGCTCCAGGAACGACCGGACGCCCTCGCGGTGGTCCTCGGTCCGGAACAGTTCGGTGAGCGACGACGAGACCCACGATCCGAGGGATTCCCAATCGGGATCCAACGCTCGGCGTAGTCCGTCCTTGATCTTGGCGACGGCGAGGGGAGGTCTGGCCGCGATCTTGTGAGCGAGGTCGAGCGCGGTCGGGAGCAGATCGTCGTGGGCGACCACACGAGACGTCAGTCCGATCGACAAGGCGGTCGCGGCGTCGATCACGTCGCCGGTGAAAAGCAACTCCGCTGCGGTCTCGCGGCCGACGAGTTGGGCGAGTCTGCCGATCCCGGCGACATCGGTGCACAACCCACGCAACACGAACAACTCGCCGAACTTGGCGCGTTCCGACACGACCCGTAGGTCGCACATCATCGCCAGCTCCATACCCCAGCCGACTGCGGCTCCGTTGACTGCCGCGATCAACGGGATGTTGCTCGACAGCAGCGCCCCAGCGGCCGGCGTGAGGCGGGGCTCCACGACCACGGGACGGTCGGCGCGATCGCCGCCTCCCATCACCTCGCGCACGTCGTCTCCCGAGCAGAACGCCGGATCGGTCCCCGTGATCACGATCGCTCGTGCGTCGGAGTTCCGGACCGCGGCCTCCAGCTCGTCGTAGGTCTGGAATCGCAGAGCGTTGCGGACCTCGGGCCGGTTGATCGTGATGACGTCGACGAAGCCGTCTCGCCTCACCTCGAGATCGCTGTCCATCAAAAGACCTCCCACCAATCGGTGCGTGCTTGCGCTTCTTCCTGGGTGTGTTCCGCGACGATTCGTCCGCTGCGCAACACGTAGACGTGATCAGCGAACTCCAGCGTCTGCCCGATGGCTTGCTCGACCAGCAGGACGGTGAGACCGCCTTCCCGAGCGAGTCGCTGGGTCGCCACGAAGAATTGTCTGGTCA
>JAGQSS010000161.1:5075-7781 GCA_020439405.1 Ilumatobacter sp. | reverse complement strand
CCGGACGATCAGCCCTTCCTGACGGCGATGCTGTACGAGGCGTTCTTCGTCCCGCCGGGTGCCGAACCGTTCCCGCTCGACATCGTCGACGAACCCGGCATCGTCGAGTACCACGACCGATTCGGGTCGCGTGCCGACGACGTCGGCGTCGTGGCGACGGTCGATGGGGAGCGAGTCGGCGCAGCGTGGGTCCGATCGATCCGTGGCTACGGGTTCGTCGACGATCGCACACCCGAGCTGACGATCGCCGTCGTGGCCGGGCGACGCGGGCAGGGGATCGGCGAGGCGCTGCTCGTTGCGCTGCTCGAACGGGTCCAGCGATGCAGCCTCAGCTGCGACCGGCGCAACCCGGCGATGCGGTTGTACGAGCGACACGGATTCGCGATCGTCACCACCGACGGGGAACACTCGGTGGTGATGGTGCGAGACGAGACGGCCGAGCGGCGCGGATGAGTGAACTGCCGGCGACCGAACTGCTGCCGCTCCCGGCCGCCGGTCGCACGTACACCGCCACGCGCACGGTCCGCCTCGGCGACGTCGACCCGAACGGCGATCTGCGTCTCGACGCGGTGGCCCGGTACCTGCAGGACGTCGCGACCGACGACGCCGTCGACGCCGGTTTCTCGAACGCGATGGGGTGGCTCGTCCGCCGTTCGATGATCCGGGTGACCCGACCGGCCGTCCTCAACGAACCGATCGAGCTGACGACGTACTGCACCGGCTTCGGTCGCAGCTGGGCCGAGCGCCGCACGACGGTGCGGGGGAAGGACCGAGTGGACGGCGCCGAGATCGACGGTGTCAGCTTGTGGGTCCAGATCGACGTCGAGTCGGGCCGGCCGGCGCGGCTCACCGACGAGTTCGTCGACGTCTACGGCGCAGCGGCGGGCGGTCGGACCGTGTCGTCCAAGTTCTCACTCGTTCGCGACCCGTCGCCCGAGGCAGCACCGGTCGACAACCCGTTCCGGGCGACCGACCTCGACGTCTTCGGCCACCTCAACAACGCCGCCCAGTGGGCACTGCTCGAGGGCCTGGTGCAACGGCACGGTCTGCCCCGGACCGGCGTCGGCGAGGTCGAGTTCGCCACCGCATCCCAGGTCGCCGGCGACGCCGTCGCCGCCGTGCACGACGCCGGCCTCGACGCCTGGTACCGAACCGACGACACCACCAGCACCGTGTTCCGCTGGCGCCCCGTCGGGTGAGGGGTCAGATGAAGCTGTCGTCGTCGGGGATGGGTTTCTCGTAGCCCTCCATCCCCTGTTCGATGCGGTGGATCAGCGTCTCGAGCACCTGCACCCGCGCCCAACGCTTCTGCTCGCCCGACACGACGTGCCACGGCGCCAGGTCGTGGTCGGTGCGATCGAACATCTCCTCGACCGCGTCGGTGTAGAGACCGAGCTTGTCGCGGTTGCGCCAGTCCTCGTCGGTGAGCTTCCAGCGGCGCAGCGGATCGCCCTCGCGCTTCTGGAACCGCTTGAGCTGTTCGTCGGGACTCACCTGGAGCCAGAACTTCACGATCAACACACCCTCGAGCACCAGGTTGCGTTCGAACTGGACGATCTCGTCGTACGCCCGGGTCCACTGTTCCTTGGTCGCGTATCCCTCGACACGTTCGACGAGCACCCGGCCGTACCAGCTGCGGTCGAACAGCGCGAGCCCGCCGAGGCCCGGTACCTCTTTCCAGAATCGCCAGAGGAAGTGCTTGCGCTTCTCGTCGAAGGTGGGCTTGGCGAAGGCGGACACCCGGTAGTGGCGCGGGTCGAGCGGCTCGACGATGCGCTTGATGGCACCACCCTTGCCGCCGGCGTCGGAACCCTCCATGACGACGAGCACACCGGGCCCGAGCTCGGGATCGCCGAGCAGTCCGGCGAGTTCGAGGCGGAGCTCGAGCAGCCGACGCTGGGCGATGTAGAGCCGATCGTCGTACTCCTCGCGGCTCAAACGCTGCGAGAGGTCGAGCTCGTCGAGCCGTCCCATCGGGTCCTCCTCGGTTCGGTGGTCGTGGACATCGTCGATGCCGTCACGAGCGAGACCGTAGTGCGGTGGCCGTGTCGGCTCGAAACGGGTCACTCGAACGG
Organism: Ilumatobacter sp.; assembly: GCA_020439405.1. Classification (GTDB taxonomy): domain Bacteria; phylum Actinomycetota; class Acidimicrobiia; order Acidimicrobiales; family Ilumatobacteraceae; genus Ilumatobacter. The sequence goes on along the minus strand of JAGQSS010000161.1, from coordinate 5,706 downwards.
TGGGACGACGTGTCCGACGTCGCAGTCGGACGGTTTCGGTGGCAGGCTGTGAGGGTGAGGGCACCGATCGCCGTGTTCAGCGATCCGGAGCAGGACGGGCACGACACGCCCGCCTGGCACCCGGAGAACAAGACGCGTCTCGACGCGTCGCTGGCGGGCATCCACGAGGCCGGGCTCGACGACGCCGTCGAGTGGCGGATCCCCGAACTGGCCTCGGTCGACGATCTCGCACGCGTCCACGACCGCACCTACGTCGAGGCGATCGAGTCGTTCTGTGCGAACGGCGGTGGCAACCTCGACGCCGACACGACGGCGACGCCCGGATCGTGGCTCACCGCCCGCCGCAGCGCCGGCGCCGTCCTCGGTGCGATCGACGCGCTCCGCAACGACGAGTGCGACGTGGCCTTCGCCGCCGGGCGCCCACCCGGACATCACGCCGTCCCCGACCGGGCGATGGGATTCTGCCTGTTCAACAACGCGGCGGTCGGCGCTGCCGCGCTCGTCGAGCAGGGCGAGCGTGTCGCGATCGTCGACTGGGACGTCCACCACGGCAACGGCACCCAGGACATCTTCTACGACGATCCGAACGTGCTGTACGTGTCGACGCACGAGTCGCCGCTGTACCCCGGAA
>JAGQSS010000161.1:0-4978 GCA_020439405.1 Ilumatobacter sp. | reverse complement strand
TCCGACCTGGCTGATCATCTCGGCCGGGTTCGACGCCCACCGCGACGATCCGCTGGCCGGCCTGTCGCTCACCTCCTCCGACTATGCCGACCTGGCCCTGCGACTCCAGTCGCTCGTGCCGGCCCGACGGCTTCTAGTGGTGCTCGAGGGTGGCTACAGCCTCGAGGCGTTGACGTACAGCACCGGTGCGACCCTGAGCGCGCTGGCGGGCCAGATGTACCGACCCGAGCCGGTGAGCAACGGCGAGGTCGGCAGACGCACCGTCGACGCCGCCCGCCAGCTCTGGGAGATCTGAGCGGCGTCACCCTCGCAGCAGCGTGACGAAGCGGTCGACGGCGAGTACCGCGTCGTCGACGATCTGGCGTTCGGTTGGCGGGTCCTCGCCGAGCAACACGGTGATCTGCACGTCGCGGATCGCCAGGCCGTACAGCAGGCGATAGGCGTCGCCCGGATCGGGCACCGTGAGCCGCCCCGACTCGTCGAGGCGGGCGAGGTACTGCTCGACGATCGGGCCGACGCGGCGGCGACCGCCGGCGAGCAGGGCCGCCGCGAGTTCCGGGTCGTCCATCGCAGCCCGGTTGAGCGCGACCGAGCTTCGGCTGGTCAGGAGCCGGAGCAGGCCGGCGACGTGATCGACGAGAACGTCGCGGGGTTCGCGACCGTCGTCGTCCATCGCTGCCCGGACGGCGGCCGCTGCTCGCTCACCGTTGCGTTCGATCAGCGCACGGATCAGCCCGGCACGGTCGCCGAACCATGAGTAGAGCGTCTCCTTCGAGGCGCCGGCCCGCTTGGCGACCGCGAGCATCGTGAGTCGCCCCGGCCCGCCCTCGACGAGCAGGTCGAGCGCGGCGTCGAGCAGGTCGTTCTCCCGGCGGTCGCGTTCGTCGGCGGGAAGACGACCTCGTCTGGGTGTCGATCGACTCACCCTTGTAATCGTACTCTGACGTACGTATATTTATTCGTACCCAACAGTACGGATCGACCGCCGATCCGTACCCGAGACGGAGGCAGCACCGTGACCGACACCCTCACCCGACCGATCGCCGACCACATCGATCCCGTCGAACCCGCAGACGGTGACCACGGACTTGCGATCGCCCGAGCGGCGTCCGTCGTCTCGATCGTCTGCTTTGGGGCGATCTTCGGCTTCTTCTATGCCTGGGTCTGCTCGACCATGTGGGGGCTCGACGCCGCCGACCCGCGAGTCGCGATCGAGGCGATGCAGGAGATGAACGGCTCGGTCCGCAACGCCGTCTTCGCGCCGGCGTTCTTCGCGACGCCGTTCGTCGGCGCCGTCACGGCCATCGCGTGGCGTCGGGCCGACGACCGGAGGGCAGCGGCGTGGTTCGCAGCAGCGTCCGTCGTGTACCTCGTCGGCGGTCTCGTCCTGACGATGACGATCAACGTGCCGATGAACGAAGACCTCGCCGAGGTCGTCGTGCCCGCCGACCGACTCGCCGCAGCAGCGATCTGGTCCGACTACTCGGGTGACTGGCAGGTCTGGAACATCACGCGCACCGTGTTCTCCGGCATCGCGTTGACGATGGTCGGTGTCGGCACGCTCTGCTCACGTCGCGCAGGCCGGGCGGGCTGACCACGCGTCCGTTCGGCCACCTAGTCTGGCCGGGTGCGACGAACGGGTGACGGCTTCCTCATGTGCTCCGACGGTCACGTCCGATGGGGCATCTATGGCGCCGCCGGGGTCGTGTTCGTCGTCCGGTTCCCCGACGGACCGCGCGTCATGCTCCAGAAGCGCTCGCAGTTCGCCCACGAGGGCGGCACGTGGTCGTGCGCCGGTGGCGCACTCGACGAGGGGGAGTCCCCGCTCGACGGTGCGCTGCGCGAGGCGTCCGAGGAGATCGGTGCGATCCCCGACGGCCACCGAGTGCTCGGCCAGACCGTGTTCGCGCCGGCGGCCGATTGGGCCTACACGACGTACGTCGTCGAGGTGCCCGGTGAGTTCGGCGCCTCGATGAACTTCGAGACCGACGCCGTCGCATGGGACACGCCCGACGAGGTCGAGCAGCGTCCGCTCCACGCCGGGTTCGCCGCGGCCTGGCCAGAGCTGCGGGCCATCATCGAGTCGGCAGGCGACGCGGACTGACGAGGCGGTACGGTGTCCGGATGCGCAAGCCCGACGTCACCGTTCCCGAGACCGCCCCGCCGACCGAACTCGTCATCACCGACGACGTCGAGGGCACCGGCGACGAAGCCGCCTCCGGTCAGCAGGTCACCGTCCACTACGTCGGTGTGTCGTGGTCGACCGGCGAGGAGTTCGACGCCTCGTGGAACCGGATGGAGCCGTTCCGGTTCCCGCTCGGCCAGGGCTACGTCATCCAGGGGTGGGACCAGGGCGTGCAGGGCATGAAGGTCGGCGGTCGCCGCACCCTCCACATCCCGCCCGAGATGGGCTACGGCGCCCAGGGCGCCGGTGGCGTCATCGCCCCCAACGAGACCCTGATCTTCGTCGTCGACCTGCTCGAGGTCGGCTGACCGCGGGCCGCCCGCCGGTCAGACGGCGGGGACCTCGTTGGCCCGGATGACGTCGCGGTACCACGCGGCACTGTCGCGCGGCGTGCGCTCGAGGGTGTCGAAGTCGACGTGGACGAGGCCGAAGCGCTTGTCGTAGCCGAGGGCCCACTCGAAGTTGTCCATCAGCGACCACTGGAAGTACCCGCGCACGTCGACGCCCTCGTCCATCGCGTCCTTCAGGGCACGCAGGTGCAGGTCGAGGTACTCGATGCGGCGGCGGTCGTTCACTCGACCGTCGATCTTGGGGTCGTCGTAGGCGCACCCGTTCTCGGTGATGTACAACGGCGGCAGGTTGTCGTAGCCGCGGTGCAGCCGGACGAGCAGCTCGGTGAAGCCCTCCGGCGTGATCGGCCATCCCATGTCGGTGTGGACCTGGCGCTGTTCGCTCTCGGTCGTGTTCTGCACCGTCGGGTAGGCGAACATCCGATTGACCGATGCCTCGTCGGCGCGGACGCCGCGTACCAGGATGTCGAAGTAGTAGTTGATCCCCATCCAGTCGAGCGGCTGGTGGATCTCCTTGGTGTCGCCGGGTCGGATCGCGTCGGCGAGCGGTCCGAAGTCGTCGAGGAGGTCGGCGGGGTACTCGCCGGTGAGGATCGAGTCGAACCACCACCGGTTGTGGATGCCGTCGATCTTGCGCATCTCGTTCTCGTCGGCGTCCGGTGATCCTTCACGACGGACGTTCGACGGGTTGATCACGGTGCCGAGCCGGAGACCGCTCCGTTCGGCACGCATCGCCTGGATGCCGAGGCCGTGGGCGAGCTGCTCGTGGTGGGCGACGGTGATCGCCGCCTTCGGGTCGCGCTTGCCGGGGGCGTGGACGCCGGCGGCGTGGCCGAGGTAGGCGTGGCACCACGGCTCGTTGAACGTCGCCCACATGTCGACGCGGTCGCCGAGTTCGCGCACCATCAGCGCCGCGTAGTCGGCGAAGTAGCTGGCGGTGTCGCGGTTGCGGAACCCGTCGATCGACTCGAGCGCGGACGGCAGGTCCCAGTGGAACAGGGTCGCGTTCGGGGTGATGCCGTGCTCGAGGAGCAGGTCGACGAGCTTGGAGTAGAACGCGACGCCCTCGTCGTTCACCCGAACGCGACCGTCGGGCAGGACGCGCGACCACGAGATCGAGAACCGGTACGCCTGGAGGCCCAGGTCGGCCATCATCTTCACGTCGTCCTCGAACAGGTGGTAGTGGTCGCAGGCGACGTCGCCGGTGTCGCCGTTGGCGGTCTTGCCGGGCGTGTGGGAGAAGTCGTCCCAGACGCTCGGGCCACGACCACCTTCCGCGGCGGCACCCTCGATCTGGTAGCTGGCGGTGGCGGCTCCCCAGAGAAAGCCGTCGGGGAACTGAACTGCGGGACGTTCGGACACGGCGACGAAGTTAGATCGGCCGGGGTCGAACCTCAACCACACGTCGGCGGTCGAGGCCGGGGTACCGTCGAGCCCGTGACGGCCGAGCTGTGTGTGTTGGGCGATTTCGCGTGGGACGTGCTGATCCGCACCAACACCGAGTTGATGCGCGGCGGCGACACGTTCGGCGAGGTGGCGCTGCTCCCGGGAGGGAGCGCCGCCAACGTCGCCGTGTGGGCAGCGCGTTGTGGGCGGCCCACCCACTTCATCGGCAAGATCGGCCGTGACCGGATGGGACAGCTGGCGATCGAGGACCTCGAACAGGAGGGCGTGTCGCACGACCTGGTCGAGTCCGACGCCAACCTGACCGGCTCGGTCGCCGTGTTCGTCGATCACACGGGTGAACGTTCGATGGTGTCGGGCCACGGTGCCGACTTCTTCCTCCTCCCGAGCGAACTCCCGCGGTCGACCATTCGCGGCGCTCGCCACCTCCACCTCACGGCCTGGTCGTTCTTCACCGATCCGCCCCGATCGGCGGCACGGGCGGCCGCCGAGATCGCCCGCGACGGTTCGGCGACGCTGTCGCTCGATCCCGGTTCGTTCCAGATGATCGGCGAGATGGGGGTCGATCACTTCCTGGCGGTGACGACCGACCTCGGCGTCGACATCTTCCTCCCCAACAAGGAGGAGGGTGAGGCGCTGACCGGCGAGACCGATCCCGAGTCGATCGCCGCGGCGCTCAGCGAGCGCTTCGCCGGCGCCATGATCGTCCTCAAACTCGACGCCGACGGGGCGCTGGTGCACCGCGACGGCCTGGCCACGCACGTCCCGCCGGCGTCGGCCCCGAGCGTCGTCGACGCCACGGGTGCCGGCGACTCGTTCGCCGGGGCGTTCCTGGCGCGCTGGCTGGGCGACGGCGACCCGATCGCGGCCGCCCGCTACGCGAACCGGGTGTCGGCGTGGGTCATCCAGCACACCGGTGCCCGACCGGCGCCGGGACGCCGCCTGCGCGCCGTGCTCGACGCCGACTGAGTCGCGGCGCAGGGCGACGCTCTACCATCGGCCCGAACCGGTGGGACGTTCGGGGGGACGGACATGAACG
>JAGQSS010000160.1 GCA_020439405.1 Ilumatobacter sp. | reverse complement strand
GCACGCGGCGGCGCCTCGATGTCCATCAGCTGTTCGGCGGCGAGGATGAACGGCACCTCGTTCGCGAAGCTGCCGAGCCAGTCGATCCGGTTGATCAGCGTGGTGACCTGCGGGAACGTGCGGACCTCGGTGAGCTTCTCGTAACCGCGGTGCATGTAGCCGGGCACGGGCTCGGCCCACACGACCTGCTCGCCGTCGAGGCGGGCGATGATGCGGAGGGTGCCGTGGGTGGCCGGGTGCTGCGGGCCGATGTTGAGGGTCATGCCCTCGGTCTCGAGCTCGACGTTCAGCCGTGCGTCGGCGGCCTGGGCCGCGATGTACGACAGCTGCTGGCGTTCGTTGAGCATGGTCATTCGCCGTCACCGCCCTCTTCGTCGTCGGTCGCCGGCATCGGCTCGACGTCGACGATGCCGGGCCACGGCTTGATCATGCGGGCGAGGAGCGGGAAGTCCTTGCGGAGCGGGTGACCCTCGAACTCGCCGGGCAGGTACAGGTTGCGCATGTCGGGGTGACCGTCGAAGGTGATCCCGAACATCTCGTGCGTTTCGCGCTCGTGCCAGTTGGCGCCGGCGAAGTTGCCGAGCCAGGTGTCGAGCGTGAGCGACTCGGGCACGTCGGTCTTGATGGTGACGCCGACGTGGCGACGGATGTCGGTGAGGCGGGCGAACACCTGGAAGCGGGTCTCGCCGCCGGTGTAGCCCCAGGTCATCTCCTCGGGGCCGTCGTCGTCGGCCTCGTCGGACGGATCGTCCTCGCCCTTGCCGTACGGCGAGGGCAGCCAGTCGATCGCCGACAGGAAGCAGAAGTAGTCGAAGCCCTGATCTTTCAGGACGGCACCGGTCTGCTGCCACGCCTCCGGGGCGACGCGCACCCACAGGTCGGTCTGGGGCAGCAGGTGCGTCTCGATCAGCTGGTCGCCGATGTGGGCGCGCAGGGCGTCGACGATGCCCTCGCGCAGGCCGTCACCGGGCAGCGCCGGGGCGTCGTCGGTCGAGGTGTCACTCAATGGGTCCACCCCCGACCACGATCGGCTCGCGCGGCTCGTCGCCGGCCTGCTTGGCGGCGTCGGCCTTGGCGCTCGACGCCTGCAGCGAGGTGTACTCCTCGTGACGCCACTTGGCGCCCATGTCCTCGTTGCGGATGCGCTGCTGCAACAGGACGATGCCCTCGAGCAACGCCTCGGGGCGCGGCGGGCAACCGGGCACGTACACGTCGACCGGCAGGATCTGGTCGACACCCTTCGTGACCGAGTAGCTGTCCCAGTACGGGCCGCCGCAGTTGGCGCACGACCCCATCGAGATGACGTACTTCGGCTCGGGCATCTGCTCGTAGAGGCGGCGCACTGCCGGGGCCATCTTGTCGGTGACCGTGCCGGACACGACGACGAAGTCGGCCTGGCGCGGGCTGGCGGGTAGGGGGATGACGCCGAGGCGCATCACGTCGTAGCGGGGCGACGCGAACGCCGCACCCATCTCGATCGCACAGCAGGCGAGACCCCACTGGTACACCCACATCGAGTACGAGCGTCCGATGTTGAACAGCTTCGTCAGCGGGGCGGGCATGCGCCCGCGGTCGACTAGACCCATCGGAGGAGTCCTCGCTTCCAGGCATACACGAGACCGTCGAGCAGGAGCACGATGAAGATCAGCATCGTGATCAGGCCGAACCAGCCGTATCGCTCCATCGCCGTGGCCCACGGGAAGATGAACACCGCCTCGACGTCGAAGATGACGAAGAGGAGGGCGAACACGTAGTAACGGACTTGGCTCTGCGACCACCCCATGCCGACGGGATCGACACCGGACTCGTACGCGATCAGCTTCTCGGCGTTGGGACGCGACGGACGAATCGCGGCGGCAATGCCGAGCAGAAGACCAGCCAGAACGAGTGCGGCGAGGCCGAACCAGACGACGGTGAGGTAATCGCGCAGAAACAGCGACATCGGGCAGCGAGGCTACCAGGGCTCGTGAAGCGATTCCCAAACCCTCCTCCGCCGTTTTCGACCGTTCGACGAGGGCACCCGGACGGGTGACGGCCGATCCACCCGGACGAGCGCGCGACCATCCCGTTAGCGTCGGCGCGATGCACGAGGCGACGCGCCACACCGGGGCATCGCCGCGTCCGGTCCTCCCCCTCGTGTTCGTCACGACGCTGACGAGCATCATGGGCAACTCGCTGCTCGCGCCGCTGATCCCCGACATCCTCGACACCTTCGACCGCCCCGACAGCTCGGCCGGCCTGCTCGTGGCGGCGGCGTCGTTGCCCGGCATCGTCATGGCGCCGGTGATCGGATTGCTCGCCGATCGGTTCGGCAGACGGCCGGTCCTCACCCCGTGCCTGTTGACGTTCGGCGTTGCGGGCATCCTCGTGGCGACCGCCCCCACGTTCGAGATCATGCTCCTCGCCAGGTTCTGTCTGGGGCTCGGTGCGGCCGGTCTGGTCAACCTCGCCGTCGTCCTGCTCACCGACCGGTTCGACGGCGACGACCGGACCCGATGGATCGGCGTCAACTCCGGCGTCCTGACGGTCGCGCTCGCCACCTTCCCCGTCGTCTCCGGCGCGATCGCCGCGGTCGCCGGGTGGCGGTGGGCGCTCGCTCCCCTGTCGCTCGGGATCGTCGCCGCCGGCTTCGCGTGGCGGACCCTGCCCGCCGGCCGGCCCGCATCGCCCGTGTCGCTGCGGGAGCAGCTCGCCGGGGCCCGCCTCGCGTTCTCGAACCGGGCGATCGGCGCCAGCGTGTTCGCCGCCGCGATCAGCTTCGCCGTCATCTTCGGCGTGTTCCTCGCCGCGCTGCCGACCCACCTCGACGACGAGTTCGGCCTGAGCGCATGGGGACGTGGCGTCGTGTTCGGGCTCCCGGCCGTCACGTCGTCGATCGCGGCGTTCAATCTCGGACGGCTGCGCCGACGATTCCGGGCCGACACCGTCGTGCTCGTCGCCGCCGCGGCGTGGACGTCGTCGTTCCTGCTCATGGGGTTGGCCGGATCGCTCGTCGTGCTCGGTCTGGGTGCGCTGGTGTACGGCATCGCCGAAGGCGCGCTGATCCCGACCCTGCAGGACGCCGCGATGTCGCGGGCACCCGCCGACCAGCGGGCGGCCGTGATGGCGGGCTGGACGGCCATGGCGAGGGCCGGCCAGACGACCGGGCCGCTCGTCGCCGGTGCCCTACTGGCAGGACCCGGATCGGGGGCCGCGCTCCTGTCCGGCGCCGTCGGGGCGGGCCTGCTGGTGGTCGTGTTCTCGACCCGGCCGTTCGGTCGCGACGTCGGGGACGCCACCCCGTCGAAAAACCATTCGAGCTGATGCTACCTACTGGTCGGTAGGGAGATAAGGTGCACCTCGTGCGCCCCGATCAAGCCGTCCTCGACGATCTCGACGCCACCGTGGAACGGTTGCTCGAACGACACCTGACGACGACCAAGGAATGGTTCCCCCACGAGCACGTCCCGTACGGGCGCGGCCGCGATCCGATCCCCGGTGAGGAATGGTCGGCCGACGACGCCGACCTCGCCGGCGCCGAGATCGACGACGCCGTCCGCTCGTCGCTGCTCGTCAACCTCCTGACCGAGGACAACCTGCCGTACTACTTCCGCTCCGTCGAGGGCATGTTCGGCGCCGACAAGGCGTGGGGCGAGTGGGTCCGCCGGTGGACCGCCGAAGAGGGCCGCCACTCGATGGCCATCTACGGCTACCTGATGGTCACGCGGGCGATCGATCCGCACCACCTCGAGCGCTGCCGCATGGCGCAGGTGTCGGGTGGCATCACCCCCAACCCGCCGACCGTGCAGAACGGGTTCGTCTACCTCTCGCTGCAAGAGCTCGCGACCCGCATCGCCCACCGCTCGACCGGCCAGATGATCGGCGACCCGGCCGGGTACGACGTGATGATGCGCGTCGCCTCCGACGAGAACCTGCACCAGCTCTTCTACCGCGACCTCGCGAAGGCGGCCATCGAGGTCGACCCGAGCGGCATGGTGATGGCGATGGAGGAAGAGGTCACCAAGTTCGCGATGCCCGGCGTCGGGATCCCCGGCTTCGCCGAGCACGCCAAGCGGATCGCCAACGCCGGCATCTACGACCTGGCGATCCACCACGAACAGATCCTCGTGCCGATGGTGCTGCGCACCTGGGACCTCGAGTCGATCGAAGGCCTCGACGCCGAGGCCGAACAGGCCCGCGACCGCATCCTGAAGTACCTCGAGAAGAGCGGCCGCGTCGCCAAGCGCCTCGCCGACCGCAAGGCCAAGGCCCAGGCCGACACCGAACTCACCGCCGTCTGACCACCGGGTCGGGTGACCGGTCGGCTTCACGACATTCGTCGGGCCTCGGCGTGCGACGCCGCTGTCATTCCTGCGTACCACTGGTCGAGGAGCGTGTGGGCGAGCCGGTGGATGTCGGCCGATCGTCCGGAGAGTGTGTAGGCGATCGGCGCGGTCAAGTGGGTGAGTGCCAACGACGCCGCGAGTCCGCTCGGGACGGTGTCCGGCAGCTCGCCCCGTTCGATGCCCGCGATGACGATCGTGTGGACGAGGCCGAACAGCTCCGGATGCGCGTCGTGGGGATCGGCGTGCGGGAGCGACTGCACGAACGTTCGCGCCATCCCGAGGTGGCCGGGGCCTGCATCTCGCCAGGCATCGACGATGGCGTCCGCAACCTGTCCGAGTGCCGCCCTGACGTCGGCAGCGCCGAGTGCATCGAGCCGGCGTTCGGCATCGTCGGCGAGGCGACGATTGAACTCGCGCAGCAGACCGGACTTCGAACCGTAGATGCGGAAGAACGTGGCCCGACCGACACCTGCACGCTCGCAGATCTCGTCCACGCTCACGTCGTCGAAGCCGGTCGACGTCAGCAGCTCGTCTGCCGCGTCGTAAAGGCGCTGGGCGTTGTCCTGCCGACGCATCGACCGTCCGTCGGCGGGCACCGCCGCACTCGCGCTCGTCGCTGCCGATTCGTCCACTCGCACGCTCCTCTCGCCTGCCGCGCTCCGACGCCGGCCACGATCGGTCGGTACTGTGACTTGACGTCGAGAACAACAGTAGTGATACTTGAGTCTCATCACAAGGAGCGGCTGGATTCCGACGGGAATCGCCGAGCGAAGAGGCACGGAGGAAGCCACGATGTTCGATCTCATCATCCGCAACGGCTTGGTCGTCGACGGCACCGGTGCCGAGCCCGTCGTCGCCGACGTCGCCATCACCGGCGACCGGATCGCCGAGATCGGTCCACCCGGGGAGGTGCTCGGCGGTGCGACACGGGAGATCGACGCCGACGGCCTCGTCGTGACCCCCGGGTTCGTCGACATCCACACCCACTTCGACGGACAGGCGACCTGGGACGAGTTACTCGAACCCGCCACTCCGCATGGCGTGACCATGGTCGTGTTCGGCAACTGTGGCGTCGGCTTCGCACCGGTGAGGCCGGGTGGCAAGGACGAGTTGATCTCGTTGATGGAAGGGGTCGAGGACATCCCAGGGACGGCACTGTCCGAGGGCATGTCGTGGAACTGGGAGACGTTCGAGGAGTACCTCGACGTCCTTCGCGACGGCCGGTGGACCGCCGACGTCGGAGCGATGATCGCCCACGGCCCGGTACGTGCCTACGTGATGGGCGAACGTGGTGTGCGCAACGAGGACGCCACCGCCGACGACATCGCGCAGATGGCCGCGATCGTCGAGTCGGCGATCGTCGCCGGAGCGGTCGGGTGCTCGACGTCGCGCACGCTCGGGCACACGGCGACCAGTGGCGAACCGGTGCCGGGCACCTTCGCCGGCGAAGACGAGGTGTTCGCGCTCGCCCGTGCCGTCGCCCGGGCGAACGACCAGACGGGCCGGCGAGCGGTGCTCGAGTGGGCACCGTCGGGCATCACCGACGACGACCACCTCGATCCCCGCCAGGAGGTGGAGTGGATGATCCGCATCGCCGCCGAGACCGGCATTCCGGTCACGTTCCTGCTCCTCCAGACGGCCTACGACTCCACCATGTGGCGAACCCAGCTCGACATGATCGCCAAGGCCCGCGCCGACGGCCACGAGGTGACCGCGCAGGTCGCGGGACGCCCCTTCGGCGTGCTGTTCAGCCTGCAGGCCCGACACCACTTCGCCGACCTTCCCGGCTTCGCCCACCTCGTCGAGGCGTCGGCGTCGGAACGGGCGGCTGCGATGCGCGACCCCGAGCTGCGGTCGCGGTTGATCGCCGAGTTCGGCCCGTTCGCCGAGACGGTCAGCTCGCTCAACGCCACGGCGGCCCGACTGTTCAGCGACTTCGAGCGGCTGTACGTGCTGGGCGACCCCGTCGACTACGAACCGGACCGCACCAAGTCGATCGCCGGCATCGCCGAGGCCCGTGGCGTCGAGCCCGTGGAGGCGCTGTACGACGAGTATCTGGCGCGCGACGGGCAGGCAGTGATCATGTCGACGCTGCTCGGGTACGTCGACGGCAACGGCGATGCGCTCCACGACATGCTCGTCGAGGACGGCACCGTCATGGGACTCGCGGATGCCGGTGCGCACTGCTTCTTCATCTGCGACGCCTCCACGCCGACCTGGAACCTCGCCCACTGGGTTCGCGACCGCGACGGCTCACGGGTCCCGCTCGCCGAGATGGTCAAGCTCATGACCGCCGACACCGCCGACCTGTTCGGTTTCGACGATCGAGGGCGACTCCTGCCGGGCAAGCGGGCCGACCTGAACGTGATCGACCTCGATGGTCTGTCGCTGCGGGAACCCCATGTCGTGCGTGACCTCCCCGCAGGAGGACCGCGATTCCTGCAACACGCCCAGGGCTACCGCTACACGATCGTCGCAGGCGAGATCACCCGCCAGGACGACGCGTTCACCGACGCTCGACCCGGTCGCCTGCTCGCCTGAGCGACCACGTGGCGTCCATCCGATCGACGCCCCCGAAACCCTGTGACACCAATCATGAGGGGCTTGCGCGCCCTCGCCCGAGCGGATGTAGTTGGTGGTGGGTCCGGGCACGTCGGCAACGGGATGATGCGTCCGAGCTCGCGTTACACCATGACGGAGGAGCGTGCAGGTGCCCTAGATTGTTGCTTCGAGCACGTGTGACACCCTCTTTGATCCTCGCTCCAGCCGGACCTTGTCCTTGTTCCTCGATCCGATCGGAGGTGCGTGATGGATGTTCTTGTTGAGGTGTGCGCGGCGCTGGACGTGCACAAAGACCAGATCACGGCGTGCGTGCGCCGGTGGGCGTCGACGGGCCGCAAACGCACCAGCGACGTGCGGACGTTCTCCACGATGCTCGCCGACTTGCGGGAGATGCGGCAGTGGTTCGAAGCCGAAGGCGTCACCGTCGTCGGGATGGAAGCGACCGGCGTGTATTGGAAACCGGTCTGGTATGAACTCGAAGACGCCGACCGGTTCGAGTTGAAGCTGTTGAACCCGACGCACGTCAAGGCGGTGTCGGGCCGCAAGACCGATGTCCGTGACGCGGTGTGGCTGGCCCGTCTTGTGGAGTGCGACATGGTCGACGCGAGCTTCGTGCCGCCCCGCGAGATCCGCGAACTGCGTGACGTGACCCGCTATCGACGTCGCATTCTCGAAGAACGCAGCCGCGAGGTGCAACGGTTGCAGAAGCTGCTCGAAGACGCCCAGGTCAAACTCGGCTCAGTGGTGTCGGACATCAACGGGGTGTCGGCACGGCTGATCTTGAACGCGCTGTGCGATGGTGAACGTGATCCCGACGTGCTCGCGGATGTGTTGCATCTGACTTCGCGCGACAGATCCTGGTTTGTTTCAGACCGCATCTGACACGGTTGTTGGCCTTCACGAA
>JAGQSS010000015.1:2781-27370 GCA_020439405.1 Ilumatobacter sp. | reverse complement strand
TGATCGAGTCGCTCGAGGGCGAACGGGGCATGCCCCGACTCAAGCCGCCGTACTTCCCGGCCGCGATCGGCCTGTACGGCAAGCCGACGATCGTCAACAACGTCGAGACGCTCTCGAACCTGCCGTTCATCGCCCTCAACGGTTCGGCCGCCTACACGGCGATCGGTACCGAGACGTCGCCCGGCACCCGCATGATCGCGGTGTCCGGTCACGTCAAGCGGCCGGGCGTCTTCGAGATCGTCAACGGCTCGACCACCTTCCGCGACCTGCTCTACGGCGAACACTTCAGCCAGGGCATGCGCGACGGTCACGAGCTCAAGACGTTCGTGCCCGGCGGCGGTTCGGCGCCGTGGTTCCTCCCCGACCAGCTCGACATCCCGTTCGAGGGCCGCGCCGCCGGCTCCGCCGGGTCGATGCTCGGCTCCGGTGCCGTGATGGTGATGGACGACTCGACCGACATCCCGGCCGCCGCGCTCACCCTCGTCAAGTTCTACGCCCACGAGTCGTGCGGCAAGTGCGTGCCCTGCCGCGAAGGCGGCACGTGGCTCTACCGCATCGTCGAACGAATCGTCGCCGGTGAAGGCACCGACGCCGACCTCGACACCATCCGCCAGGTCGGACAGTCGATCTGCCCGGGTGAGATGCCGCACGCTTCGAGCGAGCGCCTCGGGCTCGAGGCCGTGCCGTTCCCGTACAAGATGACGACGATCTGCTTCGTCGGCCCGTCGGCGTACGTCCCGATCCACTCGGCGATGACGCTGTTCCCCGAAGAGTTCGAGGCGATCGTCGCCAAGCGCGAGGTCCGCACCACGATCCCGGTCACGGCCGTCCCCGTGGGAGGTGCATGATGAGCGACGCCGACGAGCAACAGCCCGACACCGAACCCGACACCTCGGGTGCCGACGCGGACGACGCCGCCCGCGGTGACGCCCATCCCGAGCCGCAGGCGACCGACGCCGAGGCCGACGTCCCTGCCGACGACGACCAGCCCGCCGACGCCTCCGACACTGCCGACGACGACGACGACGACGCCGTCGCCGACGAGACCCAGGGTGGCGATGGCGCCGACGAGAAGGCTCCGGCCGAACCCGACCCGAAGCTCGTCCCCGTGACGATCAACGGGGCGACCTTCGACGCCCACGAGGGCGAACTCGTCATCAACGCCGCCGAGCGCGCCGGCCATTACGTGCCGCGCTTCTGCTACCACCCGCGCATGTCGTCGGTCGGTATGTGCCGCCAGTGCATGGTCGAGGTCGACACCGGGCGCGGCCCGATGCTGCAGCCGTCGTGCATGGTGAGCGTCGCTCCCGAGATGAAGATCGAGACGAGCAGTGATGTCGCTCGCCGTGCCCAAGAGGGCATCCTCGAACTCCTGCTCGCGAACCACCCGCTCGACTGCCCGGTCTGTGACAAGGGCGGCGAATGCCCGCTCCAGGATCAGGCCTTCAGCCACGGCCCCGGTGAGAGCCGGTACGTCGAGGCCAAGCGCACGTATGAGAAGCCGATCCCGATCAGCGATCACATCCTGCTCGACCGCGAACGCTGCATCCTCTGCGATCGTTGTACGCGGTTCGCCGACGAGGTGGCCGGCGACAAGCTGATCCACTTCATCGATCGCGGCAACTACACCCAGGTCGCCACCTTCCCCGACGAGCCGTTCGCCTCGTACTTCTCCGGCAACGTCGCCCAGATCTGCCCGGTCGGGGCGCTGACCGCGAAGCCGTACCGCTTCAAGGCCCGCCCCTGGGACCTCGAACAGGCCGAGTCGACCTGCACCACCTGCTCGGTCGGTTGCCGCATCTCGGTCCACTCCAGCCGCGACCAGCTCCTGCGCTACCAGGGCGTCGACACGGGGCTCGATACCGACTCGGTGAACCTCGGCTGGATGTGCGACCGCGGCCGCTTCAACTTCGAGGCCGTCGAGTCCGAACTCCGACTGTCCGACCCGCAGGTACGCGGTGAGGCCGGACTGGCCAAGGCGTCCTGGACCTCGGCGCTGTCGATCACCGAACAGCTGCTGCGCGACGCCTCCACGATCGCCCTGCTCGGCGGCGCCCGGTCGACCAACGAGGGTGCCTACGCCTGGGCCCAGCTCGCCGACGCCCTCGGCGTCGACCTGCGCGACGCCCAGCTCGGCGACGGACTGCCGGCCGGCATCCTCGACCTACCCCGGGCCACGATCGCCGACGCCGTCGCCGCGAAGACGGTGATCCTGCTCGGGCCCGACATCAAAGAAGAGCTGCCCGTGCTCTACCTGCGTCTCCGCGACGCAGCGGTCGGTGGCTCGACGAAGCTCGTCGAGTTCTCGACCCAGGAGACCGGCCTCACCCGCTACGCCTGGAAGAGTGTCCGGCACGCCCCCGGTATGGGCGCCACCGAGGTGGCCCGTACCCTCGCCGACCCGGCGATCGCCGAGCAGCTCGCTGCCGGCGACGTGGTGATCGTGGCGGGCCGCGGCAACCTCGCCGTGTCGGAGGCGACCGCACTCGCCGCGCTGCGGGCGGCGCTCGACGCCGTCCCGTCCGCGACCGTCCTTCCGGCGCTTCGCCGTGGCAACGTCGTCGGTGCGCTCCAGCTCGGTCTCGCACCGGCCGACGCCGACCACGACGCGCTCGCGACCCTGCGGGCGTGCGCCGACGGCAAGGTCGACGTCCTCGTCCTGCTCGGTGCCGACCCGCTCAACGACTGTCCCGACGCCGACCTCGCCCGCCGTGCGCTGGCCGGTGCCCGTCGGGTGATCTCGATCGACACGCACCCGTCGGAGTCGACGCAGCAGGCCGACATCGTGCTGCCCGCCGCAGCGTTCGCCGAACAGTCGGGCACCACCACCAACCTCGAGGGGCGCGTCACCGACGTCGCCCAGAAGGTCACCGCCCACGGCACCTCGCGTCCCGACTGGATGATCGCCACCGACATCGCGCTCCGGCTCGACCACGACCTCGGCTTCGGCTCGGTCGGCGAGGTCACCGAGGCGATCGTGTCGAGCGTGCCCGGGTACGCCGGCGCCCTCGACGGTGCCTTCACCACCGCGACCTTCGCCCCGCTGCCCGACGTCTCGAGCCACGATCAGGTGCCGAGCGGGTACGACTTCCGCCTCGTGGTCAGCCGCAAGCTGTACGACCGGGCCGTCAACACCGCCATGTCGCCGTCGCTCGCCAAACTGAACGTCGGTGCGGGCGCTCGCGTCCACTCGCTCGACCTGCCTCGCGTCGGGGTCGACAGCGGTGTCGACGTCAAGCTGATCAGCGCCAAGGGCTCCGTCGTCCTGCCGCTCATCGCCGACGACACCGTCCAGCGCGGCACGATCTGGGCACCGTTCAACATGGCCGGTGCCGACATCACCGACCTGGTCGACGCCTCGGCGCCGGTCACCGACGTCCGTATCGAGAGGTTGTCGTGATGCACACCGCACTCCTCGCCGCCGATCCGCTCCTCGACACCGACGACTGGTGGTGGCAGGTCCTCGCGATCGTCGCCGGCAAGGTCCTCGCGATCTTCGTGATCGGGCTCGTCGGCACGATGTTCATGGTGTGGTTCGAGCGCAAGATCGTCTCGGGCATGCAGAACCGCGTCGGGCCCAACAAGGCCGGCCCGTTCGGTCTGCTCCAGACGCTCGCCGACGGCACGAAGCTGTTCTTCAAAGAGGACCTGCTCCCCGACAAGGCCGACAAATGGGTGTTCCGCCTGTCGCCGTTCCTCGCGTTCGTGCCGGCGTTTCTGCTGTGGTCGGTCATCCCGCTCGGCGGCGACTTCACCAACGGCAACGACGGCACGGTCGAGATGTTCGGTTACGAGACCCGGGTCCAGCTCGTCGATCTGCCGATCGGCATCCTGCTCGTGCTCGCCCTCAGCTCGATCGGCGTCTACGGCATCATGCTCGCCGGCTGGGCGTCCGGCTCGAAGTATCCGCTGCTCGGTTCGGTCCGTGCCTCGGCACAGATGATCTCGTACGAGGCGGCCCTCGGTCTCAGCCTCGCCGCCGTGTTGCTGATGTCGGGCACGCTCTCCACCGCGGGCATCGTGCAGGGTCAGGACGGCTTCCTGAACTGGAACGTCGTCGCGACCGGCTTCATCCCGTTCGTCGTCTTCCTGATCGCGATGACCGCCGAACTCAACCGGCCGCCGTTCGACCTCGTCGAGGCCGAACAGGAACTGGTCGGCGGCTTCAACACCGAGTACTCCTCGATCCGCTTCGCACTCTTCTTCCTCGCCGAGTTCATGAACGTGATCACGATGAGCGCCATCATGGTCACCCTCTTCTTCGGCGGCCCGCAGCCGCTGAAGCTCGGCGACCTGCAGCTCGGCGGCATCGTCGAGGACGGCAACATCTTCGCCTGGGCCGGCCCGCTGTCGGGCACGATCTGGGTCGTCCTGAAGACGCTCGCGTTCCTGTACGCCTACGTCTGGTTCCGTGCGACCTTGCCACGCCTGCGTTACGACCAGCTGATGGACTTCGGCTGGAAGCTGCTGATCCCGATCGCGCTCGGCTGGTTCCTCGTCCTGGCCGCGCTCGAGATGGTCCGCGACCGCTACGACGGCTGGGAGCCACTCGCCGTCACGGTCGTGATCAGCCTCGTCGTGCTCGGCATCGCCTACGGACTGTTCAGCCTGGCGCTCGGCGTTGCCCGCCGGACCCGCGAGAAGGAAGGAGCGGCGTACTGATGCGCGCCCTCCCGACCGCACAAGGAGGCATCTGATGGGATACCTCGACGGATTCGCCGTCACCATCCGACAGCACCGCCTGTTCGGCGGCAAGCAGGTCACCACCGAGTACTCGGGCGGCCGCACCGCGAAGAAGCGGGGCAAGGCCGGCGACCCCGACGTCGACCACGACGAGAAGATCCCCAAGCCCGAGCGGCTCCACGGCCGCCACGTCCTCAACAAGTACGAGGACGGCATGGAGAAGTGCATCGGGTGCGAACTCTGCGCCGGCGTATGCCCGGCCAAGTGCATCTACGTGCGCGGCGCCGACAACGATCCGCTCAACCCGACGTCGCCCGGCGAACGCTTCGGGTTCGTCTACGAGATCAACTACCTCCGGTGCATCCACTGCGACCTGTGCGTCGAGGCGTGCCCGACCGAGGCGATCACCGAATCGAAGCTGTTCGAGTTCAGCTTCACCAACCGCCAGGACGCGATCTACACCAAGGCCGAGCTGCTCGTCGACGACGAGGGCAAGCCGAAGCAGATGCCGTGGGAGGACTGGCGCGACGGCGAGGACGCACTGACGTCCGGCTGGATGCGCGCCACGTCGCCGTCGGGCGATGCGACGTTCCGCGGCGTCGTCGCCTGGAGCAACGAACTCGGCCACGGCGAGCGCGCGCCGGAACCACCCCAAAGCGAGGCAGACCAGTGACCCGCAACGCAACGAGGGAAGCGCCAGCGACGAGTTGCACGGAGGGAGCAGCCGAAGCGCAGCGGAGGCCAGTCCCGACCATCGACGCGGAGGCGGACCAGTCATGGAACTGATCGTCTTCGTCATCGCCTCGGCGATGGTCCTGGCCGGCGCGCTGGGTGTCGTGTTGCGGAGCAATCCGGTCCACGCCGCGCTGTCGCTGGTGCTCACCCTGTTCGGCATCGCCGTGCACTTCGTCGCGCTCGGTGCCCACTTCCTCGCAGCGGTCCAGGTGATCGTGTACGCCGGCGCGATCGTGGTGTTGTTCCTCTTCGTCCTGATGCTGCTCGGCATCGACAAGTCGGAAGACCTCTCGATCGAACCGTTCCCGATCCAGCGCCCGCTGGCCATCGTGATCGGTGCCGGTCTGGCCGGCCTCGTGATCGCGGCAGCGGTGCGGGCCCGCGACGCCCTGCCCGAGGGCACCCCGCTCGAGTCGGGCGGCGACAGCAACATCAAGCAGCTCGCCCAGAACCTCTTCAGCGACTACGTCTTCGCGTTCGAGTTCACGTCGGTGCTGCTGATCGTGGCGGTCGCCGGCACCGTGATGCTGACGCGCAAGGAGAAGAAGGGCGGTGAGTCGTGATGCTGCTCGCACTCGCCGAACCCACCACGACCTATTACCTGATCCTCGCGGCGCTCGTCTTCGCGATCGGGTCGGTCGGCCTGATGGTCCGCCGCAACCCGCTGGTCATGTTCATGTGCATCGAGCTGATGCTCAACGCCGTCAACCTCACGTTCGTCGCGCTGGCGACGAGGTTCGGCAACATCGACGGCCAGACGGCGGTGTTCTTCGTGATGGTCGTCGCCGCCGCCGAGGTCGTCGTCGGCCTCGGCATCATCATCTCGGTCCTGCGGCGTCGCCCCGGTGCGACTGCCGACGATCTCGCAGAGCTGAAGGGATAAGCCGTGCTCGACGTCATCTGGTTGATCCCTGCCTTCCCGCTGTTCGGGTTCCTCACCCTGCTCGTCTTCGGACGCAAGCTGGGTGATCCGAAGGCGGGCTACTTCGCGGCCTCGATGGTCCTCGCCTCGTTCATCGTGTCGGTCGGGGTGTACTTCGACCTGCTCTCGATGGACGAGCACGACCGCAGCCACGTCGAGACGCTGTTCTCGTGGGTCCCCGTCGACTCGTTGCAGATCGACATGGCGTTCCTCGCCGATCCGCTCAGCATCACGATGTGCCTGTTCGTCACCGGTATCGCGTTCCTGATCCACCTGTTCGCGATCGGGTACATGCACGGCGACGAGAAGTTCTCGAAGTTCTTCCTGTACCTGAACCTGTTCGTCCTGTCGATGACGATCCTGGTGCTCGGCGAGAACCTGCTCGTCACCTTCCTCGGCTGGGAAGGCGTCGGCACCTGCTCGTACTTCCTGATCTCCTTCTGGCACACCTCGCCCGCCAACGCCACGGCCGGCAAGAAGGCGTTCGTCACGAACCGCATCGGCGACTGGGGATTCATGCTGGCGATGTTCCTCGGCTTCAAGGCCGTCGGCACCGTCAGCTACTTCGGGCTCAACTCGGCCGCCGAGGCCGGTGCGCTCTCGACCGCCACCGCCACGGGCATCGCACTGTTCCTCTTCGTCGGCGCCGTCGGCAAGTCGGCACAGCTCCCGCTCTACGTGTGGCTCCCCGACGCCATGGCGGGCCCGACCCCGGTGTCCGCGCTCATCCACGCCGCGACGATGGTGACCGCCGGCGTGTTCCTGATGACGCGCATGAACCCGATGCTCGCCGCGGCCGCACCGGAGGTGTCGACCACGATCGCGTGGGTCGGCGGCATCACCGCCCTGTTCGCGGCGACGATCGCCGTCGCGCAGCAGGACATCAAGAAGGTGCTCGCGTACTCGACGGTGTCCCAGCTCGGCTACATGTTCCTCGCCGTCGGCTCGGGCGCCTTCGTAGCGGCGATCTTCCACATGGTCACCCACGCCTTCTTCAAGGCGCTGCTGTTCCTCGGTTCGGGCTCGGTCATCCACGGCATGCACCACGAGCAGGACATGCGCAAGATGGGCGCCCTGCGCAAGCTGATGCCCGTCACCGCTGCCACGTTCATCATCGGCTGGCTCGCGATCGCCGGCGTGCCGCCGTTCGCCGGCTTCTGGTCGAAGGACGAGATCCTGCTGTTCACGCTGGCCAAGGGCGGCACCAGCGCCACGATCCTCTACGTGATCGGGCTCGTCACCGCCCTGCTCACCGCGTTCTACATGACCCGTCAGGTGATCCTCGTGTTCTTCGGCAAGGCCCGCTGGGGGAGCCACGCCAACGAGGAAGAGGCCGCCGATCTCGTCGACGTCGACGCCGACGCCGACGCCGAGACCGCTGATGCCGCGCCGGCGCCGGTCGAGACCCACGGTGCCCACGGCGAGTTCAAGCCCCACGAGTCGCCGTGGATCATGCTCTTCCCGCTCGTCGTGTTGGCGTTCTTGTCGACCGTCGGTGGCGCGCTCAACCTGCCGTCGTTCTCCTTCATCCCGAAGGATTGGCAGCACAAGCTGGAGAGCTGGCTGCACCCGGTCGTCGCACCGGGTGAGAACCACATCACCGACACGTCCGCCTACGACGCCAAGGGTCTGCTGGCCCTGCTGGCGATCGCCATCGCGCTCGCCGGCATCGCGCTCGCCGTGGCCGTCTACGGCAAGAAGGTCGTCAAGCCGTTCGAGCCGAAGATCCTCGCCGACGGCTGGCGCTACGACGCCGCGATCGCGGCGTTCATGGGCGGCCCGGGCCGCAAGGCCTTCGAGGCGATCGCCTGGTTCGACCAGCACATCGTCGACGGAGCCGTCAACGGCGCCGCCAAGGCCGTCGCCTCGACGGGCGGCGGGGTCCGCAAGCTGCAGACCGGCAACGTCCGCAACTATGCCGGCATCATCGGCGTCGGAGTCGTCCTGCTCTTGGCCTGGTTCGTGATCGGCCGGGGGGTGGTGTGATGCACGACGAGCTCTCGTTCCCCATCCTCACCGCGCTGGTGCTCACACCGGCGATCGGTGCGGTGCTCATCGGCCTCGTGAACTCGCGGCAGGCCCAGTACGCCAAGCTCATCGCGGCGATCACGTCGGTCACCACCGGCGCGATGGCCGTCTGGCTCACCGTCGAGTTCCACCAGTCCGACCCCGACTTCCAGTTCGTCAGCAAGCATCCCTGGATCGAGGAGTGGGGCATCTCCTGGCACCTCGGCGTCGACGGCATCTCGCTGTTCCTCGTGCTCCTGACGGGCGTGCTCTTCCCGCTCGCGATCCTGGGCATCGACCCGCACAACGACGACACGCGTCGCGACAAGCCGTACTTCGCTTGGCTGCTGTTGCTCGAGGCCGGCGTCATGGGTTCGTTCCTCAGCCTCGACCTGTTCCTGTTCTTCGTCTTCTTCGAGATCGTCCTCGTCCCGATGTACTTCCTCATCGGCGGCTGGGGCTACGAAGGCCGGGTCTACGCGGCGACGAAGTTCTTCCTCTACACGATGACCGGCTCGGCCTTCATGCTCGTGTCGATCATGTCGACGGCGTTCATCGCCAGCCGCAACGGTGTGTCGGGCGTGACCTTCGACCTGGTCGAGATCGCCGAGAACGCCGACTTCGCCGCGTCGACCGGACGATGGCTGTTCTTCGGGTTCGCGATCGCGTTCGCCGTCAAGGTGCCGGTCTTCCCGCTCCACACCTGGCTGCCCGACGCCCACACCCAGGCGCCGACCGCCGGTTCGGTGGTGCTGGCCGGCGTGATGCTGAAGCTCGGCACGTACGGCCTCCTGCGCTTCGGTCTGTACCTCTTCCCCGAGGCCGCCTACTGGAGCCGGTACCTGTGGCTCGGCCTGGCGGTCATCGGCATCATCTACGGCGCGATCGCGGCGACGATGCAGACCGACCTCAAGCGGCTCGTCGCCTATTCGTCGGTCGCCCACCTCGGCTTCATCGTGCTCGGCACGTTCGCCTTCACCAGCCAGGCGATCACCGGCTCGGTGATGCAGATGGTGAACCACGGCATCTCGACCGGCGCGCTGTTCCTCATGGTCGGCTGGATCTACGAGCGGCGCCACACGCGCCAGATCGCCGAGCTGTCCGGTCTCCAGAAGGTCGCCCCGATCTTCGCCGCCGGGTTCATGGTGATCATGCTCAGCTCGATCGGCGTCCCCGGCCTCAACGGGTTCGTCGGCGAGTACCTGATCCTCATCGGCACCTTCCTCGCCGAGCCGTGGTACGCCGCCATCGCGGCGACCGGCGTGATCCTCGCCGCCCTCTACCTGTTGTGGGCCTACCAGCGTGTCTTCCACGGCGAACCCGGCGAAGCGAACCAGAACTTCGCCGAACTCAAGCTCAAGGAAGCGGTCACGCTGCTGCCGTTCATCGGCATCATCGTGTTCACCGGTGTGTACCCCAAGCCGATGCTCGACCGGATCGAGCCCGCCGTCGACCGCCTGCTCGGTCACGTGGAGGACGTCGCCGACTTCGAGGCGCCGACGCCCGATGAGCCGGTGATCGTCGAACACGACGACACCGACGAGACCGAGGAGGGCGATCACTGATGTTGGCGCAAGACACCTTCTTCACCGCCCCCGAGATCGAGTGGTGGCACATCAGCCCGATGCTCACCCTGGTGGGCGGCGCACTCGTCCTCCTGCTGGTCGGCGCACTCACGCCGCGCTGGCCGCGCGGCCTCTACGGCCTGGTCACGGCGCTCACCGCCATGACCGCCGGGGTGCTCGCGTTCCTGCAGTGGCAGGAGATCGACGACGACGGACCGGCGACCCTGATCGACGGCGCGTTGGCGTTCGACCATCTGACCCAGCTCCTCACGATCGCGATCTGTGCCGCCGTGCTGCTCGTGGCGCTCGTCACGATCGACGAACTCGACATCGCCGGCAAGGACGGCCCCGAGATGTACGCGATGTTCCTCATCGCGGCCACCGGGGCGGTCGTCATGTCGTCGGCGAACGATCTGATCGTGCTGTTCCTCGGCCTCGAGACCCTGTCGCTCGCCCTGTACGTGCTCGCCGCCTCCGACCGCACGCCGCGCAGCCAGGAGTCGGGTCTCAAGTACTTCATCCTGGGCGGGTTCGCATCGGCGCTGTTCCTGTACGGCATCGCCCTCGTGTACGGCACCACCCAATCGACGAACATCAGTGAGGTCGCGGCGTCGTTCACGACGAACGTGTCGCTCGAGGGCGACCCGCCGCTGATCCTCGCCGGCCTCGCCCTGCTGATCGTCGGCCTCGGCTTCAAGGTCGCCGCCGTCCCGTTCCACATCTGGTCACCCGACGTCTACCAGGGCGCCCCCAACCAGGTCACGGCGTTCATGGCATCGGTCGGCAAGGCCGCAGCGTTCGCGGCGATGCTGCGGGTCCTCGTCATTGCGCTGCCGTTCCAGCGCGACGACTGGCGTCCGGCCATCTGGGTGCTCGCCGTGCTCTCGCTCGTGTTCGGCTCGCTGCTCGCCGCCGTCCAGACCGACGTCAAGCGCATGCTCGCCTACTCGTCGGTGAGCCACGCCGGCTTCATCCTCGTCGGCGTCGAGGCCGCCGGACACGACTCGGCCGGCGAAGGCATGCCCAGCGTCGCCGTGTACCTGCTGCTGTACTCGATCCTCACGGTCGGCTCGTTCGCCGTCGTCGCGATCGTCGCCCACTCCAACGGTGGCGACAGCTCGATCGGCGCCTTCAACGGGTTGGCGAGCCGTCGCCCCGCCGTGGCCGTCGCCCTCACCGTGTTCCTGCTCGCCCAGGCGGGCGTGCCGTTCACGACCGGCTTCATCGCCAAGTGGGGCGTCATCCAGGCCGCGATCGAGGAGAGCAGTTACGCGCTCGGCATCATCGCCATGCTGTCGGCGGTCATCGCCGCCTTCATGTACTTGCGGATCATGGTGAGCGCATGGCTCACCGACGCCGAGGGCGATGTCGCCCGGGAGACGGTGCCGTTCGCGTCGGCGGCAGCGATCACGGCGGCGGCGCTGTTCACCGTCGTGGTCGGCATCTTCCCCGAGTGGTTGTTGCACGCCGCCGAGTCGGTCACCCAGTACGCCCGCTGATCGACTCGATCACACCGGTCCACCCCGGTGTGATCCACCCGTCGTTACGCTCTGCGACGTGAAGCGCCTGTCGTTGCTCGTCGTCGTCCTCCTCGGCACCATCGCGTTCGGCGCCCGTCCGGTCTCGGCCCACACCGGTCTCGACTACTCGCTGCCCTCCGACGGCTCGGTGGTCGGCGAGCCGCTCGACGAGATCACGGTGGCGTTCACCGAACCCGTGACCCTCGTCGGCAACGGGTTCCAGGTGCTCGACCCGCAGGGCGAGGTCGTTCTCCCGACCCCGATCACCGACGACGACATGGTGTTCCGGCTGATCCTCGACGCGCCGCTCGCCGGTGGCGAGGTCGGGGTCCTGTACGAGGTGACCTCGGCCGACGGCCACGTCGTCTCCGGTGGCTTCTCGTTCGTGGTCGATGCCCCGGTGCCCACGACCGTGCCGACCACGGTGCCGGCGACGGTCGCCCCGACCACCGCGGCGCCCGACCCGACGGCGGCGACGTCGACCACCGCCGCACCGTCGACGACCGCAGCCCCGTCGTCGACCGAGACGATTGCGCCGTCGACGTCGGTCGCCGAGACCGACGACGAGGGCGGCGGCAATGCCGGGCTGATCATCGCCGGCGCGGTCGGGGTCGCGATCGTCGCGGCGGGCTTCGTCCTGTTCCGCGGACGAACGGCGGGGTGATGCTGCTCGGCTCGACGCCGATCGACGACTTCCTCGCGAGTGCCGACGCGACCAGCACTGCCGAGCGCGTCCAACGGTTCGGCGTCGTCGTCGGCGTCGTCGGCGTCGTGCTCGCCGTCGGGGTCGGCGTCTTCCTCGTCACCGTCTGGCGCCCCGTCGTCGGTGGTGAGCGCCGCCTGGTCGTGACCTGTCTCGTCGGCGGGGCCCTCGCGGCCGCCGGCGGTGTGGTCGAGGCGCTCGCCGTGGCGTCGATCCGCTCGATCTCGTTCACCGATGTCGTCGGCGGTGAGGGCGGCACCGCCGCGATGCTGCGGATCGTCGGTGGCACGCTGATCGCCCTCGGTCTGGTCGAAGGTCTCCTCACCCGGGCGGTCGTCGACACGGCCGAGCGGTGGCGGCTGCCCGCCACTGCGGTGTTTGCACTCGCCGGGATGGTGGTCGCCGTGTTGTCGTTCGGCTTCGACGGGCACACGGTGTCGGAGGGGCCGCGGGCGCTGCACGCCGTCGCCGATGCCGTCCACGTCACAGCCGGTGCGGTGTGGGCCGGCGGCATCGTCGCCATCGCCCTGCTCGCGGTCCGACGTCACCCGGGCGACGGTGTCGGCGTGTGGTGGACGCTGCTGCACGGCTTCTCCGCCGTCGCGACCGTCGCGCTCGTCGCGGTCACCGTCGCGGGCGTCGCGATGGCGCTGTTCGTCCTCGACGACGCCGGGCAGCTCACCGGCACGCCGTGGGGGCGCCTCCTGCTCGTGAAGGTCGCAGTCGTCGGCGTCGCGGCCGCGTTCGGTGCCTACCAGCGCTTCCGCGTGATCCCGAGGCTGGGCGGCGACACCCCGAACGGTCTCGCCCGGGTCGTGGTCGGTGAGGCGGTCGTCCTGATCGCGGTCGTCGTGCTGACCGGTTTCCTCACCACGGCGTCGACGCTCTGATACGTGGTGGGGGAAACCCCACCCGCGACTCGCCGGTGCGCTCCATGTCGCCGACCGTGCGCGATCCGCACGATGGAGGCATGCACACCACCACGCCCGTCCTCGACCCCGCCCACGTCGTCCCGGCGAACCCGGCCTTGGTCCAGGCACGCGACCTGACCCGTGTCTGGGGGAAGGGACACGCAGCCCAGATCGGCGTCGCCGAGGTCTCGCTCGACGTCCGGCGCGGCGAACTCCTCGCCGTCATCGGCCCGTCCGGCTCGGGCAAGAGCACCCTCGGTTCGCTGATCGCCGGGATCGACGTCCCGACGTCGGGCTCGCTCGTCGTCGACGGCACCCGGATCGACCAGATGAAGCCCGATCGTCTCGCCGACTGGCGAGGCGCCCACGTCGGGATCGTCTTCCAGCAGTTCCATCTGCTCCCGACCCTGACCGCGGTCGAGAACGTGGAACTCGCACTCGAACTGGCTCGCGTCGACGCCGGGAGGCGTGAGCGTCGCCGCCGTGCGATCGAGGCGCTCGAGTGGGTCGGCCTCGCGGCCCACGTGAAGAAGTTGCCCGCCCAGATGAGCGGCGGTGAGCAGCAGCGCGTCGGTATCGCCCGAGCGATGGTGACCCGGCCTCCGATGATCGTGGCCGACGAGCCGACCGGCGCGCTCGACCAACGCAACGGTCACGCCGTGTTCGAACTCCTCGCCGGGTTGACGAGCGTCGGCACGACCGTCGTGTTCATCACCCACGACCTCCATCTCGCCGAATCGGCCGACCGCGTCGTGTCGATGATCGACGGCCGGATCGAGTCGGTGCGGGGCGGTGCGTGATGCGATCGATGCTGCGCCAGTTCCGCCGGGCCCCCGGTCGGATCCTCGCGAGCGTGTTCGCGCTCGCACTCGCCATCGGGGCGATCGGCGTGCTCGCCGTCCCGACCGTGTCGGAGAGCACCCTGCACGACGCCGTCGGTCAGGACGGGCTCGCGGACATCATCGTCGACACCACGCCGCTCGACGCCGACCAGCTCGCAGCCGTCGGTGACGTCAGTGGCGTCGCCGTCGCCGAAGGGCAGGCGATCGCCGCCGTCGAGCTCGCGGACGGGTTCCTCACCCGCCTGATCGGGCTCGACCTCGACCACCAGACCATGGACCTCGTGCAGCTCGAGGCCGGCCGCCTTCCCGCCAGCGAGGACGAGGTCGTCACCACTGCGGCGCTGGGCGCGATCGGCTCGCACGTCGTCGCCGACGGCGTGTCGTACGAGATCGTCGGCCACGGTTCGACGTTGTGGTGGTCGGGCGACGACGTGCTGTTCGCACCCTTCGACACGGTCGCTCCGATGACCGGTGGCGCGAACCACCTCGTCGTCACGGCGATCGACGACGGCTCGGCGTCGTTGCACACCCTCTCCGACGACATCCGTGCCGAACTCGGCGAGACCGGGGCCACCTACACGACCTTCCCCCAGCTGCTGCCCGACGGGTCGACCCCGATCGACGACGACATCGAGCAGGTCAGCACCCTGATCGGCATGCTCGGCATCTTCGCCGGCATGGTGGCCCTGGTGCTGCTGGCCGGCACCACCAACACCCTCATCACCGAGCGCACCCGAGAGGTCGCCGTGATGCGGGCGCTCGGCGGCCGGTCGCGTCAGCTCCGCCGGCGCCTCCGTCGTATCGCGCTGGGGATCACCGCCGTGGCGCTCCTGGTCGGTCTGCCGCTCGGCGTGTTCATCAGCAACTACGTCGCCCGCATGGTGCTGACCGAGTTCGTCGGCGTGACGCCGTCGTTCGCGATCGACTGGGTCGTCGTCGCGGCCAGCGCCATCGGTGCACTGCTCGCCGCTCGACTCGTGGCAGCACGCGCCGCCCGCCGCGTCACGAAGCTGTCGCTCCCCGAGGCACTCCGCGACCGCGACGGCGCGCCGTTCGGTGGACGGTGGACCCACCGCCTGCTCGCCAAGCTGCCGACCGGCGGTCTGATCGGCCGGATCGCGGTGCGCTCGAACGCCCGTCGGCCCGCCCGCACGCTGGCCGTGACGACACAGATCGCCGCCGCCGTCGCCGCTGCGTTCCTCATCCCGACACTCGTCTCCTCCGTGAACGACTTCAACACCGCGACGCTCGCCCCCTGGACGTGGGAGTCGGTCGCCATCGCCCGCGACCCCGGTCTGCCGATCGAGGCGTCCGACGACCACGATCGGCTCGGTACGTCCGAAGCCGGCATCTGGGTCGACGGTGCGATCGACGACGAGGAGATCTGGGTCTACGGGCTCCGCACCGACAGCACGTTCTTCTCGAGCGACGTCCGGGAGGGCCGTTGGTACGCCGACACCGGGCGTGAGGCGATGATCAGCAACGGGTTCGCCGAGCGACGCGACGTCGCCGTGGGTGACACGATCCCGCTCGAACTCGCCAACGGCACCGTCGAGTACGAGATCGTCGGCACGGTCGACGACTCGAACGTCGCCGTCTACGTCGACCGCGCCGATCTCGCCGCCGACCTCGGGGCGCCCGGCATGGCCAACGTCGTGTGGTCGTCGTCCGAGTCGCCCTGGCTCGACGTCGACGCAGCGGTCCGCGTCGACACCGCTGCCGATCTCGCTGCGGAGGACGAAGCCGGGCGTGACGCCGTCGTCCTCATCTTCGGGGCGATCGGCGCCATCGTCGTCGGCGTGTCGGCACTCGCCGTGCTGTCGACGATGACGGTCAACCTGTTCGAGCGGCGCCACGAGCTGGCGGCCCTGCAGGCGATCGGCGCCCGCCGTCGCCGCCTGCGCGGCCTCCTC
The DNA here is from genome assembly GCA_020439405.1 of Ilumatobacter sp. Classification (GTDB taxonomy): domain Bacteria; phylum Actinomycetota; class Acidimicrobiia; order Acidimicrobiales; family Ilumatobacteraceae; genus Ilumatobacter. The sequence continues at coordinate 11,569 of JAGQSS010000015.1, read as the reverse complement.
GCACGGGAGCTGCTTCCGGTCGGCGCCGTCGGCCTGGTGGCAGGCCTCGGCCTCGGTGCACTCGGTGCCCGGGCGATCATCGGATCGTTCGAGTCGGCCGACGCCATCGACATCGGCGTGACCGACGCCGTCGTCGCCATCCCCTTCATCGTCGCCGGCACCGCCGCAGCGCTGCTGCTCCTCGCTGCCGCCGTCGTCCGGACCACCAGCAAGCGTTCGATCGCCGTCACACTCCGAGGTGCCGCATGAATCCCCCGACCGACACACACGACCGCATCGACGCCGCTCCGGGGTCGGGGCGCGAGACTGGCGAGGTGAGCCAGCTGCCGCCGCCGAGCTTCCCGCCGCCCGGCACCCCGTCGGGACCGCCGACGGGGGAGGGGCGGACCGGCTCGGGCGGACCGAACGACTGGGACTGGGACCGCATCCGCGACCTGGCCGAGCAGTGGTTCAGTCCCTTGCTCCGGCCCGACGGATGGCGGGCACTCGGCTACCTGTTCGTCGGCATGCTCACCGGGTTCTTCTTCTTCGGCGTGATGGTCGGCGCCGCAGCGCTCGTGTTCGGGCTGAGCTTCATCGGCGTCGGCCTGTTGTTGATCGGACCGTTCTTCGCGCTCACCGGCGTGTTCGCACGCGCCGAACGGGCGATGGCGTCGTGGGTCGGCGTCGAGATCGAGGCGCGTCCGCTGGCCCCGGCCGGCCGGTTCGGCATCAAGTCGATCCTCGACCCAGAGCGCTGGCGCATCGTCGGCTACCTGGCGGTCAACACCGTGCTCGCCTCCGGTCTGTTCGCGATCGGCAGCTTCCTCTACACGCTGGCGTTCAACGTCATCTTCGGCGGCCTCGCCGGATCGGTGTTCGATACGTTCCCGTTCAACGCCGTCGCCGGCATCGTCGCACTCGCCATCTGCGCGGCCGCGCTCGGCGGGGCGCCGCGTGTCGTGGTGTGGGTCGGCATGCTCAAGGCCCAGATCACGTCGTGGTTCCTCGGACCCGACCGGCTCGCCCAGGCCGAGCGCCGGGTGTCGGTCCTGGCCGACCAGCGTCAGGACATCCTCGACGCGGTGGCCACCGAGCGACGCCGGATCGAGCGGAACCTGCACGACGGTGTCCAGCAACAACTCGTCGCGATCGGCCTCGACCTCGGCATGGCCGAGCAACAGCTCGACCGCGATCCGGAACGGGCGCGTGAGCTGATCGTCAACGCCCGCCAGAAGGTGCAGGGCTCGATCGGCGAACTGCGCCAGCTCGGTCGCGGCCTGCACCCGGCCATCCTCGAGGATCGGGGGATCGACGCCGCATTGTCGGCCGTCGTGAGCGGTGCGCCGATCCCGATCGCCGTCCACGTCGACGACGATCTCGACCTCGACACCGACGTCGCCGAGACGGTCTACTTCTGTGCGAACGAAGCGCTCGCCAACGTCCTCAAACACTCGTCGGCACGTGCGGCATCGGTCCACGTCCAGCGTGTGGCGGCCAACGTCCGCGTCACCGTCCACGACGACGGGGTCGGCGGTGCCGACCCGACCCACGGCACCGGCCTCGCCGGTATCCGTGCCCGTGCCAACGCCGTCGACGGGTCACTCGCCGTCAACTCGCCCCGTGGCGGTCCGACGACCGTCGTCGTCGAACTGCCCCGCCACGTCGTCCGCTCGTCCGGGTCGGGCGATCCGGTTCCGGCTGGCGGTCGATCGAAGGAGGCCACCGATGTCCGATCCTGACTCCCCGCTCCGTGTCGTCGTCGCCGACGACAGCGTGTTACTCCGCGACGGGATCGTCCGGCTGCTCACCGACTCGGGCTTCGACGTCGTCGCAGCGGTCGGTGACGCCGACGCGCTCCTCGACGCCGTCACCGAGCACGATCCAGACCTGTGCGTCGTCGACGTCCGGATGCCGCCGACCCACACCGACGAAGGCCTGAAGGCGGCGCTGGAGATCCGCCGACGCACACCGGGCACGGCCGTGCTCGTGCTGTCGCAGTACGTCGAGGAGCGCTACGCGGGCGAACTGCTCGAGGGCGACGTCGCCGGCGTCGGCTACCTCCTGAAGGATCGCGTCATCGACGTCAACGACTTCATCGCCTCGTTGCGCCGCGTCGCCGCCGGCGGCAGCGCCGTCGACGCGGAGGTCGTCAGCCAGATCCTCGGTCGGTCGCGCCGCGGTAACGAGCTCGATCGGCTCACGCCACGCGAGCGCGAGGTGCTCCAGCTGATGGCCGAAGGGCTGTCGAACGGCGGCATCGCCGAACGACTCGTCGTGTCGCACGGGGCGGTCGAGAAGCACATCTCGAACGTGTTCATGAAGCTCGGTCTCGAGGTCGAGGACGGCGCCCACCGGCGGGTCCTTGCGGTGCTCACCTTCCTCCGCGCGTGACCGGATCGGCGTCTCAAACACCCTCGGTGACGCTGTAACCGAGCGTTCACGAGAACTCACACGCCCTTGACGGTCTTCACTTGGCCGCGCGCGTTTGGAACGTCTAGGTTCGCTCGCCTGTGGGCGGTGAAACAGATGTTCCGGGCTCGCTCGGAACCCAGGGAGGAAGACTCACCAATGAGACAGGGATGGAGGCGGACGGCTGTAGCCGCGACACTCGCAGTGTCGGCGGCGGTTGCCGGATCCGTGATGACGTCGACCGGAGCCCAGGCGGAAAAGCCGCCGGTGCCACCGGGTCAGGCGAAGAAGGTCAGCAACCCGATGCCAGTCGAGGAATCGACGAGCGGTAGCTACATCGTGGTGCTGAAGAGCAATCCGCTGGTCGCCGAGTTCGGCCAGGACGGGCTCGGCTCGTCAGCGGCGAATGCGCGTGCCAACGATCTGGTCGCAGAGCAGGATCAGCTGATGGCCGAGGCCGGGGTGCCGGCGAGCGCCAAGCTGTCGTCGTACGACACGGCCATGAACGGCTTCGCCGCGATCATGTCGTACGACCAAGCGCTGACGTTGTCCGGGAAGGCCGGCGTCGCTGCCGTGTTCCCCAACGAACTGCAGCAGCCGACGACCGACGCGTCCGGCGACTTCCTCGGTCTGAGCGGTGACACTGGTGTGTGGGCCGAGCAGGCGACCGGTGATGGTGTCCTCGTCGGCATCATCGACTCGGGCATCTGGCCCGAGCACCCGAGCCTCGCCCCCGCAGGTTTCGAGGGTTCGGCCCCGTACGAGCTGCTCGGTGACTATGTCGACCCGGGCACGGGCGACGTCTATCCCGGCTGTGAGTTCGGAGACGACGACCACACGCTGGCTGACGGCTTCGCCGACCCCGACTTCGCATGCAACGCCAAGCTGATCGGCGCACGTCAGGTGTTGCCGGCGTACGAGGCGCTCACCGGCCTGACCGACGTCGAGTACGACTCGGCTCGTGACGAGGACGGCCACGGCACGCACACCGCGACGACGGCGGCCGGCAACGCCGATGTACCTGCGACGGTGCTCGGGCAGCCGCGCGGCATCGTCACCGGCATCGCCCCCGACGCGCAGATCGTCGCCTATAAGGCGCTCGGCACGCTCGGCGGCTACGGCTCCGACCTGGCCCTGGCTATCGACATCGCCGTCGAGGACAAGGTCGACGTCATCAACTACTCGATCGGTTCGAGCTCGTTCGCCATCGGTCCGGACGACATCGCGTTCTTCTTCGCGACGCTCGCCGGTGTGCACGTCGCCACCTCGAACGGCAACAGCGGTCCGGGTGCGGCGACGATCGGTTCGCCGGCGTCGGTGCCGTGGCTGACCTCCGTCGGCGCGAGCACGCACGACCGCACCTTCCTGAGCACGGTCACGGCCTACTCCGACCGGACGTCGTCGAAGAACAAGCCGAACGAAATCACGATCTCGGGCGTTTCGATCACCGGCGGTACCGACGTGCTCCCGCTCGTCGACGCCGCGGACTTCGGGAACGAACTCTGCGATCCCAGCGTGCCCTTCGTGGGACAGAAGCAGTACAAGAAGGACACGATCGAGGGGAAGATCGTGCTGTGCAAGCGCGGTGTGACGGCTCGGATCGACAAGTCACTCGCCGTCTACGAGGCGGGCGGTGCCGGCATGGTGCTGTACAACACCTTCGATGCCGACACCCAGATCACCGACTCGCACTGGGTGCCGTCGGTCCACGTCAACTTCACGGATGGCTCGGCGCTGAAGTACTTCATCTCCAAGGCCAAGAAACCGACGGCTCAGATCGCCGGCGGCGAGAAGGCCGCGACGCAGGGCAGCGTGATGGCGGCGTTCTCGTCCCGTGGCCCCAACCTGCTCTCGGGTGACCTCATCAAGCCCGACGTGACGGCGCCTGGCGTCAACATCCTCGCCGGCAACACGCCGACGCCGACCTCCGGGCCGGCCGGCAACCTGTTCCAGTCGATCTCGGGTACCTCGATGTCGTCGCCGCACGTCGCTGGTCTGATGGCGTTGATGTCCGAGTCGCATCCCGACTGGAACCCGTCGATGGTCAAGTCGTCGCTGATGACGACCGCTCGACAGGACGTGACGAAGGAAGACGGCGTGACGCCGGCCGACCCGTTCGACATGGGTGCCGGCCACGTGCAGCCGACCGTCATGTTCGACCCGGGTCTGGTCTACGACGTCGGCAACTTCGCCGGTGAGGGCGGATTCTTCGAGTACGTCGGCGTCGCCTGCGCTGTCGGAGTGGACCTCTACGGGATCTGTGACCCACTGGATTCGTTGGGGATGGCCGACGGTACGCAGTACAACCAGGCGTCGATCGCGAGCGCCGCACTTCCGGGGAGCCAGACGGTCACCCGGACCGTGACGAACGTGTCGGGCACCGACCTGTCGATGACTCCGGTGTTCGCGGGACTCACCGGGATCACCGCTTCCACATCGCCGGCGGTCATCGACGTGCCGAATGGTGCGACGGTGTCGTTCGACATCAACTTCACAGTGACGTCAGCGCCGCTGAACAAGTACACATTCGGCTCGATGACTCTCCAGGGCGGCGGCTACTCGGTGTATTCGCCGATCGCCCTCCAACCGGTCACACTTGGCGTGCCGTACGAGGTGAGTGGGACGATCGATGGGGGCGGTACGACGTTCGGTGTCGAGCAGGGATACACGGGCGACTACGCCGTGCAAGGACATGGTTTGCTGCCGTCAACCATGATTGACGGCACCGTCGGGGACGATCCGGATCAGTCGTTCTCACCGAGCGACGAGGGGAACGGTGCCACGGCGCACTCCTTCACGATCGAGCCGGGAGTGGCCTTCGCGAGAATCCTGATCCCGCCGGTCGACGAGGCCGACACGGTTGACCTGGATCTCTACGTGTACGACCCGTCGGGTGCGTTCTACGACTATTCCGGCAACGCCGGCACCTACGAGGTCGTCGACATCGTGTCGCCGGAGGCCGGTGACTGGACGTTCTTCGTCCACGGCTACGACACAATCACTGGAACGGCTTCGTACTCGGCTCACACCTGGCAGGTATCCGAAACGCCTGGTGGCAATCTGGTCGCGGCGGCCGACGGCGAGGCGGTGCTCGGCGCCACGGGCCTTGTCGAGTTGACGTGGCCAAGCGACCTGGCCAGCGGTCTGTACCTCGGCGCAGTGTCGCACCTCGCCAACGGTGTGCTCGACGGCTTGACCATCGTGTCGGTCGAGGGCTGACCCGACCGTCGTCGCTGACGACGATCACATCCTGTTCGGAGGGGCGCTTCGGCGCCCCTCCGGCGCGCCCGGGGTCGTGCCCGTCGTTCCCTGTCAGATGTCGCCGTAGCCGCCGGTGGCGGGCGGGGTGACCCGCTCGGGCGGGCAGTAGAACGGGTCGCGGCGTGGGCCCGAGTGGTACTCGTACTCCGTGCCGTCGACGGCGAGCACGATTCGGCTGCCGTTCACGAGCGCCTGGGTGTAGCTCATGCCCGGCTCGGGACAGCCGAGTCCGCCGTCGGGCCAGGTGACCTCCTCGACGCTGACCACCTCGATCTCGGCGGGGTCGACGTCGAGTCGATCGGCGAGATCGGCGATGGCGATGTCGGTCGGCGAACCGGTGCTCGGCACGGTGGTCTCCTGCTCGATCGTGGACGGGGGAGGGGCGGTCGTGAGCACGCTCGGCGGCGGCGCCTTCGTCGGCGCGGTCGTGATGACCGGGTCGGCCGACGTGCTCGGAACGGCGTCGGTCGTGGTGACCGGTGACGCGCTCCCGCTCGTCGGGGACTCGTCGCTGCCGCACGCGCTCAGGGCGAGCGCCGTGGCGATCGCGAGCGGGATGAGACGGCGCTGAGACACGATCGCAGTCTCGCACCGCCTCGGGCTGACGTGACGTCGGTACCGGCAGAACACGCCCATAGCCTGGGGGTATGGACGTCGCTGTCGTCGATTACACGTCCCCCACGGCACCGGAGGACTTCGCCGCGAGCCTGCGCGAGACCGGGTTCGGCGTGATCACGAACCATCCCCTCGACTGGTCGCTCGTCGAGCAGGTGTACCGCGAGTGGTCGTCGCTGTTCGACGACCCCGACGTCGCCGACTACGCCACCACCGACTCGCTGACCGGCTACTTCCCGCCCGACATCAGCGAGACCGCCAAGGGTTTCCAGGTGCGCGACCTCAAGGAGTTCTTCCACGTCTACCCGTGGTCGATCTATCCGACCCAGGTCACCGACGCCGCCATGCGGTACCGCGACCAGGCGATGGACGTCGCACTGACCCTGCTCGACTGGGTCGAGGACCAGCTGCCGTCCGACATCGCCGGCCGGCTCTCGATGCCCCTGTCGCAGATGATGGACGGCAGCACTCGCACCCTGCTCCGGGTGCTGCGCTATCCGCCGCTCCCGCCCGAGGTGCCCGAGGGAGCCGTGCGGGCCGCCGCACACGAGGACATCAACCTGCTCACCGTGTTGCCGGCGTCCGACCAGCCCGGCCTCGAGCTGCTCGGTGCGAACGGGGAGTGGTTCCCCGTCCCGCTCGACCCGGGTTCGCTCGCCATCAACGGTGGCGAGATGCTCGACCTGGCGACCGACGGCTACTACCCGGCGACCAAGCACCGGGTCGTCAACCCGGTCGGCGAGGCGGCTCGCGTCTCGCGCATGTCGCTCCCGCTGTTCCTCCACCCGGCCGACGACGTCGTGCTCGCGGAGGGACGCACCGCGTACGAGTTCCTGATGCAGCGCATCGCGGAACTCCGCGGCGCCTGAGGTTCGGTTCGGTCCGCCGTTCAGGCGGCGCGGCGGGTGGGTGGGCCGGTGTTGTGGATGGTGCCGTCGGGGAATCGGATGGTGAGTTGCCGGTTGGGGCCGAGTTCGATGTCCCAGCCGCCGTCGTGGATCTTGGAGTGGTGGTGGCTGCAGACGGGGAGGAGGTTGTCGAGGTCGGTGCGGCCGCCGTTGCGCCACCAGAGGATGTGGTGGAGTTTGCTGCGGTCGTAGGGGACGGTGCAGCCGGGGATCGCACACGTGGCGTACAGGGCTCGGAGTGCCCGGCGTTGGGCAGGTGACGCCAGCCGGGTGGTGCGTCCGAGGTCGAGCCGGCCGGGGGCGTGGAGCACGACACCGTTGCGGACGACGATGGGGTGGATGGTGGCGTCGTCCATCATGTCGGCGAGGACCCGGGTGGGGATCTCGACGGGGAGCCCGTAGTCGATGCTGGGTCCGCCGTTGCCGTCGTGGCGGCTGGTGTCGATGACGACGATGTATTCGGGTCGGCCCGGTCGGGCGCCCGCCCCGGAGCCGCAGATGAGTTCGGCGAGTGCGAGGCCGGCGAGATGACGCTGCTTCTCGATCGGGTCGCTCGGGCACGTGTCGGGGGTCTGTTCGGCGAACAGTGCGTTGACGGCGGCGTCGAGTTTCGCGGCGAGGCGGATGCCAGTGGCGGGGTCGAATCGGCCGGTGATGTTCCACATGCCGTCGTTGTCGGTCCAGGTGCGGACTCGGACGTCGCGGCGTTGTTGTTCGTGGCGGTCGACGCCGTCGTCGGCGCGGATCGTCTTGATCTCGAGGGCGAGACGGCGACGCCAGTCTTCGACCGAGGCAACCGCGGCGACGTCGAGGAGGCCGTTGGTGTCGAGCCGGTCGATCAACTCGTCGCGTTGGTCGCCCTCGAGTTGCTTGGTGGCTTTGGTGAACTCGTCGACGTGGCCGGGGGTGACCTTGGCGTCGTCGAGTGCGTCGGCGAGTGATGGTGCGGCGTCGAGCGTCGAGGAGCGTTCGCGTTCTTTGGCGGTGTCGCGTGACGATTCGCGGGTGCAGTCGGCGATCGCTTTCTCGGGGAACGGCACCAGTTCGGCCATCCGGGACGTGAGCGCTGCTTTGTTCCCGGCGAGCCACGACTGCAACGCTGCGACGTCTTTCAGTGCGGCTTCGACACCGGCGAGATCGGCGGTGTCGTCGGCGCGGGTGGCGGCGATGCGCTCCACCCGCTCGACGACACCAGTGATCTCCATGCACCCATCATGCCCAAGGGGTGTCACAGGGTTTCGCATCATCGACCTCGCGACTGGTGCCCATGGCGACCCTCCGGAGACGATCACGGTGCTCGGTGGCGACATCCACTTCTCCTACGGTGTCGCGATCGAAGCGCGTGACGACGTCGAGTTTCTCGGTCGGGTCCATCAGGCCGTGAGCTCCCCGATCCGGAACATCTTGAGTCCGGCCGAGCGTCGGGCGATGCACTTCGCGCAGTCGGACGCCGGTCGTCGCGTCGGTGGCGTGCTGCAGCGGCTCGCCCGTCGGGGTGGGACCCGATTGCGATGGAACGTCGACGTCACGCCGATCTTCGACAACACGATGGCGCATCTCGACTACGACGACGGACGGGTCCGTCTCGTGATGGAACGTGCCACCCTCGACGC
>JAGQSS010000015.1:0-2681 GCA_020439405.1 Ilumatobacter sp. | reverse complement strand
CTCGACATCTTCGAGGAACGGATGTTGTGAGACCGCCGCGGGTCAGGCGGGGAGGCGTCCGCTCCGCTTCATGATCGCCGAAGCGGCGACGACCACGATGATGGCGCCGATGACCGCGCCGACGATGCCGCCCCAATCGAACTTGTCCTCGTCGCCGATGCCGAGCAATCCGGTGAAGATCCAGTAGCCGAGCAGCGCGCCGAGCAGGCCGAGCCCGGTCGAGACGGCCCAGGAGGCCGGCCCGCTCATATGGCGGAACGCATCGCCCGGGACCAATGCGCGCGCGATCGCGCCGACGACGAGTCCGAGCAGGAGTGCTGCGATGAGGCTTCCGATGTCCATGACGATCTCCCTGAGTTGAGCGGTCGGGACGCCGGTACCCGGACCCTGCTCCGACCAATCCCCCGGAGAGACCGAACCGGATCCCACGGGTGCGGTCGGCCCCCTCGATTCTGTGGAAGCGATCATGACGTCCCACCGCATGATCGCTTCCACAGAAACCCGTGTTCGGTTCTGTGGAAGCACATCCGCCGGCGGCGGGCATGATCGCTTCCACAAAGTCGCGATCGCACGCGGTGCAGGGCGCGACGTGTGACCTATCCTCGTGCGTTGGCCTGTGAGTTTCTCGCAGGCCCTGCGCCTCTAGCTCAACGGTAGAGCAGCGGGCTTTTAACCCGTTGGTTCAGGGTTCGAAACCCTGGGGGCGCACTCGACGCGTGTTCGGCGTGTCACGACAAGGGGGCCGACATGGCACAGCTCGACGAACGTCCGCCGGAGTGGATCGAGACCGCGCCGGTCGTCGTCCGGAACGCACGTCGGATCGCTGCGCCCGTCGACGCCGTGTGGGGACGCATCGCCGACCACGAGACCTGGCCCGAATGGTTCACCGATCTGAAGACGGTGACGGTCACGTTCGCCCCCGAAGGCGTCGGTGGCGGTCGCGACGTCGCTGCTCCCGGCCTGAAGGTGCGGGAGCGCTTCACCGAATGGGAACCGCCGCATCGGTTCGCCTTCACGCTGTTCGAGGGGCCGCCGATCATGGCCGCGATGGCCGAGTCGGTCGTGCTCGAACCCGACGGAGACGGCTGCACGATCACCTACGCGCAGGGCATCGAGCCGGCCAAGGGGTTCGGCTGGCTGATGAAGCTGGTGGCGAAGCGACTCGACGGTCAGCAGCGCAAAGCTCTCGATCGCCTCGCCGCCCTCGTCGAATAGTCACACCGGGAGGTCGCACGGATGGGCTGGGACGCCGAGCGGAACGAGCCGATCTGACCCACGTCCACCACCGGCCGCGATCGGCGGCTCATCCATTGGGTGCGCGTTCGGTCCGTCGGGTGTTGCCGACCGGTGACACACTCGGGCCATGGGGATGACCGAGGGGCCACTGACGGAATCGCACCACGTGCCGGACGGATCGGGGCCCGCGCTGCGGCCCGACATCACGGTCGGCACCCGCTTGCGGGAGGTCGCCGCGGAGGTACCCGATCGCGTCGCATTGATCGAGGGCATCCCGTCCGGCGGTCGTCGATGGACCTACGCCGAACTGCTCGCCGACGCCGAGCGGTGTGCGAACGCGTTGCTCGATCACTTCGAGCCGGGTGAGCGGTTCGGGGTCTGGGCGCACAATCTGCCCGAGTGGGTCATCGTCGAATACGGCGCCGCGCTCGCCGGCCTGACGCTGGTCACGCTGAACCCCAGCCTTCAACCGAACGAGGCGGCGTACGTCCTGCGGCAGTCACGATCGTCCGGCGTGCTCGTCGTGCCCGAGTTCCGCGGCAACCCGATCCAGGCCCACGCCGAGGCGGTGCAGCCCGACCTCCCCGACCTGCGCCACATCCTGCGACTCGACCTGCTCGGTGAACTGATGGACGCCACGACGCCCCGGGCCTCTTTGCCCGACGTCGCCGGCGACGACCCGGCCCAGGTCCAGTACACGAGCGGCACGACCGGCTTCCCCAAGGGCGTCGTGCTGCGCCACAGCGGCATCGTCGACAACGCCCGGCTGTGGGCCGACCGGGTCGAGATCAGCGACGGCGCGTCGTGGGTCAGCCCCATGCCGCTGTTCCACACCGGTGGCTGCGTCCTCGGCGTGCTCGGCGCGCTCGACAAGCGGGCGACGCTCACCCTCATGCAGGCCTTCGAGCCGGGCCTGTTCACCGAACTGATCGAGCGCGAACGCGCCGAGTTCGCCGCCGGCGTCCCGACGATGCTGATCGCCGCGATGGAGCACCCCGACTTCGCGACCCGCGACCTGTCGGCGTGGAAGCGGGTCGTGTCGGGCGGCGCGCAGGTGCCCGAGGCGCTCGTCCGCAAGATCGAACAGACCCTCGGCGTCGACTTCACGATCATCTACGGCCAGACCGAGTGCTCGCCGACCCTCACCAACACGTTCCCGAGCGACTCGCCGGAGGACAAGGGTCTCACGGTCGGGCCGGCGCTCCCGCACACCGAGATCCGCATCGTCGACCCGGCCACGCTCGAGACCGTGCCGATCGGCGAGCAGGGCGAGCTGTGGGCCCGGGGCTACTTCACGATGATCGAGTACTTCGACAACCCCGAGGCGACCGCCGAGACGTTGCTGCCCGACGGGTGGGTGCGGACCGGCGACCTCGCGACGATGGACGACCGTGGCTACTGCCGCATCGTCGGCCGGCTGAAGGACATGATCATCCGTGGCGGCG
>JAGQSS010000159.1:2177-7814 GCA_020439405.1 Ilumatobacter sp. | reverse complement strand
ATGGACGGCTCGGCCGACGCGCAGGTGATGACGTCGTCGGCTCGGTTCAGGCAGTCGATGGCGATCTCGTCCACCTGCTGACCGGGGAGGCGCTGGAGGACGGCCGCCTCGATCTCGTCCGCCGACGCGCTGCCGTCGACGTCGGCGTCGCACAGGGCGATGATCTTGTGATAGCGGGCCTTCGTGACGTCGAAGTCCTCGCCGACCCCGGCGCCGATCGCGGTGATCAGCGCCTGGATCTCGGTGTTCTTCATCATCTTGTCGATGCGGGCCCGCTCGACGTTCAGGATCTTGCCGCGGATCGGCAGGATCGCCTGGGTGTGCGGGTCGCGGGCGTCGAGCGCCGTGCCGCCGGCGGAGTCACCCTCGACGATGAACAGCTCCGACTCGTCGGCGTTCTTGGAGGTGCAGTCCTTCAGCTTGTCGGGCATGCCGGCACCCGACAGCGCCGTCTTGCGGCGGATCGCGTTGCGGGCGTTCTTGGCGGCGACGCGTGCCTGGGCGGCGGCGAGCGCCTTCTTGATGATCTTGTTCGCCTCGGTCGGGTTCTCCTCGAACCACTCGGCCATCGCCTCGTTGGTCGCCTTCTGCACGAACGAGCGCATCGGGACGTTGCCGAGCTTGGCCTTCGTCTGACCCTCGAACTGGGGCTCGCGCAACTTCACCGAGATGATCGCCGTGATGCCCTCACGGATGTCTTCGCCCGTCAGGTTCGCGTCCTTCTCCTTGAGGATGTTCTTCTCGCGGGCGTACTTGTTGGCGACCGAGGTCAGCGCCGAGCGGAACCCCTCGACGTGCATGCCGCCCTCGATCGTCGAGATGCCGTTGGCGTAGCCGTGGATGCCCTCGTGGTACCCGGTGTTCCACTGGATGGCGATGTCGAGCATCTGACCGTCCTCGTCTTCGTCCTCGTACGAGCAGACCTTGCTGAACAGCGGGTCTTTCGACGCGTTGAGGTGCTTGACGAAGTCGACGAGGCCGCCCTTGTACTGGTAGGTGACCTGTTGTTCCTTCTCGGGACGCTCGTCGGTGAAGCTGATCTCGAGGCCCTTGTTGAGGAACGCCATCGTCTGGAGGCGCTCGAGCACGGTGCGGGCGACGAACTCGACGCCCTCGGCCTGGAAGATCGTCGGATCGGGCCAGAACGTGATCGAGGTGCCGCTCGTGCGGCCATCGGCCGGTGTGTCGCCGACGACCTTCATGTCGCCTTGCGGCTTGCCGCCCTTGGCGTACTCCTGGAAGTAGCGCTTGCCGTCGCGGTCGACCTCGATCGTGAGGCGCTCGGACAGGGCGTTCACGACCGACACGCCCACACCGTGCAGACCGCCCGACACCTTGTAGCCCTCACCGCCGAACTTGCCGCCGGCATGGAGCACGGTGAGGACGACCTCGGCGGCGCTCTTGCCCTGGTGCTGGCCCGACGTGTACGGATCGACCGGGATGCCGCGGCCGTTGTCGTCGACGCGGCAGCCGCCGTCGGCGGTGATCGTGACGGCGATCTGGTCGCAGTAGCCGGCCATCGCCTCGTCGACCGAGTTGTCGACGACTTCCCAGATCAGGTGGTGCAGACCCTGCAGACCGGTGGAGCCGATGTACATGCCCGGCCGCTTGCGAACCGGATCGAGCCCCTCCAGGACCTGGATGTCCTTGGCCCCGTAATCGGATGCTCCCTGCTTCGTCGTGGACACGTGTTACCTCGAGTTCGGTTGCTGACGGGCGAACGATTCGAGCTCGTTCGCGAAGGCGTTCACCCCGTGGGTCCGCAGTTCGATCATACGTTCGATCCGGACCGGATCGGATGGGTTTCGGGGGCGAAAACGCAGTGGTATCATCCTACCAGCGAACGGCCGTGACACCGGGGCAATCGCCGCCGGGAAACCCTTGTGCGATCTGTGTTTGCGGTCGGTCCGCGACCCGGTTCCGGAGTGACCGGACGACCGCGCGACGCGGCCGGCTCACGCGTCCCACCGAATCGGCCGGCGAGGGGTCACCAGGTGCCGCAGACGGTGCCGTCGGGACGGTCGCAGATCTGGATCCGGCGGCCTTCGCGGAACACCGTGACGGGCCCGTCCTCGCTCACGACGAGGGCGATCGTGTGGTGGTGGTCCCACGTGTACCGGGCGGCCGACCGGTGACGCATGCCGCCCTTCTGGGGCACCGCCTGCTCCGACTCGATCGACGACCGCAGGCCGACGCCGATGCGGTCGACCGTGCCGTCGGGCAGGACCCGCGCCGCCAGGTCGGTCTGGCCGAGCGAGGCGAACAAGGCCGGGAAGTGGTGCCGCTTGGCGACCGACAGCCCGGGCACCTGGATCGCCGCGTCGAGATCGAGCGACGGCCCGTCGTCTTCGCGTGGGTCGAAGTCGTACAGGATCGTGGCACCGATGCGCGCCGACGACAGCCAGTGGACGCACAAATCGAGCAGCGCGGCGAGCACGTCGCGCGGCGCCCCCTCGACCAGCGGGTCGATCACCTCGAGCAGGTGATCGGCACGTTCACGCACCGTCCACGAGCGTCCGCTCCACTCGATCACGCCGCGCCGGTCGTACAGGCGGGCTCGGCCCATCAGGGTGCGTTGGACGACGAGTGCCCCGGTCTGGCGCTGCACCTCGACCATGTCGGCCTCGTACTGCACACTGCGGCGGAAACAGGCGAGCTGGCGGCGTCCGTCGTGACGCCGGACGAGGTACGTGAAGCGGCCGTCGGCGAACCGGCGCACCGCCTCGATGTCGTCCTCGTCACCGGCCGGGTCGAGCTCGATCAGTTCGACGAGGTCGGTGGCCTGGGTCAGGTCGGCGCCGGGCCCGGCGATGAACGCGCCGTAGATCGGGCTGCGACCCTCGTGCACCTGGGGGTGACGGACGTAGTCGAGTTCGTCGACGACCAACGCCACGGTGTCGTCGTCGCCCTCGATCCGGATGCCGTCCTCGTCGAGTTCGTCGAGCAGGCGGACGGCCGCGCGGTCGAGCCGTTGCACGAGTGCCGAACGATCGGGATCGGCGGGAGACGGCAACGGGGTGATCGACGTCATCGGGTCCAACGCTATCGGTCCGCCGGGACGCCTTCGGTGGGCTCCGGTCGTCGGGGGGAGGAGGATCGACGACCTGGAGCCGACCGTTGGCTAGGTGGTGGCCAGGACCGGGGCCGACTCGTCGGGTGAGGAGTCGACACGGTCGTACAGGCCGAGCGAGGAGAACGCGTTGGCGAGCGCATCGATCAGCTCCGCAGCGATGGTCGCAGCCGGATCGACGGGCTCGACGATGTGTTCTCCTCGTTCACCCACGATGCCGACGCTACGGATCGACGGTGAACGCCTCCCGCGCGCCAGTTGGCCACCAGATGAATTCGTCACACCGAGCTCGGTCGAGGCCGGATCAACCGATGCTGCTCTGTCCAGCCGGATACCCTCGCCACGATGCGCGGCGAGAACGACGACGAACGGTTCAATCACGAGATCCGAACGTTGCGTCGCCAGCTCACCGAAGCACGGAACCCGTTTGCGCAGTGGTGCTCGATGACGGCCGATGCCTCCCTGTCTGGCGTCCCGGTGTTCGCTCAGACGTCCAACGGCGGGGCCTGGCTGGATGTCTTCTACTCCGAGTTCGCCGCCTTCGGACTCGACGTCCGCGCGTTCCAGTGGAACTCGCTCTGGCAGCACAGTCAGGACCGGCCACGACACCCACCCACCCCGTCGGTGCTGCACGTCTACTACCCGATCGTGGGAGGCAACGATCGCCGCGACATCGTGACGGCCAGAACCGAGGCCGTGATCGCCAACCTGCGGGACTTCTGTGAGCACGGGGGTTCGCTCGTCTTCACCTGCTTCGACGAGTTGCCGTCCGGATCGATCAACCCCGATTGCGACCGACGACTTCGTCAGGAGATGTTCGACCTGGCCTCGGTCGTCCATCTGCCGAACGCGCCATTGCTCGACCTCTGCCGACAGATGTACGACATCGACGACCGGAAGGTCTACCTCGCACCACTCCCGCTCTACGACGGGGTGCATCCGACCGGAACTCCGTCACGACTCGGCGCCAGGCGGCGGTTCGGTTTCGGCGACGACGATCGGGTCGTGCTCCAATTCGGTGCACTCCGCGAGCAGAAGGGCGTGGATCGCGTGCTCGACGCCGTCGCACGCGCCCAACAGGTGGACCCATCCATGCGCCTCTTGCTCGCCGGACCGGTCGTCGACGCAGAGCACGAGTACGGCCGGGCGATGATCGATGCCGCGAACGAGCTCCCCGGTTCGGTCGTCGTTGAGGGCTTCGTGCCGGACCGGTTCGTGGGCACCGTTCTTCGGGCCGCAGACCTGAACGTGTGCGGCTACCGGTGGTCGCGGTCGAGCGGCGTCCTGGTCCTGTCGCTGGGCTTCGACGTACCGGTGCTCGGCCCCGACGAGCCGGACTTCATGGCGCTGGCGGAACGGACCGACATGGTCACGACGTTCGACAACCGAGATGCGAATGCACTGACCGAGCACCTCGTCGCATGGGCATCCACCCCACGTCGATCGACCGTCCTCGACCAACAACTCCGTGAGGAGCTCGACCCGATCCGGTTCTCACGCCGTTTCGCCGAGGCGATCACGACGCGGGTCAACGCCGACACCAAGATGTCGGGGTCGTCCGGAGTCAGGTCAGCTTCGACTTGACGAGGGCGGCGATGCGGCCGCCGTCGGCGGAGGCACCGGCGCGTTCACGGACGCCCTTGATGACGATGCCCATCGCACGACCACCCTCGGCGCCCGACGCGGCGGCCTTGGCGATCTCGTCGTCGACGATCGCCTCGAGCTCGTCGTCACCCATCGCTGCCGGCAGGTAGCGCTCGATGACCTCGAGCTCGGCGCGCTCCTTGGCGGCGAGCTCGGTGCGACCGGCCTGCTCGTAGACGTCGGCCGACTCGGAGCGCTTCTTGGCCTCCGACTGGAGCACGGCGATCACCTGGTCGTCGTCGAGTTCGACGGCCGAGTCGCCCGCGACCTCGGCGGTACTGATCGCGCTCCGCAGCATGCGGATCGTCGACAACGACACCTCGTCGCGGGCCTTCATCGCGGCGGTGAGGTCGGACTGGAGACGCGCCTTGACCGTGTCGGTGCTCGTGGGGTCGGTGCTCATGGCTCCCATCATGCCGCCCCGGAACCGGGTCGCGTCGCCCGGTTCCGGGGAACGGTCACGAGGGGAACGCCCCGTTGACGTCGACGATCAAATGCGTCTCCGCATGCGTGAACACACACACCTTCCCACCGACACCGACCTTGGACACCACCGAGTTCGGCACCACCTGACCCGGCAAATAGTTCACGTTCGACGTCGACGGAACCGCACCACCACACGGGAACACCGTCAGATGACCCGGCCCCGACGGCAACACCGCCGTCACGTTCAACACCACCGCACCAGCCCCGGCATCCACACCACCACGACCAGCCACCAACACCTCGACCACCGAACCAGCAGCCACACGACCACCACCGGCACCCACACCATCCGACGTCGACTCACCCGGCCGCGAATCCCACAACCGAGCCGGCACCAACGGCGCGAACGACGCACCCGCCGGGAACGCCCCGTTGACGTCGACGATCAAATGCGTCTCCGCATGCGTGAACACACACACCTTCCCACCGACACCGAC
>JAGQSS010000159.1:0-2077 GCA_020439405.1 Ilumatobacter sp. | reverse complement strand
CACCTCGACCACCGAACCAGCAGCCACACGACCACCACCGGCACCCACACCATCCGACGTCGACTCACCCGGCCGCGTGTCGAGCAGTCGGGCCGGGACGAGCGGGACGAAGGAGGAGGGGACGACCGGTGCCTTCGGGGTCACCGACGGGGACGTGCCCGACCACGGGCCACTGCCCGCCGAGTTCGTCGCCCGCACCCGGAACGTGTACGACGTCCCGTTCGTCAGGCCGGTCACGGTGCAGCTCAGTGCACCGGTCGTCGTGCACTGCTTCCCGCCCGGCGCGGAGGTCACCGTGTACTTGGTGATCGTCGCGCCGCCGTTCGAGGCGGGGGCGATCCACGACACCGTGGCTCGTGCGTTCCCGGCGGTGGCACCGACCTGGCGCGGTGCCGACGGCGCGGTCGGCCCGGGAGGCGGGTCGACCGCGGTCGTCGTCACCTGGACGCCGGTCGGCATGGCCTCGACGTTGCCGACGCCGTCGCTCGCCGCGACTGCGAAGCCGTATGCCACGCCTGCCTCACCATCGAACTCGACCTCGGTCAGCGGGGTGTCGTCGAGCCAGAGCGCGAACGGTCCATCGCCGATCTTGCGCCACACGTCGTACGTCGCCGCGCCCGAGCCGGTGTCGACACCGCTCCAGCCGATGACCCCGCCGATCTCGGTCGTCGCACCGACGCCGGACATCGACGACGTGGGCGACGACCGGTCGAGTCGGTTCGTCCACGTGTTGGTCACGATCGGCTCGTTGGTGTCGAACACGATCGTGGCCGTCGCGTCGACGTCGGTCCCGGTCGGGCTCGAACCGACGCTCTCGACGAACAGTTCGGCGAAGCCCTGACCCGCGCCCTCCGGTGTCACCGGTTCGGGCGGCAGGAAGCCGGCCGCCGGATCGGGGTGCGGCTCGCCGGTCGCTGGGTCGACGAGTTCGATCAGCCAGTTCGCCGTCCGGTTCGGGACGTCGAGCCACGCCTTCGCTCGCAGCGAGAGGTCGACCTCCTCGGTCCCCTCGCCCTCGAACGACTGCAGCTCCATCGTGACCGTGCTCGACGTCTCGAACTGCTGACGTCCGGCCGGCACCTCGAAACGCGTCTCGGCGAACCCGAAGTCGCCGAGCTCGAACGTCGTCAGGTCGAGATCGTCGTCGAGCGGCAACGACACCGTCACCGTGGCGGCCGGCGCCGTCGCCAGCGAGGCACCCGGTGGGATGACCTCACTGCCGGGTCCGAGGTTCTCGAAGCTGATCGAGTAGAAGTGCAGGTCGCCGGGCTGGAGCCACTGGTCGTCGCCCCAGCCGACCGGCCCGACGATCTCGTTCGGGTCGTACGAGACGGCGACGCCACCGCAGTTCTTCTTCTTGCCGGGACGTCCGGGCGGGATCGGCGGCAACGGACGCTTCGGCTTGTCGGGATCGTCCTCCTCCTTCTCGTTCGTCAGCGCGTCGATGTAGGCCTTCCAGTACGTCCTTGCCTGCCCGCTCAGGAACTCCCACAGCGGCGGGAAGTTGTCGAGACCCTTCGTCATCGCCTCGATCGACTTCACCGACTTGGTGTAATCGTCCATCAGGCCGTTCACTTGCTGCACCACGGTGATCACACTGCTGACGACGGGGAGCACGTTGCCGAAGGTCTTGCCGAGTTTGATCAACTTGGTGTCGCCCTGGACCTTCGCCAGCGCAGAGATCACCAACCCCTTGATCGACTTCACCGACTCGTCGATCAGTGCGGCGGTGTTCTTCGCATTGTCGCTGTTGCCGAACATCACCTCTTGGCTGATCTGGCTCGCCAGCGTGGTCATCAACCCCTTGATCGGGGCGAACGCGGTCACGATCTGATTGACCGTGTCGAGGAGCTCACGCGCCTCGTCGAGATTGTCGAGTGCCTCCTTGATGCGCTTCAGCTTCGGAACGGCAGCGAGCGCCTTGAACGCCGTCATGAAGAGCCCGGCGACTTCGCCGAGGATGATCGCCAGGCGCGACACGGCGAGCGCGACCTCGAGCTTGAACTCCTTCTCGATGAGTTCGTACTGCTCCTGCCAACGGTCGTGCAGCGCGAGCGCGTCCGCGGCATACGACTTC
>JAGQSS010000158.1:1665-7820 GCA_020439405.1 Ilumatobacter sp. | reverse complement strand
AACGCCTCGTTCCTCGGCGTCACCTCCGACACCTGACCCGACGCGGGCGTCACCTCCGACACCTGACCCGACGCGGGCGTCACCTCCGACACCTGACCCGCTGCGTGCTCGCATCCGCGGTGGCGGGGGTGGGTCGTCGTAGGGTTTCGGGCGGCAACCAGGAGGTTCCCATGATCAAGGCACTGCTCGCATTCACCGTCGTGTTCCTGCTCGCCACGTTCCCCGCGACGTGGCTGCTGATGCTGTTCCTCGGCAACGTCGGCCTCGCCGTCGGCTACTGGGGCACCCTGCCGCTCGGCATCCTCGTGTCGGCGCTGCTCGGCGGCGTCGGCAGCACGAACGTCTACAACGTCGGCTGACGTTCCCCGGCCCCGACGCACCGCGCCGATAGCCTCGAACGCGTGCGGAACACGGGCTGGGCGTTGCTCCCCGGCGCCCTGCTGATCCTCGCAGGGTGCTCGGGCGGATCCGACGCCGCTTCGACGGCGGCGTCCACCAGCGCGCCGTCCACCTCGGCCCCCGCCACCACCGACGCACCCACGACGACGGTCACCACGGTCGCCCCGACCACGACCGAACCGGCCCCGATCTGCGTCGTCACCGTCCAGCCGGGCGACTCGCTCGGCGCGATCGTCGCCGGCCTCGACGGCATCACGATGGACGACCTCCTCGCCGAGAACCGGATGAGCGAGACCGACATCATCCACCCCGGCGAGCAGTACGACGTCTGCCCGGGCAACGACGTCGACGACGTCACCGGCACGTCCCGGCTCGCACCACCGCCCGCACACGTCGAGGTACAGCAGGCGGAGTTGAACGGACTCTTCGCCGGGACGTCGCTGTTCGAGCTCGGCATCGACGGCGACTCGGGTCCGCTCACCCGTCAGGCGATCTGCGCCGCACGCATGCTGCTCGGCCTGCCGGAGAGCACGGCCCACCTGCCCGAGGGCAGCGAGGAGGAGGCGACGATCTTCGCGGCGACGTCCGACTCGTTCACGATCCCGGCCGGTGCGGCGACGTGGTCGAGCAAGTGGATCCTGATCAACGAGACGTGTCAGGTGATCGTCACCGGCGAGGGCGCCGATCGCATCGTCGACATCTTCCCGACCTCGACCGGCACCCCCGACTACCCGACCCACAACGTCCAGGCGCTCGACGCGTATCGCTTCGACCCGGCGCTCGACAACGAGGGCTGGCACGACAGCACGAACTTCCCGAGCGAGGTCGACAACCCGCTCAACGGCAACATGTACAAGCCGATCTACTTCAACGGCGGTCAGGCGATCCACGGCGCCGGCTACATCCCGCCGAACCCACGCAGCAAGGGCTGCGCCCGCACCTTCCCGCACCACCAGGACCGCATCATCGCCTGGCTCGGCATCGACGACATCGTCGAACCGGTCTGGAACGCAGGCGCGATCGGCGCCACCGTGTCGGTGGTGGGCGAGTACCGCGACCTCTGACGCCGACGCGCCCGGTCAGGCAGCGGGCGCGGTCGACGACGAGCGCACGAGACACCAGATGGCGAGCGCGAGGCCGAACGCCGGCACCGTCGCGGAGATCCACAGTGCCGCCTCGTACGACCCGGCGATCGACTTGACGGCGGCGAACAGCGCCGGACCGATCGCACTGCCGATCACCATCGCACTCATCTGCACGCCCGAGATCGCACCGAGGTGGCGACGACCGAACAATCTCGGCATCGCTGCCGACGTGAGCGGCGCGAAACAGCCTTGCGAGATCCCCCACCCGGCGATCGCCAGGACCGCGGTGGTCGTCGTGTCGATGTACGAGACGCAGAGGTACATGACGAGCTGGCTGACACACATCGCGGCGGCGATCAGCACGGGTGACACCTTGTCGATCAGCCAGCCGTTGACCAGCGTGACGGGCACGCTGACGAACGCGATCGGCAGGAAGATGCGGACGATCTCGTCGTCGGTGAGGCCGATCTCGGCGCCGATGTCGACGATGTGGAACGTCAGCGCGGTGCCGGTCGAGCTGAGGGCGGCGACCGGCAGCGTCACGGCCCAGAACCGGGCGTCGCGAATCGCCTCGTCGCGGGTGAGGTCGGCGTCGGTGCCGATCGGTCCGGCGGCACGCATCGAGCCGTCGGACTCGCGTTCGGCGACGCCACCGTCGATCATCAGCCCCGACGACTCGGGGCTCTCACGGAACAGCACGACGACGATCGTCCCGATCACGACGACGAGGGCGGCGGCCATCAGACGCCAGGCCGTGCGGAACCCGTCGAGGTCGATCAGCCACAGCAGGAACGCCGGGCTCGCCGCGAAGGCGAAGCTCATGAACGCGTTGGAGAACGAGGTGACGACGCCGCGCCGACGATCGAACCACTGCGAGATCATGGTGCGTGACGACAGGGTGAGCATGCCCTGGCCCGAGAAGCGGAGGCAGCCGAAGCCGACACTCATCACGACCATCCCGACGACGGTGTTCATCGGACCGACGACGCTGAGGACGACCAGGGTGGCGGCGAGTCCGAGCGTGGCCGCAAGCGCCATCACCCGAGCGCCGTAGCGGTCGACGGCGCGACCGCCGCGCGGGAGCACCACACCGCTGGTGCCGGTGCCGATCAGGTAGGCGATCGACAGCTGGAGCCGGCTGAGTCCGGTGCCGTCGGTCAGGTGGTCGGTGAACACGCTGACGCCGGCGGTCTGGCCGGGCACCGACGCGATCATGCCGATCGTGCCGACGACCACGATCACCCACCCGTAGTAGACGGGGAACCGTGACGGGTCGAACGGCCACAATCCGGTCGAGCGCGGCGCCGTTTCGGGACGCGGATCGACATCGGTGCGGGGGGTCAACGGGTCCAACCTACGCACGCTCGGCTGCCGTGCGACGTTCCGGACGCGAGTGCGGCGACGACCGTGCCTCGGTCGTCGCCGCGTTCAGCCGTTCGACACGGCGGCACCGGGCGGGGCAGCCCGGGTGCGGCGTCAGACTGTCACGCCGGGATCGAGGGCTCGCGGATGGTGCGGCAGGTGCGGACCTGCTTGAATCGGTCGACGTGTCCGGTCCGCTGCGTCTCGTCGTCATGGGCGTCGCCGGATCGGGGAAGACGACGATCGGTCTCCGTCTCGCCGAGGCGATCGACGTCGAGTACGTCGAGGCCGACGACGCGCACCCACCGGCCAACGTCGCCAAGATGGCGGCCGGCGTCCCGCTCGACGACGACGACCGGCGACCCTGGCTCGAACGGCTGGCGCAGCAGCTCGCTGCGCGACCTCGGGTCGTGATCTCGTGCTCGGCGTTGAAGCGCTCGTACCGCGACGTCTTGCGCACCGCCGGCGACGTCACGTTCGTGCACCTCGCGTTGACGCCCGAGGTCGCTCGGCACCGGGTCGAACACCGGCCCGGTCACTTCATGGGGACCGACATGGTCGCCGGCCAGTTCGACACCCTCGAGGCGCCGGGCGACGACGAGACCGACGTGATCACGGTCGACGCCACGTCGACACCGGCCGAGATCGTCGCCACCGTCATCGCGGCGGTCGACGCACTCGGGTGAGCGTCAGGACGTCGCCATCGCGTCGTCGATGATCGGCTCGATCAGCGACATGATCGCGTCGCCGGTCGTGCCGTCGGCCTCGACGACGAGGTAGGCGCCGTAGCCGAGGTCGACGTCGATCCAGGGCACCGCACCGTACGCGCCGGGGTCGCGGAGGCGGCCGGTCGACCGGTCGACCCACCACCCCATCGCGTAGCCGGGTGGCAGACCCAACTCGGCGGTCCGGTCGGTGTGGAGGCGTCCGATGCCGGCGGGCGAGATCACCTGGGTCCCGTCGCAGCGCCCCTCGCGGAGGTGCATCAGGAGGAGCGCGCCGTAGTCGGGGACGTCGACGAAGGCTCCGCCCTCCATGTTCGGGTTGTCGGTCGGTCCGAGGTCGCTCGGGTCGACACCGTGCGGGTATTGCAGGCCGCTCGTGCGGATGAAATGGTTGCCGAACCCGAGCGAGTCGACGCCGCAGGGCTGCACGTAGATCTCGTCGATCAGCTCGGCCCACGATCGACCGGAGGCCGTTTCGGCGATGGCGCCCGCGACCTGCCACTGGCCGCCGCCGTAGCGGAAGGCGGTGTCGGGCGGCACGATGTCGGCGTCGTCGTCGGGCGTCTCGAAGATCGAGGCGCCGCACCGTTCGAGTTCGCCGGCCGGGAGGAACTGGCAACGGTAGGGCGGGTAGCCGATGTCGGGGAACAGGCCGACGAACCCCGACAGGTTCGAGACCAGCTGCACCGGTGTGAGGGTCGGATTGCCGGTCCAACCGAACTGGTCGGCGATCGGCACGTCGAGGTCGAGTGCGCCGTCGTCGGCCAGGCGCATCAGCACGCCGGCGACGATCATCTTCGACGACGAGGCGATGAACGACCGACGGTCGGCGTCGAACTCGCCCCAGTACTGCTCGTGGACGACGCCCTCGTCGCGGTCGACCACCACGAGTCCGGCGCCGTTGAGCCCCTGTTCGTCGACGACCTGTTGCACGATCGGCGTGATCGCCGAGAAGTCACGCTCGACGGCGGGCACGGTCGTCGCCGGGGCTGTGGTCGGCGACGTCGTGGTCGGCGGTGGCGTGGTCGTCTCGGGGACCGTCGCCGGCGCGCTCGTCGGCGCCGGGGGGTCGGTCGTCGACTCGGTGGCGCCGACCGTCGTCGTGTCGACGGTCGTGTCGGACGTCGTGCCGTCGGAGCGGTTGCACGCTGTGAGCGTGAGCACCATCGCGATCGCGACGACGAGGGGTGCCTGGCTGCGCCTCATACCCGGCCGAGACTAGGCAGCTCGACCGTTCGAGATTCTCTGACTACAGTCAGAGACATGGACGACACCGCCGCTTCGACGGTCGCCACCCTCCGCCGCTTCAACCGATCGTTCACCCAACGCATCGGCGTGCTCGACGAGTCGTTCCTCGGCGCGGGGCGGCCGCTCGGCCAGGCCCGCCTGCTCTACGAGATCGGGCTCGGTCACACCTCGGTGCTCGAACTCCGCCAACGGCTGGGACTCGATTCCGGGTACCTCAGCCGGATGCTCCGCGAGTTCGAGCGCGAGGGCCTGGTGGCCGTGACCGCCGACCCCGACGACGGACGACGTCGCGTCGCCGAACTCACCGCCGCCGGCAGGCGAGCGTGGGACGACCTCGATCGACGGTCCGACGAACTGGCGGCCCGCATCGTCGCCCCGCTCACCGAGCGTCAGCGAACCGAACTGGCGTCGGCGCTCGCGACCGCCGACCTGCTGCTGCGTGCGGCCACGGTGTCGTTCGACGTGGTCGACCCGGCCGGCCCCGAAGCGATCGCGGCGATGACCGCCTACTTCGACGAACTCGACGGCCGATTCGTCGACGGCTTCGATCCGGGCGACACGTTGACCGTCGACGCGCCGTCGATGCGCGAGCCGACGGGCACGTTCGTGGTCGCCCACGCCGACGACGAGGTGGTCGCGTGCGGTGGCGTGGTGCGTCACGACGCGACGACCGGTGAGATCAAGCGGATGTGGGTGCATCCCGACTGGCGTGGTGCCGGCGTCGGTCGTCGGACGCTGACCGCCCTCGAGTCACACGTCGCCCGGCTCGGCTACGACCGGATCGTGCTCGACACCAACGCCGTCCTGACCGAGGCGATCGCGATGTACGAGCGGGCCGGGTACACCCCGACCGCCCGCTACAACGACAACCCCTACGCCCAACGCTGGTTCACCAAACCGGTCGCCTGAGATGTCGAATGGGGTCGGATACGTTTCGTCGGGACCGACGAAACGTATCCGACCCCGTCAACCGACCTTTTCGAGGATGACGTGGTTCAGGTGGCAGTGGCGTTCGAGGAAGGCGGCTTCGCAGTAGGCGAGGTACATGCGCCACAGGCGGCGGAAGCGTTCGTCGAGACCCAGCGCGTCGACATCGGCGATCCGGGCGTCGAACGCGAGCCGCCACCGACGCAGCGTCTCGGCGTAGTGCTCGGTGTGATCGACCACCTCGACCACCCGCATCGACGTCGCTCGTTCGACCGAGTCACCGATCGCGCCGACCGACGGCAGGAACCCGTTCGGGAACACGAACCGGCGGATGAAGTCCTCGGTGTTCTTGGCCCGCTCCCACCGGTCGTCGGGGAGGCAGATCGCCTGGATCGCCGCCCGTCCACCA
>JAGQSS010000158.1:0-1568 GCA_020439405.1 Ilumatobacter sp. | reverse complement strand
GTCACGGGACCGGGCCGCGTCGCGACGTCGCGCTCGGCGTGTCGCAGCAACCGGTCGGCGCTGATCGTGCTCATGCCGTCACCTCCCGCTTCCGCGGGTGCGCGACGAACGGCACCCGCTTCCACCACAGTGTCAGTGCTTGTCGATGGATCCCCCACGACACCCGGTGGGTGGAGAAGGGGTGGTGTCGCAGCGTCGCCGACAGCGCCGCGCGCGTCGCAGCCACCCGGTCGACGACCAGGCCGGTCGCGACGATCGGTTCGTCCATGCCGTCGGGCACGACGTCGACGTCGAGTTCGATGCGGTCGTCGTCCAAACGGAGTCGGACGTCGTAGCGGTGCGACTCGTCGAGGAACGGCGACACGTGGAGGCGTTTGTCGGTCGACGCGACCAGCGAGTCGCCGCGTCGCCAGAGCGCGATCGGGTAGCGCACCCGTTCCTTCCACGGCGTGTTCGTCACCTCGAGCACGGCGCCGACCGGGTCGGCGGTCTCGGGGTCGTTGGCGTCCCAGGCGACGTAGACGGTGATGGGGTTGAACAGCCAGCCCCAGCGCCGGACCTGGGTGAGCATCCGGACCGGGCCGGTCGGACGGCCGCCGAGCACCGGCGCCAGGTCGTCGCGCACCGAGGCCGACAGCGACCCGGTCGGTTCGAGGCCGTAGTCGCGTCGTCGGAACCGGGCCGGCGACGCGCGACGCGCCGACCACCACGGGTGGGCACGGCAGAGATCGTCGGGCTGATCGGGGTCGAACCAGGCGTACGCGACCGGGTAGGTGAACGCGTGCACGGCAGGCATCGACCTCCGGTGGAACACCTCGCCGCGGCAGACCGCGGCGCCTCCCGGTGTCATCGTCGTCATCGTCGTCATCGGAGGGTGCTCCGTGGCCAGTCGACGCCGATCCGATGACAGACCCGCAGGCCCGACACCATCCCGTCCTCGTGGAAGCCGTAGCCCCACCACGCGCCGCAGAAGTGAACGCGGTCGGCACCGTCGATCTCGTCGAAGCGCCGTTGCGCGTCGATCGCATCGCCGTCGAACACCGGATGCGAGTACTCGAACGACCGGAGCACCGTCGACGGGTCGATGTGGTCGTCGCTGTTCAGGCTCACCAGGTAGCGGCGGCTGCCGGGCAGCTGCTGCAGCGCCGTCATGTCGTAGGTCAGGGTGGCGGTGCGCTGATCGGCCGAACGGCGCTCGTAGTTCCACGCCGACCACGCCCGCTCGGTCGGCGGGAGCAGCGAGGTGTCGGTGTGGAGCGTGGCCGTGTTGGGTTGGTACCGAACCGCGCCGAGCACCTTCTGCTCGATCGGGCTCGCATCGCCCAACATCCGCAGCGCCTGGTCGCTGTGCGTCGCGAGGATCACCCGGTCGTACCGCTCGACGCGCCCGAGCGACGACACCAGCACACCGTGGGCGTCGCGGTGGATCGACGTGACCGGTGCCGACGTGCGGATCGTGCCGTCGAAACGGGCCGCGATCGCGTCGACGTACGAGCGGCTCCCGCCGACGATCGTGCGCCACTGCGGGCGATCGCCGACGCTGAGCAGGCCGTGGTTGTCGAGGAAGC
>JAGQSS010000157.1 GCA_020439405.1 Ilumatobacter sp. | reverse complement strand
GGCGTTGCGGGCCTCGGCCTGCGCCTGGGCGAATGCGGCCTCTTCCTCGGGGCTGCGCTCGGGCTTGGCGGCCGCGGCTTCGCCGTCGGCGGCAGCGGCCTTCGGGCGACGCGACGCGATGTAGCGGCCCTCTTCGACGGCGGCGGCGATCGTCTCGATCAGGAGGCTGTTGGCACGGATCGCGTCGTCGTTGCCCGGGATCGGGTACTGGACGACGTCGGGGTCGACGTTGGTGTCGACGACGGCGACGACCGGGATGCCGAGCTTGTTCGCCTCGGTGACGGCGATGTGCTCCTTCTTGGTGTCGACGACGAAGATGGCGTCGGGCGCCTTCTTCATGTCGCGGAGGCCGCCGAGGTTGCGCTGGAGCTTGGTGAGCTCGCGATCGAGCATCAGCGCTTCCTTCTTGATCATGGCGTCGAACTCACCGGACGACTTCATGCGCTCGTACTCGAGCATCTTGTTGACGCGCTTCGACATCGTCTCGAAGTTGGTGAGCATGCCACCGAGCCAGCGCTCGTTGACGTACGGCATGCCGACCTTGAGGGCGTAGCTCTGGATCGGGTCCTGGGCCTGCTTCTTGGTGCCGACGAAGAGGATCGTGCCACCGTTGGCGACGAGGTCGCGGACGAAGCCGTAGGCCGACTCGACGCGGGTGAGGGTCTGCTCGAGGTCGATGATGTAGATGCCGTTGCGCTCACCGAAGATGAAGCGACGCATCTTGGGGTTCCAACGACGGGTCTGGTGACCGAAGTGAACGCCCGCTTCGAGCATCTGGCGCATGCTGATGACAGCCATGGGATTTTCTCCTTGTTGCGGTTGCTGGGCCCCCTCCGGGCGCCGCAGCGACCGCTCTGGTGGAGGAGGTGATGTTGTTCGGGGGTATGGGTCGGTCGGCTCGCGCCGGACCGGCGAACCAGACTAACGGCGCCAGAAGGGGTTCGCGCCGGTGGTGGCGGGCTTTTCGGGGGTGCCGCAGCGGACGCGCGGCACCCCCGATGGTCGGCGGGCGACGGCGTCGACGGGGACCAGGCGGACCGGGTACGTCAGCCGACCGAGTTCGCCGGTCGGGTCGAGGTAGTCGTCACCCTGCCGGAGTCCGAAATGGAGCGTCGTGGAGGTGGTTCCGACGATCGACCCGGCCACGACGGTCGAACCCGTGGCGACGGTCACCGTCCGGAGGTTGCCGTACGTCGCCCGGCGGCCGTCGGCGTGTTCGACCACGACGTAGTCGCGATCGACGACCCGACCGGCGAAGGTCACGCGGCCGGACGCGACAGCACGGACCGGCGTTCCCGGCGTGGTCGCAAACTCGATGCCGCGATTGCCGGCACACCACGGGCAGGTCGGCGCCCG
Organism: Ilumatobacter sp.; assembly: GCA_020439405.1. GTDB lineage: Bacteria > Actinomycetota > Acidimicrobiia > Acidimicrobiales > Ilumatobacteraceae > Ilumatobacter. Next base: position 6,471 of record JAGQSS010000157.1, on the reverse strand, counting down.
GTAGGGGTCGACCACCGGTGCGTCGACCGGCGGCCGCCAACAGGAGGCGGACGCGGGATCGGCCGGGACGATCCCGCTGAGCAGGGAGAACACGACCACCAGCGCGAGTGGGCGGACGCATCGGGATGTTCGGGGCACGGGACGTCTCCTCGTCGTGGCCGCGAGCGGCCAGGAAGGCAGGGGCCCGTGACGGACCGAGGGGACGCCGCAGCGCCGACGGGGCGGTCAGCCGACGCCGGCAGCCGACAGGCGCGACCGCAGGTGCAGGACCGACTTGGTGTGGATCTGGGACACGCGGCTCTCGGTGACGCCGAGCACCTGGCCGATCTCGGCGAGGGTGAGACCCTCGTCGTAGTAGAGCGACAGGACGAGCTTCTCGCGTTCGGGCAGGCGCTTGATCTCGTCGCGCATGATGTCACGCAGTTCCTGATCTTCGACGGCCACGACCGGGTGTTGCATGCCGGCCGACTCGACCGACTCCGGTTCGTAGCCGGCGGCGACCGCCCGGTCGAGGGGACCGATCGTGGTGGCGGCGATCGACGCGAGCCACCGTGTCAGTTCTTCTTCGCCGATGTGGAGCTTGGCGGCGAGTTCGTCGTCGGTCGGCGAGCGACCGAGCTCGTGCTCGAGCTGGGAGATCGCCTTCTCGACCTCACGCGCCCGACTGCGGACCGATCGGGGCACCCAGTCGAGCTGGCGCAGACCGTCGTAGATCGCGCCGCGGATGCGCGGTGCCGCGAACGTCTCGAACTTGACGCCGCGCTCGGGATCGAACCGATCGATCGCATCGATCAGACCGAACACGCCGGAGCTGACGAGATCGCCAGGATCGACGCTGTTCGGCAGACCGGCACCGACACGACCCGCCACGAACTTGACGAGCGGTGAGTAGTGGACGATCAGGTGGTCGCGGGACGCGTTGGTCTTGCGGTTGAGCCACCGCGTCCAGTGCATCGCCAAATCGGGGTCGTCGGGAACGATGCTCATGCTCGTGGATGGCTCTCCAGGTAGGCCGCTCGCAATCGCTCGCGGCTGACGTGAGTGTAACGCTGGGTGGTCGCGACGTCGGCATGGCCGAGCAGCTCCTGCACCGCACGGAGATCGGCGCCACCGTCGAGGAGGTGGGTCGCGAACGTGTGGCGGAGCGCGTGCGGGTGGGTCGGCGACAGCGACCGTCGGTCGAGGATCCGTCGGACGTCGCGCGGGGTGAGCCGCTTGCCGCGCTCGTTGACGAACACTGCGTCGCCGACCTCGTCGGGTGCCGCCTCGTGACGGATCGCGAGCCACGCCCGCAGCGCGTCCTGCGCCGGCACGCCGAGCGGCACGCGCCGCTCTTTCGACCCCTTGCCCCACACGGTCACGAACGCCTCGTCGACGTGGAGTTGCCGCAGGTCGAGCGAGCACAACTCGGACACGCGGACGCCCGCGGCGTACAAGACCTCGAGCACCGCGTCGTCGCGACGGCGGCGCCACTCGGGTTCGTCGGCCGGGGCCGTGTCGAGCAGGTGCTCGATCTCGCGGTCGGCCAGCACACGCGGCAACCGGCCGTTGCCGGCACTGGCGTGGACACCGATCGTCGGATCGGTGGTCGCCAGCCCCTCGGCCGTCGCCCAGGCGAAGTAGCGACGCAGCGATGCCGCCTTGCGGGCGATGCTGCGCCGTGCGAACTCGCGTGTCGAGAGCGACGCGATGTACCGACGGACCATGGTGCGGGTGACCTCGGCCGGGCCCGTCACCTGGAGGCGCTCGGTCCACTCGGCGAAGAGCCGGACGTCGGACCGGTACGCCTGCAGCGTGTTGTCGGACAGCGACGTCTGTGCGCGGACGAAATCGTCCAGTCGCCAGGTGTCTCCATCGGCCGCCACGGCGTTCAGGGTATTCGAACGCCCGACCACGGCGCGTGATGCCCGGACCCGATCGGCGACACTCGGCGTCGGCGACCACCGTCAGCCACCTCCTTGGTCGCCCTCGACCGCCGGCTGCGATCGTCCCGGTTCGGCGGGGGCAGCGGCGAGCCGGGCGAAGTGGCTCCGGGTCGGCTCGAACCAACCCGACACCTCGACCAGCCAGCCGCCTTGCTCCAGCCGCGCTGCGGCGAGCGCCGCTTCACTGAGGCCGACACCGACTCGCTCTGCGATGAGATCGATCGTGCAGGGTTCGTGTTCACAGACCCTCAAGACCTCGGCCTGGAGACCGACGGGTTCGGGCCGGCCGGCGAACGGCCCCGACCCCGCCCGGCGGTGGTCGAGCCCGAGGGTGACCAGGACGTCGTCGAGACACGTCGCCGGTGCCGCTCCGTCGCGCAACAACTCGTTGGTGCCGAGCGACGATCGGATGCGCGGTGAGCCCGGGACGGCCATCACCTCGACGCCTCGGTCGAGCGCGAGTCCGGCCGTGATGAGACTGCCGCCGCGCTCACGGCTCTCGACCACGACGAGCACCTCGGACAGCGCGGCGATGACGCGATTCCGGGCCGGGAATCGCCAGGCGTCGGGCGGTGTGCCCGGCGGCCACTCACTCAGCAGGAGTCCGGCGTCGGCGATCCATTCCCACAGACCACGGTGGCGTCGCGGGTACACGACGTCGGGTCCCGAACCGACCACGGCGACCGCTCCCCCGTCGGCCTCGCGCACGCCGGTGTGCGCCGCACCGTCGACGCCTCGGGCGAGGCCCGACACGACGGCCACCCCGCTGCGGGCCAAACCCTGCCCCAGCTCCCGGGCCGTTGCGAGGCCGGCGGTCGACGCGTTGCGCGTGCCGACGACACCGACTCGCCGACGTTCGAGCAGCGCGAACGAACCGACCGAGAACAGCGTCGTCGGCGGGTCGGGGTCGACGGCGAGGATCGCCGGGTAGTCGGGCCGCCCGAGCCAGGTCACCGAGACACCGAGAGCGACGAGCCGGTCGGCCTCTGCGGCCGGGTCGAGTGTCTTGGCGGCGGCACGGAGACCGACCAGTTGGTCACCTCGGAACCACGGCGACACACGATCGTCGAGCGGCCGGCCCGCGGCGAGCCGTTCGAACGCGTCGACCGGGTCGTGGCGACGCAGGAGCGCCGCCAGACGAGCGGCTCCGACGCCGGGGAGCCGGGCGAGCGCCGCGACCGCGCCGTCGGCGTCTGCATGGCGCGCGGTCACGCCGCGGCTCCGACCGCGTTGGGGCCGATCGCGGTGCGCATGAGCAACGCGGCAGCCACCCGTTCCTCGTCGACCGCCTCGTCGCCGGCACCGGCGAGATCGGCCAGCGTGCGAGCGACGCGCCGCACCCGGTGATACCCGCGCCCCGACAGCCGACCGCGTTCGAGTTCGGTGCGGAGCAGGCGCTCGGCCTCGTCGGTCAAGGGCGCGTACTCGTGCAGCATCACGTCGTCGAGATCGGCGTTGAGGCGACCGGCACGCTCGATCGCGACCCGGCGGGCCAGGGCCACGCGTTCGGCGACCGACGCCGTGCTCTCGCCCGGTTCGCCGTCGAGCATGCGGCCGACGTCGGGCCGACGCACGGCGATGCGGAGGTCGAAGCGGTCGAGGAAGGGCCCGGACAGCCGGGACAGGTAGCGCGTCCGGACACGCTCGTCGCACTGGCACTCGACCGGTGCACCTGCTCCGCAGGGGCACGGGTTGGTCGCGCCGATCAGCTGGAAGCGGGCCGGCATCGCCACCCGGATCTGTTCGACCCGACCGACCATGATCTGCCCGGTCTCGACGGCCTCGCGAAGCCCGTCGAGCGCTTTGGGCTGGAACTGTCCCATCTCGTCGAGGAACAACACGCCACCGTGCGCGAGGCTGATCTCACCAGGCCGGAACTGGTGCGACCCGCCGCCGACGAGCGCCCCGACCGAGCTGGTGTGGTGCGGCGAGCGGAACGGTGGACGCTGCAGCAGCCCGCTCGGCGGCAGCGCGATGCCGGCCGCCGAATGCACCATCGTCGCCTGGAGCGCCGTCTCGGCGTCGAGATCGGGCAACAAGCCCGGCAGCCGACGCGCCAGCATCGTCTTGCCCGCCCCGGGCGCTCCGACGAACAACAGGTGGTGGCCCCCGGCCGCGGCCACCTCGAGCGCCAACCGGGCCTCCTGCTGGCCCTTGACGTCGGCGAGGTCGTGGGTCGGGGCCTCGTCGACCTGGGCCGGGGCCGCCGACTCGACGACCGGCCAGTCGTCGGCGCGCGTGAGCGCAGCGATGAGTCCGTTGAGGTGGTCGACGCCCCTCACCGTCCCGGTCCCGACGGCCGCCGCCTCGTTGACGGTGTCGGCGGGAACGACCCACGTCGCCTCGGGCCGGACTCCCACCATCGGCGCGATGCCCGGCACCTTGCGGATCTTGCCGTCGAGGCCGAGTTCGCCGGCGAACGCCAACCCGTCGACCGCGTCGGGCGGGATGATGTCGAACGCGACGAGGCATCCGATGGCGACCGCGACGTCGAGACCCGACCCGACCTTGCGGAACTGTGGCGGGGCCAGGTTCACGACGATCTTCTTGTTCGGCCACTCGATCCCGCACGATGTGATGGCGGCACGCACCCGGTCGCGCGCCTCTCGGCACGACTCGTCGGGCAGGCCCAGCATGGTGAACCCGGGCAGACCTTGTCCGACGTGGACCTCGACCAGGACCGGGTGCCCCCTGGCCCCCAGGATCGTGGCGCTGGCGATGGATGCGATCATGTCGACCTCCCGAAACGGCGCAGGGCGCCGGAGTGTTTTCGAGAGGGAGGACCGCTCCCACGACGGTGACCGTCACCCTATCGGTGGGGTGTCACAACATGCCCACGATGAGCCGGCTCGACCGGTCCCGGCGAGGTCGTTCGACGCGGTACGTTTCGGCGGATGACGACCGACGTGCTCGCCGACTTCTCGACCCGTGAGTTCACCGCGCTCGGCAAGCAGCGCACCGTCTACGAGTTGGGCGAGGGTCCGGCGGTCGTCGTCATCGCCGAGATGCCGGGGATCACCCCGGCCGTCGTCGAGTTCGCCCGCCGAGTCGCGGCGATCGGGTGCACGGCCGTCCTCCCCCACCTGTTCGGTGAGCCCGGCCGGAGCGGGGCGACCGAGAAGAACCGGCCGGCGGTCGGCGTCTTCGTCCGCTCGTTCTTCCCGGCCTGCGTATCGCGCGAGTTCCACGTCCTGGCGACGGGCACGACGTCGCCCGTCGTGGACTGGCTGCGCGAACTGGCGCGTGACGCCCACGAACGGTGCGGCGGGCCGGGTGTCGGTGCGGTCGGGATGTGCTTCACCGGCGGGTTCGCGCTCGCGATGGCCACCGACGACCGGCTGCTCGCGCCGGTGGTGAGCCAACCGTCGCTGCCCTTCGGCGTCACGAAACGGCACCGGGCGACGATCGACATCTCGGCCGACGATCTGGCGGCCGTCAAACAACGCTGCGACGCCGGTCTCGAGGTGATCGGGCTGCGCTTCACCGGCGACCGGCTGGTGCCCGGTGAACGCTTCGAGTTCCTCCGTCGCGAACTCGGCGATGCATTCGTCGCGATCGAGCTGCCCGACGAATCGGCGAACCCCGCCGCGCTCATGTCGCCCCATTCCGTCCTGACGGAGCACCTGATCGACGCCGAGGGCGAACCGACCAGGGAGGCCCTCGACCGGGTCCTCGAGCTGTTCCGCAGCCGCCTCCTCGGAACGGGCTGACCGACCGGGCCGATGACGTGGCACCGGCCCGATCCCGTGCCACACTCACGGACGTGCGATCACACCGCCCGCTCGTCGCCGCGTTCGTCGCGCTCGTGCCGCTGACGATGGCCGCGTGCGGAGGCGACGACGAACCGACCGGTGATGCGCCGCGGTTCTGTGCGGAAGCAACGGCACACCAGAACGCGATCGTCGACCCGCCGATCGTCGACGAGGCCGGACTCGAAGCGACCCTCGACTTCTATCGGGTGATGGGCGAACTGGCGCCGATCGCGATCGCCGCCGAATGGAACCAGCTGGTGGTCAACCTCGAGACGGCGGCAGCGCTCGAACCCGGGAATCCCGAATCGGAGCAGCTCGTAGCGGCGACGGCCTACGCCACTGAGCCGGCGGCGTATGCCGTTCAGGTGTGGTTGCGACGGAACTGTGGGCTCGAGATCCCGATCACGACCATCGCGCCGCACGAGTTCGTGCCCGCGGTGACGACATCGGTCGCCCCGCCGTCGACGACGGCGCCGGCCGGTTGATCGTCGGGTCGGTCAGACGATCTCGCCGCGGCGCAGGATCACGCTGTCGACCAGGCCGTAGTCCTTGGCCTGTTCGGCGGTGAACCAGCGGTCGCGCTCGGAGTCTTCCTGGATCTTCTCGAGCGGCTGGCCCGAGTGCTGGGCGATGAGCTCGGCCATCCGGCGCTTCGTGAACCGCAGCTGCTCGGCCTGGATCGCGATGTCGGTCGCCTGGCCGCGCAAGCCGGCGAGCGGCTGGTGCATCATGATCCGGGCGTTCGGCAGCGTGTACCGCTTGCCCGGTGCGCCGGCGGTGAGCAGGAACTGTCC
>JAGQSS010000156.1:4424-7819 GCA_020439405.1 Ilumatobacter sp. | reverse complement strand
CAGGTGACAGGAACCGTTCGAACAGCAGGCCGAGCGACACGGCGTCGGCCTTGGTGATCCCGAGGGCGTAGCAGACCGCCGAGTTGGCTGCGCTCCCCCGGCCCTGGCAGTAGATGTCGTTGCGACGGCAGAACTCGACGAGGTCCCACACGACGAGGAAGTAGCCGGGGAAGCCGAGCTGTTCGACGATGTCGAGCTCGCGGTCGATCGTCTGCCAGGCGCGCGCTCGACGACTGAGATCCTCCACGATCATTCCGTTCGCCACGGAGGCGGGCGCCGGGCGTTCGCCGTACATCCGACGTCCGCCCTCCTCGGTGATGTGACGGAGGTACTCCATCTCGGTGAGGTGCCGCCCGTCGACGGTGGGGCACGGGAACGGCGGCAGGTTCGGCGCGACGAGCGACAGGTCGAAGGCCGCCGCCCGCCCGATCTCGGCGGCCAGTTCGACCACCCCCGGATAGCGAGTGAACCGGCGCAGCTGCTCGGCACCCGACCGCAGGTGGGCGCCCGAGCACGCCGGGAGCCAGGCGTCGAGTTCGTCCATGCTCCGGCGGGCGCGCACGGCGGCGATGGCGGTCGCCAGCTTGCGCTGCGACGGAGTGGCGTAGTGGACGTTGTTCGTGGCGACGCACTCGACGCCGACCCGGTGGGCCAGTTCGGCCAGCGCGTCGTTGCGAGCCGTGTCGAGCGGGTCGCCGTGGTCCCACAACTCGACGAGGATCCGGTCGCGTCCGAACGCGCTCACCAACCGTTCGAGTTCGCGTCGTGCCGCCGACGGGCCCGCTTCGACGAGGGCCTTCGGGACGGCACCCTTGCGGCAGCCGGTGAGGACCCACGACACGCCACTCACCTGCTCGGCGACGTCGGCGAAGGTGAACTGGGGCGCCCCCTTCTCCCCGGCCAGGTGGCCGTTGCTGAGCGCACGGGCCAGCCGGGCGTAGCCGGTCGGCCCGTCGGCCAACACGAGCAGGTGGGTGCCGTGCGGGTCGGGGGCGTGGGCGTCGGGCAGTTCGCCGGTGTCGACCTGGAACAAGGTGTCGCCCTCGGCGCGGGCGACGTGTTGGTCGACGCCGAGGCCGGGGGTGAGCGTGATCTCGGCCCCGAACACGGTCGGCAGGCCGACCGCTCGCGCCGCCTCGGCGTACCGGACGACGCCGTAGAAGCCGTCGTGGTCGGTGAGGGCGAGCGCCTCGAGTCCGAGTCGGGCCGCCTCGGTCGCCAGCTCCTCGGGGTGTGAGGCACCGTCGAGGAACGAGTAGTTCGAGTGGCAGTGCAGTTCGGCGTAGGGAACGGCACCGGCGGTCCGTGTCAGGGAGGGCTCGAACGCCTGGCGCTTGCGACCCCACGCCGGTGAGTCACCGCCGGCGTTCCACGACAGCGACCCGGGCGCGCGACCATCGCGACGCAACTGGGCGTTGCGCCCGGACAGCTCGGCTTCGAGCTCGCTCCAGCTCCACGACGGATTGTTGAATCCCAAGGACGCGAGTATCGAACAAACGTTCGCCCATTGCAACTCGAACACGTGCCGGCTCAGCCTCTATGTCGCGAAGTAGATCGTGACTACTTTGTGAGGTAGCTGAGGGCTACCCTCCGGCGTACAATCGGCGCATGGAGGAATCGCCGTTCCCGTTCCAGGGGCCGCTCGACGCGCGCCACGTCCACGGTCGCGACGACCTGGTCGCCGACCTGATCGAACGGGTGACGGCCCGGCGTGTCACCGCCCTGCTCGGTCCACGCCGGTTCGGGAAGACGAGCATCCTCCGCCGGGTCGGCGCCGAGCTCGAGGAGGCCGGGACCACCGTCGTGCACGTCGATCTGTACGAGGTCTCGTCGACCGCCGATCTCGCCGTCCGACTCGATCACGCGCTGGCGTCGGTGCGCGGCCCGGCCCTCGACCGGCTCCACCACTTCATCTCCGCCGGCGAGATCAACCTCGGCTTCGTGAAACTGATGTTCAGCCGTCGCGGCAACGACCAGCCCGACCCGCTCGCCGTCGTCCATCATCTGCTCGACGGCATGGTCACCGCCGCGCAGCACACGCCGATGCTCGTCGTGTTCGACGAGTTCGGCGGCATCGACCGGGTCGACGGCGCCGCCGGCCTGCTCCGCACCAAGCTGCAGCACCACGTCCGCGACGTCGGGCTGGTCTTCGCCGGCTCGCAGCTGTCGCTCATGCGGGCGATGTTCACCGACGCCAGTCGCCCGTTCTACGGCCAGGCCGAACTGGTCGACGTCGGGCCGCTCACGCCGCGGGCGCTCCGTCGGATCGTCGACGACGGGTTCCGCTCGACCGACCGCGACCCCGGCGGACTCGCGTCGTCGCTGATCGAGTTCACCGACGGCCATCCCCAGCGCTCGATGCAGCTCGCCGACGCCGCGTGGCGACAGTCCGTGGCCGGTGAGCCGTACCGGGCCGACCTGTGGGGCATCGCCCTCGACCACGTGCGACGCCAGACCGACATGGCCAACGAGACCCTGTTCGCCCACAGCCAGAGCAACGATCAGAAGCTGTTGCGACTGGTCGCGAACGGCGAGCCGATCTTCGGCGCGGCGTCGTCGGTGATCGGGCTGCCCCCTGGTTCGGGCCAGTCGAGCCGCGACCGGTTGGTCGACCGGGGCGAGATCATGCGGGCCGGGTCGGCCTGGCGGGTCGTCGATCCGGTCTACGCCGACTGGATCCGCCGACGCTTCCCACTCTGACGACTCCGGGCCGACTTCCCGAATCGCACCCGAAGGGTCGCTGTCACACTGCGGTCCATGTTCGGCATGAAGATCAAGGATCCGGTGACCGGGCAGGCACACGTGCTCGGCGTCGGTGTGCCGACCGAGAGCCAAGGTCGCATCATGCGGATCCGGCTGCAGCTGCTGATCGAGGCCCCGGGCGTCGCGCCCCAGCAGGTCGACACGGCGCTGATGGTCAAACGCGTCAACATCCCGCAGGCCGGCATGATCCTCCCGGTCACCGTCGACCGCGGCAACCCGAAGAAGTGGGAGATCGACTGGGACACCGCCCCGACCCGCCACAGCCTGGTCGACGCTCAGGCCCAGGCCATCATCGACGCCGGCGGCATCGGCGCCGCGTCTCGCACGACCGCGCCGAACGCGTCGGACGACCGGCTCACGCTCCTCGAGCGGGCAGCGGCCCTCCACGCCGACGGGGTCCTGACCGACGACGAGTTCGCGGCCGAGAAGGCCCGCATCCTGCACCAGCATCCGTGAGGAGACACGACCATGGGCATCTTCGACAAGGTCAAGCGCATCGTCGAGAAAACCGCAGAGCTCGCCGTGAGCAACCCTGAGCAGGAACTGCACACTCGCGACCTGGCGGCGCCGGGCGACCCACCGACCGCCGGGGCGATCGCCGACGCCGCCGCCCAGACACCCGAGGTCGCGAG
>JAGQSS010000156.1:0-4324 GCA_020439405.1 Ilumatobacter sp. | reverse complement strand
CGGTCGTGGTCGAGCGACGGCTACGCGATCGTGGCCGCCACACCGTCGACCGACATCGGCTACGCCCAGGTCGCGTTCGCGTACCGGTGCGAGGGTGACGCGGCGTACCCGGTCGGCTCCTACGTCCCCGGCAAGCAGGGGTGGACGCTCCTGACCGCTGCCGGCGACATGCCGGCGACGCTCTCGGAGTCCTGACCTCGTCCGACCCGGGCCCGGCTACGACGGCGCCAGCGAACGCAGGAGCGCGGTGAGGCGGTCGTCGGAGGCACGCTCGATGGCGGCGGGCCAGTCGAGCCACTCGATCTCCTGGCTCTCCCCCTCGGGCGGGTTCGGGTCGGCGTCACCGCCGTCGACGACGTAGCGGAGGTCGAGGTGGGTGTGACCCCGACCGCCGGCGTGCACGTCGACATGGACGAGGTAGGGCACCCCGTCCGCACCCACGTCGGCGAACGAGACGGCGAGCCCGGTCTCCTCCTCGGCCTCACGCAGCGCGGCCTCCCACGGCGACTCGCCCGGATCGATGTGGCCACCCGGTTGGAGCCACAGCCCGAGCCGCTTGTGCTTGAGCAACAGCACGCCGCGCGGGCCGACGACGATGGCCGAGCCGGTGACGTGGACCGGGTCGAGGTCCTGGTCGAGTGGGTCGTCGAGCCGATCGAACTCGGACAGTGTCCGTTCGATCGAACGGGCCTCGTCGTCGTCGATCGGGTCACGTTCGGTGACGGTTCGGCGGACGTGTTCGAGCAGGTCGTGACGCACGTCTTCACGGTATCCAGAAGGAATTTCCTCAAGACGCTTGAGTTCCCGGAACCGCCGACCGATACAGGAATCAGCCGATCCTCCCCGCCTCGGCAAGAGAACGACATCATGGAACCACACGCCCAGTTCGCACCCCGAGTGTTGCTCGCCATCGACGATCTCCGTCTGCGTCGCACCAACGAAGCCGGCCTCCGCAGCGCCGGGTTCGCCGTCAGTGCACCCAGCGACGCCGATGCCGTGCAGATCCTCGCCGAATCGTTCTCCCCCGACGTCCTCGTCATCGACACCGACATGCAGGGCCCCGATCACAAGCCGCTCTACCAGCGCTTGCGGGACGACACCGACAGCTACCTCCTCTGCATCGACGCCGCCGGCCGCGACCGGGCCCGCGTCGAACTGCTCCGCTCCGGCGCCGACGACGCCGTCTCGATCCCGGTCACCCCCGACGAGATCGCCGCTCGCTGCCACGCCCTGATGCGCCGGCCACGCGAGATCCGCCGCGCCGAATGGGACGGTCCCCAGCAGAGTGTCATCTCGCTCGGACCGCTCGTCATCGACACCGGTCGTCACGAGATCCGCCTCGGCGAGGAAGAGGTCCAGGCGACCCGCATCGAGTTCTCGCTCCTGGAGCACCTGTGCCGCCGACCGACCGAGGTCGCGTCACGTTCCGAACTGCTCGAGTCCGTCTGGGGCCCGAACTGGGTCGGCGACACCCACGTGGTCGACGTCCACCTGTCGAACCTGCGCCGCAAGCTCGACAAGGCCGACGACTCGATCCGGGTCGTGCACACCGTGCGTGGTGTCGGCTTCCGGATCAGCAACGAGATCCTCGACGCCGCCGAGGCCGATGCCGTCACCGGCATGCCGACCGAGGCCCGCGTCGACGCCGAGCAGACCGCCCGCCGCGAGGTGGCCGACCGCGACGAGGCGACCTCGTCCGTCGCCACCGGCACCGTGCTCGGCTGAGCGACACGAATCAGGCGTACGTCGCCAGCAACACCCACCGCTGTCGCTCGATCGCGGCCAGGTGCGCGACCCCACGATCGGTGACCAGTTGGAAGCGGGCCAACCGGCGTGGCCGTTCGGTCCACCATCGCTGTTCGATCGGCCATGGCCCCACCCACGCCCGCACGACGTGACGTGACGAACCGTCGACGATCGCGACCGGCGGTTCGCTGATGTCACCACGACCGTTCACCCGGACCGGTTCGCCGCTGGCCCCCACGACCACCACGTCGACCGGCTCGTCGTAGACGACGGCGGGCGACGGCGCCGGGAGCGCACCGGGCCAGGGGCCGCCGCTCGGACGCGAACGCTCGGCGAGGTCGTCGACGTCGACCGACGACGCCGGCACCCACCGATACCGCTCGTCGGGGAGACGTCCGCCGCGCCACACCGGCACCCGGACCCGGTCGTCGCCCGCGAGGCCCGTCAGCCGGACGACCGCCCGGCCGGCGTCGAGGTCGGCCTGTGACCGTTCGCCCCACAGACGCGCCTGGACACCGTCGTCGCTGCGTACCTCGTCGGGCACCAGCCGGACGAGCACGATCCCGCCGGTGATCGCCCCCGGTTGCGAGACCCACCCGTCGAGCTGCCACCGGACCCGTTCGACCATCGCCACCGCCGTCATGCCACGGTCGCGGTACCAGGCGCGCTCGGACCGTTCGCCGTGTTCGGATTCGGCGATCACGACCAGCCGCGTGCACACGCGTCCGTCGGCCGCGAGCATCCCTGCCAGCCGGTCGGCCAACCGCTTGGCGGCGAACACGACCGTCTCGAGCTGGTGGATCGGCTCGTCGAACGGGTGGTCGGCCCACCATTCGGGCGGCGGATCGGTGGTGGCGAGCGCCCGGTCGTCGGCGCCGCTCGCGACCCGGTGGGCACGTCGACCCTCGTCGCCGAACCGGGCGAACACGTCGCCGGGGTCGAGGGCGGCGACCTGCCCGAGCGTGCGGAGCCCCATCCGGACGAACAGATCGACGAGGTCGGGGGTGATCTCACCCAAGCCGGCCAGCCACGACACGGGTAACCCGGCGACGAAGCCGGGCGTGTCGCCCGGGTCGACCACGAGCACCCGCTCGGGGCGACGCGACGCGACCCGAGCGGCGATGGTGGCCGCCGACCGGCCGTCGGCCACCCCGATCGCGACCGGCGCGATCGGGGCGACGCGTTCGACCAGCTGATCGGCGAGCGAACGATCACCGCCGAAGTAGCGGGACGGACCGCGAGCGGCGACGGCGATCAGCCCCGGCTCGACGATCTCGAGCCGGGGCGCCATGTCGGCGACGAGTCGGACGACCGGTTCGAACTCGCGGGCGTCGCGATCGGGGTCGTGGTCGTAGAGGTCGAGTTCGGGACAGATCGACTGCGCCTGTCGGCGGCGGTGACCGACACCGACCCCGATGTCGCGAGCGGCCGGGTTGACGGCGACGACCCGGTTGGCGTGCAGCACCGCCGCCGGCGCTGCGGGGTCGGCATGGGCGGCGACGACCGGCCAGTCGGGGCACCACACGGCGACCATCCGGGTGGGGACGGCCACGTCAACTCGCCCGGTGCAGTGGCATCGCCGACTCGTCGACGATGCCATCGATCTCGACGTCACCCGCACGCTCGATGGTCCCACCGCCGGTCTGCACGACGTCGACCCGTCCGTCGGGGCCCGGCAACCAGCAGTCGATCGCGACCGGTCGGGGCATGCGTCGGCCGGATGCCGCGATGGTGACGCGCCGGGCGAGGAGCCGACCGTTGCCCTGCTCGATGCCGACCCACGCGACCTCGTCGGTCGCCAGGTCGATGTCGGCCCCGACCGGGGCGACCCGGCCGTCGATCGGTGGCACCACCAGGAGCACGCTCCCCCGCGCCTGCAGCCGCTGCCGCAGTTTACGCATCTGCCGATCGGCACCGCGTGGCGGACAGGTGAGCAACACCTCGAACCCGTCGGCGGCGACCGCGAGCCGTTCGACCCACTCGACCGGCCCGGCCGCCGGGATCTGCACGATCCGCTCGGCGGCGATCCCGTGCTCGATCGCGGCCTCGACACCGAAGCCGTCGACTCCGACGACCGCGAGCCACGCCCCGTCGGCGACGGCCCGCGAGGCGGTGGCGAACGCCAGGGAACGGGCCGCCACACCGTCGAACGACACGACGTGCCCACGCCGCAACCCGGCGTCGGGGAACAGCGGGGTCAGCGCCGGCTCGACCGGCAGGGCGCGGTCGCGCGCCGGAACCAGGTCGGAGGTACGGATGACGGACGGGAGGCTGGCAGCCACCCCGTCAGATTATCGAACAGATGTTCGACTGTCGAGCAGAAGGGAGGCGGGGCGACGGGGCGTCAGCCCTGCTTGGCCTTCCAGCGTTCGCGCGCCGCCCGACTGCGCTCGAGCAGGTGTGCCGGCACCCGCTTCGCGGCCTCCGAGAGTTCGGCGTCGCCCTCGCCACCGCCACCACCGGACGATTCGGCGGCCGGCTCTTCCGGCTGCAGATCTTCGAACGACGGCGGCTCGACGCCCGGCTTCCAGTACCGGTACATCTCGGCGACGATCGGTGCGAGCCCGTCGGTGTCGCG
>JAGQSS010000155.1:6661-7842 GCA_020439405.1 Ilumatobacter sp. | reverse complement strand
GGTCGTCGCAGACCGGCGTGTCCCAGTGCGGCATCCTCCACGGCGCGAACGACGGCATGCCGGCGTTCCGCTGGGTCGAGCGCTCGACCGGCAACCTGATGGTGTCGAACCGGCCGGCGTCCGCGGCCGAGATCGAACGTCGACACAGCGACGGCAACGGACTGCTCGCCCACAACGGGTCGAGCTACGGCAACCTCTTCAGCGGCGACGCCGAGCGTGCCGTCCTCACCATGAGCGGTGCGGGACGGATCAAGGAGGGCCGGATCGGCGCCGGGTACGGCCGCTACTTCGCCCGGCCGTCGAACGCGATCCGCAGCCTCGTCGGAGCCACCGTCGACTTCACGCGCGACCGCCGCGCCGCTCGCGACCAGCGACGCCGCAACGTCCAGCCGCGCATCGAGCGCAGCATCGTCGACTCACTGCTCCGGGTCTTCACCACGGTGATCAGCCGTGACGTGTGCGTCAACGGCATCCTCGCCGACATGGCCGAGGGCCGTGCCGCGATCTACGTCGACCTGCTCGGCTACGACGAGGTGTCACACCACTCGGGCACCGAACGCGCCGACACGCTCGGAGTGCTGCGCGACATCGACCGCCAGATCGGCCGGATCGAACGAGCGGCCCGCTGGGCGCCCCGCCCGTACCACGTCGTCGTGCTGTCCGATCACGGTCAGACACAGGGCGAGCCGTTCGCCCACAAGTACGGCGAGAGCCTCGAGGCGATGGTGGCACGGCTGACCGGTCGCAGCACGGCGGTCGACCCCGACTCCGGTGCCGGCAAGACCGAGTCGACGGCGTGGTTCCGTTCGGCACGCGGCGACGACGACCACGAGCTATCGGAGGGCTCGGTCACCGTGCTCGGCTCCGGCGGCATCGGGCTCGTGTACCTGCCGGGCAAGGCCCGCTGGACGCTCGAACAGATGGACGAGCGCTACCCCGACCTGATCTCGGAGCTCCGTGCCCACCCGGGCATCGGGTTCATGCTGATCCGGTCGGAGGAACACGGCGCCGTGGTGTTGGGGCCGACCGGGCGACGCTTCCTCGATCGTGCCGCCGACGATCCCGACGCCGTCGAGGGTGACGATCCACTGGCGGCGTACGGGCCGAGTGCCGTTCGGCAGGTGACGGAGGTCGACGCGTACGAGCACGTCGCCGACCTGATGATCAACGCGGCCTACGAC
>JAGQSS010000155.1:0-6563 GCA_020439405.1 Ilumatobacter sp. | reverse complement strand
GCCGAGTGCCGTTCGGCAGGTGACGGAGGTCGACGCGTACGAGCACGTCGCCGACCTGATGATCAACGCGGCCTACGACCCCGAGACGAACGAGATGCCGGCGTTCGAGCACCAGGTCGGATCACACGGCGCGCTCGGCGGTCCGCAGACGCACCCGTTCGTACTCCACCCGGTCGAGTTCCCGATGACCGACGGCACCATCCACTCCGCTCCCGAGTTGCACAAGGTCCTGAAGGGCTGGCTGGCCCACGTCGGCCAACCCGTCACCGTCCGCGAGTAGGGGTCGGAGACCCCCATTCGTCAGATCACTTCGGAATCGCGTGGCCAGTCGTCGTCGGGCGGCGGGACGAACTCCTCGTCGTCGTGGCGCAGCATCCACCAGACGGCGATGCCGATGAGCGCCACCGCAGCGACGATGCCGAGCCAGGTGATCGCCGAGGCGTCGGTCGACCCGGTCTCGTCGACGCCGACCAGGCCGGTGTCGACCGGTTCGGTGGTCGGCGGGGTCGGCGCCGTCGTGGTGTCGACCGGAACACTCGTCGACGTGACCGGCTCGACCGACTCGTCCGGGACCGAAGCCTGCGCCGTCGCGGGGACCAACAGGACCAGCGCCGGCAGCGCGATCAGGGTCCGCAGCAGTCGCGCGATCGTGTGCTCACCCACCGGCGGGCGCCTCCCGGGTCTCGATCCAGGTCCGGGCGTCGTCGAACGCGCGACGCGACGCCTCCCCGATGAACGTCGTGCTCCGGTAGATGCGGTGCGGTCCGATCAGGTCGGCGCCGATGACCGACCGGATCTGGCGGGCGACGCGATCGCTGTCGGTGACGATCGCGAGCCGACCGTCGACTGCGTGGAGATCGGCGGCGTAGCCGCGCACGACGTCCATCACGGTGGCGCCTGCGTCGTCGGTCCCACGGATGCGGAGGATCACCACGGCGTGCCTCGAGTCGGGGGTCACGTCGGGCAGTTGCTCGCCGAGGGTGCGCGCCGTCGCGAAGAACAGCGCTCCGTAGGGCTGGAGCACGGTCACCTCTCCCCCGGGCACGGTGGCCGGCGGATCGGTCTCCTCGACGCGTCCGTCTGCGTGGTAGACGAGGCGCTTCGTGACGAGCCGACTCGACTGGCCGACGACGAAGAGCAACACCGAGATCCCGACGCCGACCAAGACCGAGTACTGGAGCGGGATCACCAGGGTCAGCACGAAGGTGATCGCCATCACCGTCAGGGGCACGGTGCCGGTCCGGGCGACCGACATGACCCGACTCGGCTTGATCGTGCCGAATCCCACCACGATGAGCAGCGCCGCCAGCGACGGCATGGCGACGTAGCCGACCACATCGGCCAGCAGCAGGATGACGAGCGCCATCGTGATGCCGGCGAAGAACAACGACGTGCGGGTCTTCGCGCCCGCACCGGCGATCAGCGAGCTGGCCGACATCGAGCCGCCGACCGGCATACCCTGGAACAGGCCGGCGACGACGTTGCCGGCACCCTGACCGACGAAGTCCTGCGACACGTCGGAGTCGGTGCCGTCGACGTTCGGGAATCCGGCCGAGACACCCGCACCCTGCACGAGCCCGACGAAGGCGAGCGACGCCGCCGGCACGATCATGCCGAACATCTCGCCGAACACCGGCAGGGTCAGGAACGGCAGCGACCTCGGTACGTCGGCGATGTCGGCGACCAGCGCGACGTCGCGGTCGAACAGTCCGAAGCCTGCGGCGACGACCGACCCGACACCGACGGCGACGACGAGACCGAGCGACCCGAGGAACGTCCGTTGGAGCACGACGATCAGGACGATCGTCACGACCCCGACGGTGAACGACGGCACGTCGATCCGCCAGAAGTGGGTGACCAGGTCGAGCGCTCGGGCGATCCGGCCGCTCCCCGCCGCGGCGTACCCGGTGAAGTTGTCGAGCTGGCCGAGGATGATGTTGACACCGACCGCGGAGATGAACCCGGTCATCACCGAGTTCGACACGAAGCGGAGGAACGCCCCGAGCTTGAGCAGACCGGCGAGGATCATCACGATGCCGGTCACGATCGACAACGTGAACAGCGAGCGGGCCGGGTCGTCGCGCCCGGCGAGGTCGACGTCGGCGACGATGATCGACATCGCGCCGGTCGCCTGCACGGCCATGAACGCCGTGCTCGTGAACAAGGCGGCGCCCACCATCCCGAACAGATAGCCGTAGAGGCCGAAGACCGGGTTGACACCGGCCAGCAGTCCGCTCGCCAGACCGTCCGGGACGCTCTCGACGCCGAGCACCAACCCGGCCATCCCGTCGTCCGTGATCGAGTCGCGACGGAACCACCGCTTCGGCGACGCGACGGGATAGCGGGTCAGTTGGTGCACGGTGTGGATCGCTCCCGGCCCGGCGGCGGATCAGTCTTCGAACATGTCGCGCAGGGCGGCCTCGTTCTCGACGCTGAGGTTGGTCGAGATGAGGTGCGCCTCCACGTCGGCGAGCTGCTCCTTGACGCGATCGAGGACGGCGTCGTCGGAGAGGAGGAACAGTGCCGACGTCCCCGGCGTCACCTGGTCGCGCACCGAGGCGATGAAGTCGTCGTCGATCCCGAAATCGGCGAGCGAGCCGCTGAGCGCACCGATCGCGGCGCCGAACGCCATGCCGAAGAAGGGCACCAGGAAGATCAGGCCGAAGAGCAGACCCCAGAACGCGCCACCGGCGGCACCTGCGCCGGCGGTCGAGATCGCCTGCTTGGTCTTCGGCTTCTTCTTGTCGGTGGGCCACTCGACGACCACGGCGTCGTGGACGTCGATCAGCTCCTGCTTCTGCAACCCGATCAGCCGCTCACGCACCTGTTCGGCGGTGCCGGCGTCGTCGAACTTCCAGACGGTCAGACTGGACATGGGCGGTCTCCTTCGGAGTCGGTGAGCTTCGGCGCCTCCGCCGAACACAGGTCACGCGGGTCACGCGTCGCGGTCATCCTCGCGCGGCGACTCGACCGGTTCAACCGGCCGTCGACGCAGCCGGATCGAGACACGTCGCTCGGTCAGGATGCGCGAGAGCTGGACCCCGGCGAGGAGGATCTGGGCCTCGTAGTAGATCCAGAGGAGGACGGCGATCGGCGTGGATGCGACGCCGCCGACCGACGACGCGCCGACGGTGCGGAGGTACCAACCGATCAGCGCGGTGCCGACCACCAGGAACGCGCTCGTGATCAATGCCGCCAGGACGATCGGCCGCCACGGCACCCCGACCGACGGTAGGTACTTGAACAGCAGCGCCAACGCCACGACGAGCACCGACCAGCTCATCATGCTGGCGAACAGGGCCGACACGGCCTGCAGCCCGGGGGCCGAGCCGGGGACGAGCCGTTCGAGCACCGATGCGGCCGCCTGGACCGCGAGGGCCACGACGATCGTCGATGCCGCCCCCAGCAACACGGCCAGCGAGATGAGACGTCGACGCATCGTGGAGCGGATCCCCGACCGGACCGGCACCTCCCAGATCTGGTGGAACGCGTCTTCGAGGGCGAGGAAGAACAGCGACCCGGTGACGAGCAACGACCCGACGCCGATGAGGCCGATCGACGTCCCGGTGCTGCCGTCGACCTGATCGAAGAACGACGACACCGCCGCCGCCGCATCGGGACCGAGCGCGGCGACGACCCGCTGGGTCAGGTCGTCCTCGACGGTGGCCGACCGACCGAAGATCCGCAGCAGGCCGAGCGCGACCGCGATGACCGACGTCAGCGAGAACAACCCGTAGTACGCCAGACCGGCACCGAGACGGATCGTCCGGTCGTTCCGCCACGACGCATAGGTGTCGAGCACGATGTCGCGCAGCTGCCGGAACAACGACGCCAGCCCGTGGTCGGTCATTCGCGGTCGGCCCGCCGCCGTGCGGCGAACATCAGCGACCGAGCAGCCACACCGATGACGACGACGTTGACGACCATCTGGAGCATCACGAGGACGCGGGCGAGTTCGGTCGAGGCCGAGATGTCGCCGAAGCCGACGGTCGTCGACGTGGTCAGAGCGAAGTAGAGGGCGTCGGTACGCGACAGGGCCTCGCTGAAGGCCGCAGGGTCGTCGAACGACAGGTAGGCGTACGCCGAGGCGAACGAGGAGATCGTCAGGGCGATGACCCCGGCCAGCACCTCGAACACGCGGAGCACCGGGTACTCGGCACGCAGGACGTACTGGATCGACACCACCGTCACGAGGATCACCGTGAGGATGCAGACCGCCAACCGGACCACGATGTCGCGGAAGCTGTCACCGTCCCATGGCACGAAGTAGTAGACGACGACGATCAGCCCGACCAACAGGAGACCGAGCAGCGCCGACCGTGCGATGAGCCGCCGCCGCAGCCGAGGTTCGAGGTCCTCGAGGCGCAGCGGGATCTCCATCTCCGGTCGTTCGTCCACGATGCACGAACGCTAGTCGGGCCACCTCGTCACCCGTCGGTTAACGTCGCGCCATCGACCGACCGGTCGGCGCCGGTCACTTGCCCTACGGGAGGACGCATGCTCGCTTTCTCACTCTGGAACGCGATCTGGATCGTGTTCGTCGCATTCGTCTTCATCAGCGTGCTGATGATGATGTTCTCGGTCATCACCGACATCTTCCGCGACGATCAGCTCGGCGGCTTCGCCAAGGCGGCCTGGTTGCTTGCGCTCGTCCTGTTCACGCTGGTGACACTGCTCGTGTACGTGATCGCACGGGGCGACGGGATGATGAAGCGCAGCGCGAAGCAACAGGTCGAGGCGAAGGAGTCGTTCGATGCCTATGTCCGCGACGTCGCTGGCGGCGGTGCGGCGAGCGAACTCGAGAAGGCAGCCGCGCTGCACGCGGCCGGCAAGCTCGATGACGCCGAATACGCAGCGCTGAAGTCGAAGATCTTGAGCTGACGCGGGTCAGGCGGCGCGGCGACGGGCGAACTGCCACGCCGCGGTGACGATCAGCGCCCCGACGAGCGATCCGATGAACCCGCTCGGGCGCAGGTCGATGCCGTCACCGGCGAGCAACGAGACCAGCAACCCACCGACGAACGACCCGGCGATGCCGGCGATCAACGCCATGCCCCAGTCGGTGGTCCGACTGTTGGCGCCGAGAACGATCTGGGCGATCCAGCCGACGAACATGCCGGCGGCGATGATGGCGAGAATGAGCATGCGGCCTCCAAGGTTTCGAGCACCGAGATCGTAGGCCACGAACCCACGAATCCGCGAGAATGATCCACGACCCGGGCGCACCGATGCCCGAAACGAGACGGGACGACGAAGATGACCGAACCAACGAGCAGCGAGATCGACGAGGCGAGCGCGGACGCGTCGGCACCGCGGTCCCGACGCGGGCGGTCGATCGGGGCGGGGCTGATCGGCGTCGCAGCGGTTGCCTGCCTGGTCGCCGGCCTGCTCGGTGCGTGGACGGTGCAGACCGCGACCGACACCGAACGCTTCGAGAGCAAGGTCGAGACCTTGCTCCTCGACGAAGAGATCAGCGACGCACTCGCGCGCCGGGTGGTTGCCGAGGTCGCCGAGGGCATCGGTATCAGGGACGCGATCCACGACGCAGTGCCCGAGGTGCTCGAGCCGGCGGTCGACCTCCTCCTCGCCGGCGTCCGCACGCGGGTGGAAGACCGGTTGGCCGAACTCGTGCGGACTCCCGAGGTGGCCGAAGGAGTCGCCGTGGTGGCGGGTCGTGCCCATGCGACCGCGGTTGCCGTCCTCGAGGGCGACGACGTCGTCGATGGTGTCGACGTCAGCAACGGCGAGGTGCGGATCAACCTGCTCCCCCTGACCACACGGGCGCTCGGCATCCTCCAGGACGAGTTCGGCCTGTTCGGCGATGTCGATCTCCCCGAAATGGACCGCACCGGCGACCCAGCGCAGCAACGCGCGGCACTCGAGGCTGCGTTCGACCGCGATCTCCCCGACGAGTTCGGCACCCCGGTCGTGTTCGAGAGCGAACGACTCGACGACGTCGGCGCCGAGGTGCAGACCCTGCAGGATCTCTTTCTCCTCGCGAAGCGCGCCTACTGGCTCCTGATCATCGCCGGACTCGCGCTCGCCGGCGTGTCGATCTGGCTGTCGGCGCAGCGCTGGCGCGCGGCTGCGTACCTCGTCGCCGGCATGTTCGCGACGGCACTCGTCTTCCGGATCGTCGGCGGTGAGGCGAGCGACCGCCTGCCCGAGGTCGTCCAGTCGCCCGGCGCACGTGCGACGGTGAGCAGCGTCACCGACGCGCTCGTCGCCGACCTCAACCAGACCCTGCTGGTGTGCGCGGTGGTCACGTTGATGGCGCTGGTCGCGGCGGCCGTGGTGTTGCTCGGGGCGCCGTTCGCCGCCGGGCGCAACACGACCGACGTGCCGGACGTCGGCGATAACACCGCTCCCACCGCCTGACCCGCCGAACGTTCACACGAGCGCGCTTCCGCGCGGGTGACGCGACCACTATGTTCAGCGCGACGACAGTGGGAACGACGGGAACAGGAGCGTCCAGTGGCCGACAGGCCGAACATTCTCATCATCTGGGGCGATGACATCGGGATCAGCAACCTCAGTTGCTACAGCGACGGATTGATGGGCTA
>JAGQSS010000154.1 GCA_020439405.1 Ilumatobacter sp. | reverse complement strand
GTCGAGCGTGGTCACCCCGCGCTCGATGTCGTCGCCGTCGGTGACCGCCTGAAAAGCCCGGAACTCCGTCATGGCAGCCACCGTACCGACCCGCGCTCGTCGCGCTCCTGTCGCGTCGGCCCAACCCACCCGGACGTACAGCCGA
The DNA here is from genome assembly GCA_020439405.1 of Ilumatobacter sp. GTDB lineage: Bacteria > Actinomycetota > Acidimicrobiia > Acidimicrobiales > Ilumatobacteraceae > Ilumatobacter. Next base: position 7,754 of record JAGQSS010000154.1, on the reverse strand, counting down.
TTAAATCGGCCAGGCCTCCACCGGTGGACGTGCAGCCGATTTAATCGGCCAGGCGTCCGATGGGCGGGTCAGCGGTGGAAGTTCTCGGGGATGATGAGGTCGGCGGGGGACAGTTCGTCGATCGACGACTTGCCGAGGCCGAGCATGGCCGAGTCGATGCCCATCCGAAGCACGTCGAGCACGTTCTCGACACCGGCCTGCCCGTTGGCGGCGAGGCCCCACAGGTAGGCACGGCCGATCATCGTCGCCTTCGCACCGAGCGCCAACGCCTTCACGACGTCGCTGCCGCGGCGGATGCCGCCGTCCATCACGATCTCGACCTGATCACCGACGGCGGCGGCGATGCCAGGCAGCACGCGCAGCGGCGACGGCGTGCCGTCGAGGTTGTTGCCACCGTGGTTCGACACCGAGATCGCCGTGGCGCCGGTGTCGACGGCGCGCTTGGCCTCGTCGACGCGCATGACGCCCTTCACCATGAACGGACCACCCCACTGCTCGCGCAGCCAGGCGATGTCGTCCCACGTCGGCGGCGGCGTACCCATCCAGGTGCCGTAGGCCTCGAAGAAGCCGGGCACTCGCTCGCCCGGCTGCACGAAGTTCGGCACACCGAGCCCGGGCAGCGCACCGGTGCGCACCCATTCCCACAGCCACAGCGGCTTGACCGCGACCTCGGGGGCGTGCTTGGCCATCGTGCGCAGGCTCATGTCCTGCGGGATGTCGGGGCTGCCCCAGTCGCGGCTGTGCACGAACGACCAGTCGAGCGTGACGATCAGGCCGACCGCGCCGTTCCGCTTCGCGCGGTCGAGCCGGGCGAGCATCGAGTCGCGGTCGCCCGCCCAATAGATCTGGAAGAACGTCTGCGGATTGACGGCGACGACCTCTTCGATCGGCTTGCTCGCGAACGACGACAGCCCCATCGTGATGCCACGGGCCGCAGCCGCTCGCGCCACCGCGACCTCACCCTCCGGGTGGACGGCCTGGACGCCGGTCGGCGAGATCATGACCGGCATCGACAGCGGCTGGCCCATGATCGACGTGGCCATCGCCCGTTCGGCCGGCTGACCGGCCGTCAGCGGCTTGACGCCGAGCTCGCGAAACGCGGCCTCGTTGTCGTCGAGGGTCTGACCCCGCTCCGTGCCGGCGACGAGCGCCTTGTAGACCGATCGCGGCAACAGCCGCTTGGCGCGCTTCTGCGCGACCGCCACCGATTCGAACCAGCTGTTGGCCATGCCGAGGAGCGTAGGGGCGTCGCCGACGAACCCGACAATCCGGCGCCCGAACGGCATCAGGGCTCCCTCAGCGTTTACGGTGCGGTGCGTGGTGCGCATCGTCTACGCCGACGGGCCGTCGGCCCCGCGCTGCCCCCCGAGCGTCGTGCTCGAGGCCGCGGCACTCGACGCCGACCCACGTCGGGCCCACGTGCTGCTCGGCTGGACGCCCGAACCGCTCGACTGGATCGACGACCCCGAGTTCCGCGCCGACACGGTGCTTCCGGGATACGGCCTGTCGCGTGCGGTGCGCGACGGACGGGTCACACCGTTGCCGGTCCGCCTGAGCGGGGTGTCGACCCTGCTGCACGACCGGCCGCCACACGTCGCGGTCGTGCCCGGCGTGCGACGCGGCGACGACTACGCCTTCGCCGGCTCGGTCGGCTGGGGTGACGTGGCCGCGGCGGTCGCCCAGCGGGTCGTCGTCGAGGTCGACGAGACGGCGCCCGACCTCGGCGCACCGATGATTCCCGGCCACATCGTCGCGACCGTGCGTCGAGACGATCCGCAACCGCCCGTGTCGTTGCGCGAACCGGACGACATCGACCGCCGGATCGCTGTCCACGTCGTCGAGCTCCTCCCCCACGACGCCACCGTCCAGTTCGGGCTCGGCGCCGTGCCCGACGCGATCGCGGCCTCGATCGACCGACCGGTGCGCATCTGGAGCGGTCTCGTCACCGACGCGATGGCCGGACTCCACGCCCGCGGCCTCCTCGCCGCCCCGGCCGTCGCCGCGTACACCTGGGGTGGCGATCCGATCGAACGGTTGCACCGCGATGCGATGCTGTCCCTGCGGTCGACGACCGAGACCCACGACGTCGGCACGATGGCGCGCATCGAACGGCTCGTCGCGATCAACGCCGCGCTCCAGGTCGGTCTCGACGGATCGGTCAACGTCGAACGCGTCGGCGGTCGCACGATCGCCGGCATCGGCGGCCACGCCGACTTCAGTGCCGGAGCCTCCCACTCCCCCGGCGGCATCTCGATCGTCGCGCTCCGGTCGACCGACCGCCACGGCAACCCGACGATCGTCGACCATGTCGAGGTCGTGTCGACACCGCGCTGCGACGTCGACGTCGTGGTCACCGAACACGGTGTCGCCGACCTGCGCGGCGTCGGCGACGCCGAGCGCGCCCGCCGCCTCACCGCGATCGCCGGCTGAGCCGGGCACCCCTACCGCCTCAGACCGGGATGATGCGCAGGAGGTGGTGCCAGCGGCACTCGGGGCACGCCTCGACGACGTAGGCGGTCATCTCGCCGCCGTACTGGCGCAGCATGCGACGCAGGTCGCGGATCTCCTTGGCGGTCGTGACGCACTTGCCCGACGCCGGCAGCCGGTGCCCGAACACGTACGTGACGATCGACAGCTTCGCTTCCTCACAGATCGGACAGTCGGCCGACGTCTCGGTGCCGACGTTGCGCGCCGCCCGGATCAGCTCGGGGTGGGCGTCGCACACCTCGGTGCGCGAGATGCGTCCGAGGCGGACCTGGTTGATGAGCATCCGCCGTGCCAGACGATGGTCGACGATGCCGCGCCGGGGTTGCTCGCCACCCCGTAGTGCACCGACGGAGAAACCCATGCGTCGAGCATAGATGGTCGCCGACGGCCTGCCTCCGTGACGGTGGCGACGGCGAGCGATCCCGCCCGTTCGGGGCAGAATCCGCCAGACTGGTGACGTGACCACGTCAGTGATCAGATTCGGCCACGATGTCGCCACCGACGCCGAACTCCGGCTGTGCGGCGACATCGGCGACGGCAAGCGCGCCCTCGAGCTCGGCATCAGCCGTGAGCAGAACGCCCTCGCCTTCGCGGCCGCCGGCGCACGCTCGATCGCCGTCGACCCCGACGCCGACAAGATCGACGCCGTCCGTGCGGCCGCCGCCGAGGCGGAGGTGACCGTCCAGGGCATCGTCTCCGAACTCGCCGACCTCGGCGCGATCTCGAGCGCGTCGCTCGACCTCGTCGTCGCCAACCGGACCCTCACCGACGTCGACGATCTCGGTCGACTCCTCCGGCAGGTGCACCGCGTGATGCGGTCGGGCCGCCCGTTCGTGATCACCGTGCCGCACCCGTTCGCCGGCGTGTACACGACCGACGAACTCGGCTCGAAGGTCCACCCGTACGGCAGCGGGAGCCGGACGATCGGCGACTGGTTCATCCACCTGATCCGCGCCAACTTCCGCGTCGATCAGATCCTCGAACTGGGCGTCAGCGACATCAGCCCGGTGCCGACGACGCTCATCCTGCGCGCCGTCAAAGAAGGCGACTGAGCCGCCGAATCCGGTCGCCGCGATCCGCTCGCCGACCGCCCGCGCGAGGAGTAGATTCCGCGCATGACCGCGACGGTGCACCTGCCGACCCACGAGACGGCCGGTGACGCCGTCCGCCGATCCGCCACCCTCGACCGGACCCGACGACGCGAGTTCGGCCGCGACCGACGGAGCGAGATCCCGCTCGAATCGCACGCTGCCGTGCCGACCGACCGGGCCGACCCGATCGCGGCGCTCACGGCCCAAGACGCCAATCGTCTGGCCGACCTCGTACCGATCCGTCACGGCCGGATGAGCGTGAGCGCGTTCACCTTCTACCGCGGTGCGGCGGCCGTGATGGCCTCCGATCTGTCGCGGGTGCCGTCGAGCGGACTGTGGGTCGAACTCTGCGGTGACGCGCACCTGTCGAACTTCGGGCTCTTCAACGGCCCCGACCGCCGGCTGGTGTTCGACCTGAACGACTTCGACGAGACGCTCCCCGGCCCGTTCGAATGGGATGTCAAGCGGCTCGCCGCCAGCGTCGTCGTGGCGGCCCGCGACAACGGCATCGAACCCGCGAAGGGCCGTCGCGCCGCACTCGCCGCCGTCGCTGCCTACCGGCAGGCGATGTCGAGGGCCGCCGACGCCGACCCACTCCAGTTGCACTACTTCCGCGTCGAGATCGACGACCTCCGACAGCGGCTCAAGGCCGAACAGCGTCGACGCACGGAGGCGGTCGTGACGAAGGCCCGGTCGAAGGACAGCATGCGCGCCCTCGCCAAGCTGACGACGGTGGTCGACGGTCGCCTGCAGTTCGTCGACGACCCGCCGCTGATCACCCGGCTCGGCTCGCTCGACTCCCACCAGGCCCACGACGTCGACGCGTTCTTCGAGGGCTACCTGCGCACCCTGCCGCTCGCCCGCCGACGGGTCGTCGAGCGCTACTCGATCGTCGACGTCGCCCGCAAGGTCGTCGGTGTCGGCAGCGTCGGCACCCGCTGCCTCATCGTCCTGTGTCAGACCGCCGACGGCGAACCGCTCATGCTGCAGTTCAAGGAGGCGGGTCCGTCGGTCCTCGAGCCCTACCTCGGCTCGAGCGGCTTCTCCAGCGCCGGCGAGCGGGTCGTGCAGGGGCAGCGGCTCATGCAGGCGGCGGGGGACGTGTTCCTCGGCTGGTCAACGCTCGAGTCGGAGGTGGCCGGGCGACCGGTCGACTTCTACTTCCGGCAGCTGTGGGACGGGAAGGGGTCGGTGCCGATCGAGCAGATGCGCGGTCGCGGCCTGCGGATCTACGCCGACGTGTGCGGCCGCACGCTCGCACTCGCCCACGCCCGCACCGGTGACGCCGCCGCGATCGAGGGGTACGTCGGCGACGACGCGACGTTCGACAATTCGATCGCCGACTTCGCCGAGGCGTACGCCGACCTCACCGCGACCGACCACCTGCAACACCTCGCGGCGATCGACGCCGGCGACATCGTGGCGATTCGCGACATCTGACCGGCACACGTCGGACGGGTCGTCGTGTGAACGGCGGAACCAGCAGGTGAGCGTGAGGGGGTTTCGCTCACCTGCTGGCTCGACGCCTGCACATCACGGTACGCGCGGAATCTGGCGCGGGTGTTTCGGGCAAGTGAACTCTCGGACGGGTCGAACCGGCGCCGCGCCGCGCCGTCAGACGCCGACGCGCTCGGATTCGACCAGCGCTGCGGGCCGTGGACGGCCGAACAGATAGCCCTGACCCTTGTCGCACCCCAGCTCACGCAGCCGGTTGAGCTGCAGCGGCGACTCGATGCCTTCGGCGACGACGCTCAACCCGAGCGACTGTCCGAGCCGGACGACCGCCTCGACGATCGTCGAGTCCTCCTGCTCGATCCCGAGACCCGACACGAACGACCGGTCGATCTTGATCGTCTCGACCGGGAAACGCTTCAGGTAGGTCAGCGACGAGTAGCCGGTGCCGAAGTCGTCGACCGACAGGTGCAGACCGAGGCTGCGGAGTTCGCGCAGCGCCACCGTGGCGGCCTTCACGTCGGAGAGCAGCGCCGTTTCGGTGATCTCGAGCACCAGCGCGTCAGCGTCGGTGCCGGTCTCGGCCAGCGCCTCCGACACCGTGTCGAAGAAGCCGGGGTCGACGAGCTGGCGGGTACCGACGTTGACCGACAGGTAGCAGTCGGCGAACGACGTGCCCGACGACTGCCACGCCGCCAGCTGGGCGAGCGAGTCGCGCAGGATCCGGTTGCCCAACTCGGTGAGCAGGCCCGACTCCTCGGCCAACGGGAGGAACTCGCCGGGCGGGAGCAGGCCGCGGTCGGGGTGCAACCAGCGGCACAGCACCTCGTACCCCTGGATGCGGCCGGACGGCAGGTCGACGATCGGCTGGTAGTACGGCACGATCTCGCCGCGCTCGATGCCGCGCCGCAGTTCGCCCGTCGTCTTGAGCGCCTGCACCCCGGTGACGTGGCTCCCCGCCTCGAACGCCTCGACGCAGTCGCGGCCGCGTGCTTTGGCGCGATACATCGCGGCGTCGGCGTCACGCAGCATGTCGTTCGGCGACATGCCGGCCTCGTAGTTCGTCGAGTAGCCGATCGACGCCGTGACGTACAGGTCGTGCTCGTCGATCGTCACCGGCGGGTGCACGGCCCGGCGGAGCCGTTCGGCGACGTCGACCGGCTCACCGCGGAGCATGACGACGAACTCGTCGCCGCCAAACCGGGCGAGCACGTCGTCGTCACGTAGCGCCGACGACAACCGGCGAGCGATCTCGCGGATCAGCTGGTCGCCGACCTCGTGGCCGAGGCTGTCGTTGACGACCTTGAACTGGTCGACGTCGACGAACAGCACCGCGACGTCGTTGATCTCGGCGGTCGCGAGCCGGTCGGCGAGCTTGTGCATCATGAACGACCGGTTCGGCAAGCCCGTCAGCTCGTCGTGGCGTGCGGCATACCGGAGCTGGGCGGCCGCCCGGCGCTGCTCGGTGACGTCCTCGACGTGGGTGATCGCCAGCATCTGGCCGTCGTCCTCGGTGGTCGACACGCGGGTGCGTGCCCATACGAACTCACCGTCGCGACGGCGGTACCGCTGGTCGATCCGGAACGAGTCGACGATGCCGAGCTCGAGCCGGGCGCGGTGCGGCTGGGCGGCACGGACGTCGTCGGGGTGCGTGAACTCGCGGAGTGTGCACCCGACCAGTTCGTTGACGTCGTAGCGCAACATGTCGGCGAGTGACTGGTTGGCGTCGACGATGCGGCCGTCGTCGAGCCGCACGAGCGCCATCCCGGTCGGCGCCGACTGGAACGCCTGGTGGAACCGCTTGCGTGCCTGGCTCAGCTCGCGCGCCTGCTGTTCGCGTTCGGAGATGTCGCGGAACCGGACGACGAGCCGCATCTCCTGGTCGTACACCGACGGCTGGCGCGGCAGGTGGAACGAGGCCTCGATCACCGCCCGCTCGGTGGCGCCGGCGAGCACCTCCATCTGGATCGGTTCGACGTCGTCGCCGTGGAACGCGCGCTGGAGCCCCGCAGTGAGCTCGGCCTGGTCGCCGCCGTTGACGTAGTCGACCAGGTGCGAGTCGATCATCTCGCGTCGCGTCAGGTCGAACATCGCGAGCGCCGCCGCGTTCGTCGAACGGACGATGCCGTCACGGTCGACCAGCATCACCGCCTCGGGCAACTCGTCGAGCAGGCGGCGCACCTCGGCCTCGGCCGACTCGACCACCTCGAGCTGGCGGTTCATCCGAACGGTCTGGCGGCGCGTGTTCCAGATGCTCGCCGACAGGGCGAGCACCGACACGAGGCCGATGACGACCAGCGTGGTATCGGCGCTCACGTTCACGGGACGAGGTTAGGTCGGCACCGCCGGTGGGATCGGGGATGTCGGCGCGTCACGCGCGCGCCGCCCACCAGGCATCGAGCCGGCGATACGCCTCGTCCTCGCCGATCAGGCCCTCGTCGAGCCGGATGTCGAGCAGGAACTGGAGCGCCTCGCCGATCTCCCGTCCGGGACCGATGCCGAGATGGTCCATGATCGCCTTGCCGTCGAGTTCGGGCCGGATCTTCGCGATCTCCTCGGCCTCCTGCAGCTCGGCGATGCGATCCTCCAGGTCGTCCATCCGCTTCGAGAGGGTGCGTGCCTTGCGCTCGTTGCGCGTCGTGCAGTCGCACCGCGTGAGCACGTTCAGCTCGTGCAACAGGTCGCCGGCGTCGCGCACGTACCGACGCACCGCCGAGTCGCTCC
>JAGQSS010000153.1 GCA_020439405.1 Ilumatobacter sp. | reverse complement strand
GAACCAGTTGCTGCTCGGCTGGGTGAAGTCGAAGTCGGGGACGTTCTCACGGATGAGCGCCTCGTCGTTGTCGGACGGGCCGGACGCCTGTCCGGTGGTGTTGAACCGGTCGCCCGAGTCGAACTCGCCGGTGATCTCACCGGACTCGTTCTCCCACTCGGCCTGGACGACGTCGCCGGCCTCGACCGCGGCGATGAACTCGGAGTACGAGATCTCCTCGCCGCTGTCGCCCGACGTGAAGGCCGGGACGAGCACGACCGCGAGGAACAATCCGACCGCGATCCAGGGGAGCCAGCGCTTCACCCACGGCGGCGTCGAGCCGCGGCCCTCTTCGTCACCGCCGGGCGTCGGACGCCGGTCGGGCCGCTCGGGCCGCTGACCTGGCGCTCGGCCGTTCCCCGGCGGTGGTGGCGGTGGAGGCGGGGGAAGCTTGTCCATTGCCCCACAATCCTACGGTCGTTCGGGCGCGAATCGGGGGCGCAACGGGGAGGTCCGCCCTCAGCGCGCGCCCAGGATCTACCGTGTGCGACGTGGCGAGACAGTGTTCGAGGACGGGATGCAGCGAGGCGGCGACCGCCAGCCTCACCTACGACTACGCGCACGCGATGGCGTGGCTCGACCCGTTGCACGCCGAGCGCGACCCGCACGCGTACGACCTGTGCGATCGTCACGCCGCCCGACTCTCGCCGCCCCAGGGGTGGCAGTTGCGCGATCGCCGGTTCGTCGAACCGGCCACCGCCCTGATCGCCGTCTGACCTGCCCGCCCCCGGCGGCGGTACCCTGCCGGGCCGTGCGTGTCCCACTTCGTGTCGCCTCGGGCGCCTGGTTCCTGGCATGGGTCACCGGCGGCATGTTCCTCGCCTGGGCCGCCCTGCTCGCGATGGGTGTCGACCTGTCGGGCGACGAATCGCTCACGATCCCGCAGCTGTCGGTCTCGGCGGTCGTGTCGTGGGCGACGTTCGCGGTGGCACTGTTCTTCCTGGGCCGGCAGTACGGGACGGGCGAACCGCTCGTCGACTACGCCGTCGCGTTCCGACCGATCGACCTGCTCGCGGTCCCGGCCGGGGTGATCGGCCAGGTGGCCCTCCTGCCCGCTCTGTACTGGCCGCTCCAGCAGATCTGGCCCGACACCTTCGCGCAGGACGAACTCGAGGCTCGGGCACGCGAACTGACCGATGCCGCCTCGGGTGGCACCGCAGTGCTGCTGGTCGTGGTCGTGGCCGTCGGTGCGCCCGTGTTCGAAGAGCTCGTCTATCGAGGGCTGTTGCAGCGGTCGTTGGTCGACTCGGTCGGTCGGTGGCCGGGGCTGATCGCCGCCGCGGCGTGGTTCGCGGCGATCCACCTGGCGCCGATCGAGTTCCCCGGCCTGTTCCTCGCCGGTCTGATCTTCGGCGGCGCGCTCCACCTGTCCGGGCGGCTCGGTCCGGCGATGCTCGCCCACTTCGGTTTCAACGCCGCCGGCCTCGCGATCGCCTTCTCGTGATGACGTCCACCGCCGCTCGTCGGCTGACACAATGGATCGGTCATGACTGATCGACTCGACCCTCCGGCCGACGCGCCCACCGACGCGCCCTCCGACGACGTCGAACTGCTGGTCGACGAACCGGTCGAGACGACGCACGGCGACGACGTCGTCGTCGCCCACACCGAGCCCGAGCCGTCGCTCGTGCAGCGGATCGGCCGACGGATCGTGCGTCGACCGGTGGCCTGGTGGCGGCGACCGTGGACCGACGACCGGATCGTCCGGCTCGCGTTCACCACGCTCACCCTGCTGATCACGACGTACATCATGACGAACGTCGTCCACCTGAGCATCCTCCCGGGCCGCGACCTCGTGTTCGACGACACCACGCCGACGGGTGGCGACTTCGGGGCGCACGTGTGGGGCCCCGCCTACCTGCGCGACCACCTGCTCGGTGGATTCCGCCTGAACGGGTGGACGATGGACTGGTACGCCGGTTTCCCGGCCTACCGCTTCTACATGGTGTTGCCGGCGCTCGCCGTCGTCCTCGTCGACATCGTCCTGCCGTACGGCGTGGCGCTCAAGCTCGTCAGCGTCCTCGGGCTGATCACCCTCCCGTTCTCCTGCTGGGCGTTCGGTCGGCTCGCCTCGTTCAAGTACCCGCTGCCCGAGCTGTTCGCCTTCGCCGGGCTGTCGTTCGCCCTCGACGAGAGCTTCTCGATCTACGGCGGCAACCTCAAGTCGACGATGGCGGGCGAATTCTCGTTCTCGATCTCGTTGTCGATCGCGATGCTCGCACTCGGCGTGCTCGCCAACGGGCTCCGCACCGGTCGCTACCGGGTCTGGTCGGCGGTGCTGATCGCGGCGGCCTGCGTGTCGCACGGCGTGGTGCTGATCGCGTTCATGGTGCCCGCCGCCGTCGTGTTCTCGCTGATCTGGATCGACCGCACGCGGTGGCGCTACGCCTGGACGGTGGGCCTCACCACGGTCCTGCTGTCGGCGTGGTGGGTCCTGCCGTTCGTGTGGGATCACGACTACCAAACCGACATGAAGTACGGCGCGCTCACCAACTGGTGGGAGATGTACTTCCCGCTGACGGTGCCGCTCGACATCATCATCACCACGTTCGCGATCCTCGGCTTCGGGTTCAGCATCCTGCGACGCGACCTGAACGGCTCGGCGCTCGGCGTCCTCGGTCTGGTCCTCGTCGCCGGCGTCTACCTCGGCAAGGACAGCATCCCCGGTCTCGGCCTGCTCTGGAACCCGCGTGTGTTGCCCGGGCTCTACCTGGTGCGGTACCTGCTGATGATGATCGGCATCTACTCGCTGCTGGCGTTGCTCTGGAATGCGATCCGCGACCGGCGGGCCAACGACGAACCCTCCTCGTACGCGGCGACGGCACTGGCGGTCGTCCCGACCGTCGGCGTGCTGGTCGTCCTCGGCTTCCTGTTCCAGGAGCTGCCCGGCGGCGGCAACACGACGCTCGACGACGGCAGTTCGGTGTACGCCTGGGGGCCGTTCGAGGCGACGACGTCGAACGCCGACGCCCAGGGTGACGGTTGGTCGAGCTACAACTTCCGCGGCTACGAAGGACGCGGCCAGTACTACACCGAGTACCGACAGGTCGTCACGACGATGGAGGGGCTCGGCGCCGACCCGAGCCACGGGTGCGGTCGCGCCCTGTGGGAGAACTCCGGCGACAACGGGCAGTACGGCACGACGATGGCGCTGATGCTGCTGCCGTTCTGGACCGACGGCTGCATCGGCTCGATGGAGGGCCTGTTCTTCGAGGCGTCCGGCACGACCCCGTATCACTTCCTCACCACGGCGGCCATGTCGAAGCAGTCGTCGAACCCTGTCCGCGAGCTGCGCTACACCGACAACGACGCGTCGGTCGGTGTGCAGCACCTGCAGGACCTCGGTGTGAGGTACGCGATGGTGCGCACCGACGAGGCCAAGGCACAGGCGGCGGCGCAGCCCGAGCTGACCCTGGTCGCCGAGTCGGCACCGTGGGAGATCTACGAGGTCGCCGATGCCGATCTCGTCGTCGGCCTCGAGATGCAGCCGGTCGTGGTGAACGAGCGTCTCGGCGACGGCGACGGCGCCACCGACGAGCGCGAGCGTTTGCTCGAGATCGGCTCGAGCTGGTTCCAGCACCCCGACGAGTGGGTCGCGATGCCCGCCGAGGGTGGACCAGACGACTGGCAGCGGATCGACGTCGTCCCCGACCTCGAGCGTCGCCTGGAGGAGGGCGACCCCAACGGGCCGCGGGTCGACATCGTCGTGCCGGCCGAACCGATCGAGCCGGTGCCGCTCGACCCGGTCGCGGTCACGAACGTCGAGTTGCACGACCAGTCGATCGAGTTCGACGTCGACCAGGTCGGCGTGCCCGTGCTCGTGAAGGTCTCGTACTTCCCCAACTGGAAGGCGAACGGCGCCGAGGGTCCGTGGCGGATCGGGCCGAACATGATGGTGGTCGTCCCCACCGACCAGCACGTCGAGCTGTACTACGGCCGGACCGGGATCGACTACCTGTCGATCCTGCTGACCCTGTTCGGGATCGCGCTGTGCTTCTGGTGGCGTCGTGAGGGCGACATCGTCCACGCCGGGCCGGCCCCGGCCGGTTTCGGCTCGGCGTCCGACGACGACGGTGGTGACGAGGTCGACGACAAGCATGCCGACGACGTCGACGACGGTGCGCGCGATGCCTGGTCGACCCGGGCCGAACCTGCCGCCGACGAACCGCACGAGATCGAGCTGGTGCCGAGCGCGGACGAACCTCCGATAGCGTGAGGGACCGCTCTATGTCTGTTCTCGATGAGATCGTCAAGGCGTACGACATCCGCGGCACCGTTCCCGACCAGCTCCACGGAGAGGTCGCGTATGCCATCGGAGTCGGCTTCGCCCGCTTCACCAACGCCGACCGGATCGTGGTCGGCCGCGACATGCGTCGTTCCGGCGACGAACTCGTGGCCGAGTTCGCCCGCGGTGTGCAGGAACAGGGCGTCGACGTGCTCGACATCGGGCTCGCCTCGACCGACCTGTTGTACTTCGCGTCCGGCTCGCTCGATCTGCCCGGCGCGATGTTCACCGCCTCGCACAACCCGGCGCAATACAACGGCGTGAAGTTCTGCCTGGCCGGTGCCCGACCCGTCGGGATCGACAGCGGCCTCGCCGAGGTGCGAGCGACGGCCTCGACCGTGCTCGACGGTGTCGGGCCGCGACCGGCCGAGACGGCCGGTTCGTACGCGCAGCAGGAGCTGCTCGAGAAGTTCGCCGACCACGTCGTGTCGTTCCTCGACGTCGACGCCATCCGGCCGATGAAGGTCGTCGCCGACACGGCGAACGGCATGGGTGGCCTCGTCGTCCCGGCCGTGTTCGACCGCCTTCCGGCGATCGAACTCGAGGTGATGTACGGCGAACTCGACGGATCGTTCCCGAACCATCCGGCCGACCCGCTGCAGCCCGCCAACCAACGCGACCTGCGGGCTCGGGTCGTGACCGGCGAGTTCGATCTCGGCCTCGCGTTCGACGGCGACGCCGACCGGGTGTTCATGGTCGACGAACTCGGTGAGGGGTTGAGCGGTTCGACGACGACGGCGCTGCTCGCCGCCGCCGTGCTGCGCTCGAACCCGGGTGCGACGATCCTGCACAACCTGATCTGTTCGCGCGCGGTCCCCGAGGTCATCACCGAGCTCGGTGGCAACCCGGTCCGGACCCAGGTCGGACACTCCTACATCAAGCAGGTCATGGCCGAGACCGGTGCCGCGTTCGGCGGTGAGCACTCGGCGCACTACTACTTCGCCGACAACTACCGGGCCGACTCCGGGCTGATCGCGTCGATGCTGATGATCGGCGAGATGAGCCGCGACGCCGAGCCGCTGTCGGTCATGCGGCGGCCCTACGAGCGGTACGCCGCCAGCGGCGAGATCAACACCCAGGTCGACGACCCACGTGCGGTGATCGAAGCGGTCAGCACCCATTTCGACGGTCGCCCGCAGGATCGTCTCGACGGGCTGAGCGTCGACTGCGACGACTGGTGGTTCAACCTGCGCCCGTCGAACACCGAGCCGCTCCTGCGCCTCAACCTCGAAGCGGTCAGCCGCGACCTGTGCGACGACCGCGTCGCCGACATGCTGGCCCTGATCACCCAGTCCTGACCCGACCACGAAAGGCTTCCCCGATGTCGCTCGATCCCACGCTCCTCGCCATCCTCGTCTGCCCCGAGGACAAGGGCGAGCTGCACTACCTCGAATCGGAGGCGGTGCTGTTCAACCCGCGCCTGCGTCGCACGTACGAGGTCCGTGACGGGATCCCCGTGATGCTGGTCGAGGAAGCGACCCAGCTCTCCGACGAGGACTTCGACCGCCTGTCGGCCCTGGTCGCGGGCTGATCCGCCCCGATGTCGCGCCCTGCCACCTCCTGATATGACGAACACGTTACGATGACCGCCGTGCCCGCCCTCCGTCGACGTCTCACCAGCGCCGCGCTGACACTTGCCGCCGTTGCCGCTGCCGCCACCCTCGCGATCGTCGTGTCGCCCGGCGGTGGCGGTCGGACGATCGCCGCGAGCGACCCGGCGCTCGGTGCCGGTGGTGAACTCCACAACGTCGACCCGGTCCGCATCTACGACTCCCGGCCCGAATCGACCGGTGTGGCTGCGCCCGCGGTCAAGGGCGTCCGCCAGACCGGTTCGTCGACCGCGGTCCGGTTCGACGTGCCGCTGCTCGGCGACGGCGGCATCGGGTTCCGCCCGTTCGTCGACGACGACCAGGACGGGTTCGACGACGACGTGCTCGCGGTGGTCGCCAACGTCACCGTCGTCACGCCGACGCAGGCCGGACACGCAACCATCTTCCCGACGGGCACCTCGCCCGGTACCTCGTCGGTCGTCAACTTCGCACCCGGGCAGACGGTCGCCAACTCGGCGATCCTGCGTCCCGGCACCGGTGGTCAGGTGACCGTGCACCTCGAGACGCCGATCGCCGCCGGCACCGCTCATTTCCTGATCGACGTCTCCGGCTGGATCTCCACCAGCGGCTACGAGACGCGCGGCGCCCGGGTCGAGACGATCGAGCCGGTGCGCATCTACGACTCCGACCTGTCCGGTGGCAACCTGAAGGGCGCCCGCAAGGTCTCGTTGCCGATCTGGGGTGCCGTCAGCACCGACGGCGGTGCCGCCGTCGTCCCGAACAGCGCCGATGTCGTCGGCGTCATCGTCAACCTCACCGGCGTGAATGCGTACGGGGGAAGCAAGGCGACCCACATCTCGCTCGTGCCCGACGACTTCGACCCGAATGTGCCGGCGCAGCAGCCGACGACGAGCAACCTCAACCTGGTGCCCGGCCAGACCCGCGCCAACCTCGCGATCGTCCCGGTCGGCGACGACGGCCGGATCCATCTGTTCGCGCTCCAGGGCGAGACGCGAGCGGTCGTCGACGTCACGGGGTATCTCGTCCGCCGCGCCGACGACACCCGCGGCGGTCGTGTGATCCCGCTGATCACACCGTTCCGGGCGTTCGACACCCGCCTGTCCGACTTCCACGCCCAGCCGCTCGGTCCGGCACGCGCCGAGCCGTGGAGCTTCGAGGCGTTCGTCAACGACGTCAAGGTGAACGGCACCTGGGTCGGCGACCAGGCCGGACTGTTCGGCAACTTCACCGCCGTCGGGCTCGAGCGGCAGTACTCGTGGGCGCCCGTGCGGACCCACCTGACCGCCTACCCGTACCCCGACGATGCGGTCCAGAACAGCCCCGACGAGTGCAAGCCTGCGCCCAACATCTCGAACGTCAACCTCGGCGAGAACGAGGCGGTGCCGAACATGGCGTTGCTGCGGTACGGCGACAACGTCAACGTGCCGTCGCAGCTGTGCGTGTTCAACCTCGCCGGCTACGTCGACTACCTGCTCGACGTGTACGCGGTCGTCCTCACCGACTGAACGCCCGCCCCACCCGACACCGGAGCGTTCCCGCCGTCTCGCGGCGCCGGTCCGCTAGCGTGTCATCTGCCCGCGGGCTGAACAGATGGGTGCCAGGAGGCCCCGGCTCGCTCCATCCGAACATCCACGATCGACCGATCGCGTACCCTCACGGAGGAGAACCATGTCCACCCTCGCCCGCCCCGACGGCAAGCTCGACTTCCGCGTCGCCGACCTCTCGCTGGCCCCCTTCGGCCGCAAGGAGATGCTGCTCGCCGAGCACGAGATGCCCGGCCTGATGGCCATCCGCGACGAGTACGGCCCGAAGCAGCCGCTCGCCGGTGCCCGCATCTCCGGCTCGCTCCACATGACGATCCAGACGGCCGTGCTCATCGAGACGCTCGTCGCGCTCGGCGCCGAGGTGCGCTGGGCCAGCTGCAACATCTTCTCGACCCAGGACCACGCCGCTGCCGCGGTCGTCGTCGGGCCCGAGGGCACCGTCGACGACCCCCAGGGCGTGCCGGTCTTCGCCT
>JAGQSS010000152.1 GCA_020439405.1 Ilumatobacter sp. | reverse complement strand
ACCTGACCCGCAGACCTGACCCGGAGATCACTCTTCGCCGGGGCCGTCGGCGAGGATTTGGTAGAGCTTGGACGTGGTGTCCTTGATGGCGGTGGTGGCCGCCGTGATCTGGTCGGCGGAGCCGAACCGACCGATCTGACGGGCGGGACCCATCAGCTCGGCCATCGCCCCACGGATCTCGCCGTGGCGGGCGACATCGCCCTCCCACGGTGGGGTGGTCTCACCGTCGGCGGCGAACGCCTCCAGGCGCTGGCGACCTTCGTCGGTCAGTTCGTAGCGGGGCTTGTCGTCGTCCTCCGACGTGGCGGCGCTGATGAAGCCGCGTTGTTCGAGCCGCTTGAGGGCGGGGTAGATCGAGCCGGAGCTCGGCTGCCACCGTCCGCCACTGCGTTCGTCCAACTCCGCCATCAGCTCGTAGCCGTTCATCGGCTTCTCGGCGAGGAGGGTGAGGATCGAACGGCCGACGGCGCCTCGGCGGGCCCGCTTGCGGCCGTGGCCGTGCGGGCCACGATGGTGTCGATGATGCTTGGGCATGTGCTGCCTCTTTCTGTGTTCGGGGATCCGACGGCGACCGATCGGTTCGGCCGGCTGTCGTTTCCGGTATCGATATGTCGTTAATATAGCGACATATCGATACCGACACAACCCTGCTTCGTCGAACCGACGAGAATCGGTCGATGTCGATCGTCGGGTTCCTCCACACCTCACCGGTGCACGTCGCGACGTTCGACGGCCTCGTCGGCGAACTCGCACCCGGCAGTGGCGTCGAGCACTTGGTCGACGAGACGCTGCTCGACCGTGCCCGTGACCACGGAGTGAGCGCCGTGAAGCCTGAGCTGCGAGAGGCCCTGGCCGACCTCGCCGATCGTTCGGTCGACCTGATCGTGTGCACGTGTTCGACGATCGGCGGGTTGGCCGAGGCGCTCGCTTCCGAGTCCGTCGTCGGAATCCCGGTCGTGCGTGTCGACCGCCCGATGGCCGAACTCGCGGTCGAGGCCGGGCCGCGCATCGCCGTCGTCGCGGCGCTCGAGAGCACGATCGGACCGACGACCGAACTCATCCGCGACGTGGCGGGAGATCGTGGCGTCGAACCCGACATCGACGTGTTCGTCGTCGACGGCGCGTGGTCGAGGTTCGAGTCGGGCGACATCGAGGGCTATCACGCCCTCGTCGCCGAACGCCTCTCCGCATACGCAACCACCTCGGACGTGATCGTCCTGGCGCAGGCCTCGATGGCCGGGGCGGTCGATCTCGTCGGCGACATCGGCGTCCCGGTGCTCGCCAGCCCGCGAGTCGCCGTCGAGCGCCTCCTGGCCGGCTGAGTCAGGAGGCGTTGCGGATGCCGTCGACCATCAGGGCGGTGAAGCGCTCGATCAGGGCGTCGACTTCGGGCGGCTCGTTGCCGCGCGCCTGGGCGATCACGGCGATCTTCGGCGCGAGCTGCACCAGCCCCTGCATCGCCGACCAGCAGAGCCACGTGACCTCGTCGACGTCGACCGACAGGTGCTCGTCGTCGATCATCCGGCGGACGACCGCCTCGAGGACGCCGTACGCCTCGAGTCCGCACGTCTGGAGCTCGGGGTCGTCGGTGTCGATGATGTCGGTCCGGAACATGACCTCGCAGTGGCCGCGATGCGTCGTCGCCATCGACACGTACGAGCGGCCCAACGCCGTCAGCTGATCGGCCGGGTCGTCGATGCCGTCGATCGCCGCGAGCGACGCGACGTGGAGTGCCGCGAACCCCTCTTCGGCGACCGAGGTGAGCAGTCCCCTCATGTCGCCGAAGTGGTGGGCGGGTGCGGTGTGCGAGACGCCGGCGCGTCGTGCGACCTCGCGCAGGCTGAAGCCGCCCGCGCCGCGTTCTTCGATCACCTCGACCGCGGCGCGCCGGAGCGCGTTGGGGAGATCGCCGTGGTGGTAGCCGTCGCCGGTCGACGTGGACGTGCCGCCGGTGGTGGTCGTGTCGGTGGTGGCCGATGTCACGGCGGTCATCCTAGCCACATCTCCCTTCGATCTTGACGATGCCCAGATCAATCTTTACAGTGTCACCTTACATCGTCAAGATCGGAGCATCATGAGTATCACCCCTCTCCACGACCCGGCACCACCCGTCGGTCTCGCCGCCACCGCCGAACGACATCGTTGGGCCGTCCTCGCCGTCACCTGTCTCGCCGTGTTCGTCACGGTGCTCGACGGCACCATCGTCAACGTCGCCCTCCCGACGCTTACGGTCGACCTCGGTGCGACCACTCGTCAGCTCCAGTGGATCGTCGACGCGTACCTGCTCGTCTTCACCGGTCTGCTCCTCGCGGCAGGCGGCCTCGGCGACAAGTACGGCCGCAAGCGGATGCTGATCGCCGGGTTGGTCGTGTTCGGCGCCACCTCGGCCTACGCCGGCTCGGTCGACACCGCCGGAAGCCTGATCGCAGGGCGGGCCCTCATGGGGATCGGCGCCGCCATGATCTTCCCGGCCACGCTCGCCATCATCACCAACGTCTTCACCGACCCGACCGAGCGGGCCAAGGCGATCGGTGTGTGGAGCGCCGTGAGCGGTATGGCCGTCGCCTTCGGGCCGATCGTCGGCGGTTGGTTGCTCGAGCACTACTGGTGGGGATCGGTCTTCTTCATCAACGTGCCGATCACGATCCTCGTCGCGATCGCCGCGTGGCGTCTCGTCCCCGAATCGCGGGAGCACGACGCCCCACGACTCGACCTGCCGGGGGCCTTCCTCTCGATCGCCGCCATCACCGCGCTGGTCTTCACCATCATCGAAGCGCCGGAGTGGGGTTGGGCATCGGCCGGCACCATCACCGGGTTCGCACTGGCCGCCGTACTGCTCGCCGCCTTCGTCCGGTGGGAACTGCGTGCCACGGCGCCGATGCTGCCGGTCGGCATCTTCCGCAACCTCCGCTTCAGCGCCGCCAGCGTCGCCGTCACCTCGGCGTTCTTCGCGCTGTTCGGGTTCGTCTTCCTGATCACCCAGTACTTCCAGCTGGTGCGGGGTTACGGCCCGTTCGAGGCCGGCATCCGGACCTTGCCCGTCGCGATCGCCATCGCCGTCGCCTCGGTCATGGCGCCCCGCATCGTCGAGCGCGTCGGCACCACCAACGTCGTGCGCGTCGGATTGGCTCTGCTCGGGACGGCGTTCGTCTGGATCGCCTTCCGGGTCGACGTCGACACCTCGTACTGGGAGATCGTCGGTCAGATGGTCGTCCTCGGTGCCGGCCTCGGCGCCACCACCGCGCCGGCGACCGAGTCGATCATGGGCTCGCTGTCGGCCGACAAGGCCGGCATCGGGTCGGCGGTCAACGACACCACGCGCGAGCTTGGCGGCACCCTCGGCGTCGCCGTCATCGGCAGCGTGTTCAGCTCGATCTACATCGGTGCGCTGAACGACCAGGGAGCGTCGAGCGTCTTCGCGAACCTGCCGCCCGAAGCGCAGGAACTCACGAAGGAGTCGGTCGGCGCCGCCGGGTTCGTCGCCCGCGAGCTCGGACCGAACGCGCCGGCGTTCCTCGCCGAGGTCAACGACGCCTTCCTCTCGGGCCTCACGGTCGGCTGCCTCGTGGCCGCCGGCGTTGCCTACGCCGGCGCGATCTTCGCCAGCCGGTTCCTGCCGGCCAGGGCCTGAATCAGACGAGCTCGAGCAACTCCGACAGCGCGCCGATCTCATGGGTCGGCGCGCTGTCGGGCGCCAGCGGCTTGCCGTGCGGGTTGAACCAGCACGTGGCGATGCCGTAACCGGCACCGCCGGCGACGTCGGAGGTGAGGCTGTCGCCGACCATCACCGTCGTCGCCTTACCGGGATGACCGAGCTGCTCGAACGCCACGTCGAAGATCTCGGGACGCGGCTTGGTGACGCCGACCTCCGACGACACGACGATCGAGTCGAAGTAGTCGGCGATGCCGAGCCGTGACAGGCGGGACCGTTGCACGTCGCTCAACCCGTTCGTGATCAACCCGAGCGACGCCCGCGACGCGAGCGTGGCGAGCAGATCGGCGGCACCGTCGTAGAGGTCGCCGTGGGCGCCGAGCCCCCACACGAAGGCGTCGGCCATCAGCGCCGGGTCGGCGTCGAGGCCGACCGTGGCGTTGAACTGCTCGAACCGGCGATGACGTACCTCGGTCGGCTGCAGCTCACCCCGCTCGACCGCCGCCCACATCGCACGGTTGATGTCGACGTACGTCGGGAAGTGCACGTCGGGGTCGGCCAACCCGAACGTCGCCGCCGTGTGGGCGTAGGCGAGGCGTTCCGACTCGTCCGAGTCGTACAACGTGTGATCGAGGTCGAACAGGATCGTCGAATACATGCGAGTCGAAGTGTGCCACCGAAGGAACGGATGTGGTCAGACCAGGTCCGTTCCTGCGTCTTCGGGAACGGACCTGGTCTGACCACATCCGTTCCCGCGCGCTACAGCTCGCCGAAGGGGCTGCTCACGACGACGACGTAGCCGTTCGGGTCGCGCAGCCAGATCTCCCGGTGGTGGGCGTTCGGGTTGACGTGGTCGTCCTCGAGGAACTCGGCACCGGCAGCCCGGGCTCGCTCGACGCTGGCCGCGTAGTCGGTCGACTCGAACCAGACCGCGACGCCGTTCCCGAACGCCTCGTTCGGGTCGACGAGATACGGGTGCTCCGGTGCGTCGAGTTCGTGGAGCTGCAGCACCAGGGCCCCGTCGTGCATCAGCATCTCGTACTCGTCGCCACCGTGGGCGCTCGTGAGGCCGAGCGTGCGCTGGTACCACTCGCTCGATTCGCTGACCGACCGGCAGGTGAGCATCGGCTGCGGGATCATGTCAATCGTCCTCGTCGCCGTCGTGATCGTCGTGATCGGGTTCGTCGTCGTGAAGGTGCGAGTGGCGGATCGTGTCCGGGTCGATCAGGGCGTCGCCGATCAGCTCCTGGGGCATCGCCTTGCTCGCGTACTTGCTCCAGTTGTCCTGCAGCGCCGTGATGAGCTGGCTCACGAACAGCGGCGACATGTTGACGCGCTGCACGAGGACGCCGGCCTGTGGCTTGCCCTCGCCGTCGTAGTCGAACCGGACGAAGTCGATCGTGAACTCGTGTGGCGAGTGGCGCACGGCGGCACCGTTGGCCCACACGCCCCCCATCTGCTCGGGCGTCGAATGGATCTTCATCACCCCAGCATGCCCCAACTCCAGAAGTGGTCCGGCACCTTCTGGCAAACCGGGCCGAGGTCGTCACGACGTCGAACGCCAGAAGGTGCCTGACCCCATCTGGCTCGACCCCTGGTTACGGGGCGGTGGGGATGTTGATCGTCTGGCCGACGAGGAAGGTGTCCCAGGCGGGGTTCGTCCGGTTGGCGGCGGCGAGCTCGTCGAGGGTGAGCCCGTACGCCTCGGCGATCCGGAACGGGGTGTCGCCGGGCCCCAGGATGTGATCGACGACGTCCTCCAACGGCGTGGTCGAGTCGACCGGCAACGGTGGGCTGGTCACGCAGGGGACCGTCACCGTGACGCCGCCGTCGACCTGTTCGCAGTACGCCACGGTGGTGTGGGGAACCGTGCCGCACGGGGTGGTCGAGGCGAGCGTCACGTCGTAGTCGGCACCGTCCCCCGGCTGACACTCGACCCACGTGGCCGGCACTTCCATCACCGTCGTCGTCGTCGTCGGCACCACGTCGACCGGGACGCCGTCGATGATCGTCACCGGGGTACAGCCTGCGTAGTAGTGCGACATGTCGCCGGCCGGGAGGACGACGTCGATCACGCCCTCGCAGCGCCATGCGTCGAGCGTTCCCTCGAGGACGCGCATCGGCCCGGTCGTCGCGAACGCCGCGTCGAGGCCGTCGCTGCGACTCAGCGGTTCGTCGGCCCCCTGCACGACCGACAGGCCGACGAGGCCCACGGCGGCGACGGCGAGCGAGCCGACGACGGCGGTGGCCCGGCGGCGTTGGTGGCGTCGGTCGACTCGGACGAGCACGTCGTCGAGCGAACCGTGTCCCGGTGCGAGCCGGCCGGCTCGTTCGTCGAGCGAGCGTTCGACGAGGTGTTCGAGGTCATCGTGCATCGGGCAGTTCCTTTCGGAGGGCGGCGAGGGCGCGGTGGATCGTCGACTTGACCGTTCCGATCGGCACGCCCATCGTTCGGGCGATCTCGGCGTCGGTGAGTTGGAGGTCGTAGCGGAGCACGATCATCGAGCGCTGCTTGTGGGGCAGCTGCCGGATGGCGTCGACGACGTGGTTGTAGACGAGCGAGCCGTCCTCGCCGGGTGGTGTCGTGTGGCGGCGCGACAGCATCCGGCGGCGGAGGACGCGACGGCAGCGGTTCACGACCGTGGTCCGCAGGTAGGCGGCCGGATGGTCGAGCCGGTCGAAGCGCTCGTAGATCGCGGCGAACGAATCCTGCACGACCTCTTCCGCCTGCTCGCGCGTGTCGACGAGGGCGTGCGCGAGCCGCAGCATCGACGGGTACTGCTCGGCGTACAGCTGCTCGAACGTCACGCGCTCACCGAGCGAGATCATGTCCGCCCGAGCGGCGAGAGATGCGTCGGTCGTGCTCATGGATACCCCACCAGAGTCACGACCACGCTGATCGGTTCCGAAAGGGGTCGGATACGTTTCGTCGGTCCCGACGAAACGTATCCGACCCCTGTCAGAGGCTGGCGAGGACCGCTTCGTTGAGGGCGAGGGTTCGCGGGTCGCCGGTGAGGTGGTTGCCCATGCGGTTCATGACGTAGCCGTAGCCGATGCCGAGTTCGGGGTTCGCAAAGCCGAGCGAACCGCCCGCTCCGGGGTGGCCGTACGAGCCGTCCTGGATCATCGGGGTGCTCGTGTCGTGCAGCCAGTAGCCGGCACCGAACCGGCTCGGCAGCAACAGCGTCAGGTCGTCGCCGTTCACCCGCTGGGTGCGGGCCGCGTTCATCGTGTCGGTGTCGAGCAGGCGCACACCGTCGACCTCACCGATCGTCGCGGCGTACATCTTCGCCAGCGACCTGGCGTTGGTGATGCCGTTGGCGCCGGGCATCTCGGTCGCATGCACGGCCCGGGTGTTGAAGTGGTTGTCGCCTGCGGTCGAGAGCCGCCCGTCGAGCGCCAGTGCGCGGCGACCGTTCGCCCCGCGTGCGTACAGCTTGCCGAGGTGTTCGAGCAGGGCCGGATCGTCCTTCGGGAGCGGCGTCGTCTCGAGCCGCGCCACCCGCTCCTCCTCCGACTCGGGGAGGCCGATCCACATGTCGATCCCGAGCGGTCCGGCGATCTCGTCCTGGACGAACCGGCCGATGCGTCGGCCGTCGGCGCGGGCGAGGATCTCGCCGGCGAGCCAGCCGTAGGTGATCGCGTGGTAGCCGTGGGCGGTGCCCGGCTCCCACAACGGTGTCTGCTCCTGCAGCGACTCGATGACGGGAGTGACCGCCATGATCTGGTCGAAGTCGAGCGGGGCGTCGACGCCGATCAGGCCGGCCTGGTGGCTCAGCGCCTGCTCGACGGTGATGTCGCCCTTGCCGGCCGCTGCGAACTCGGGCCAGTGCTTCGAGACCGGGTCGTCGTAGGCGAGCGTGCCGGTCTGGACGCACATGGCGATCGCCGTCGCAGCGATCCCCTTGGTGGTGGAGAAGACGAGCTCGAGCGTGTCGTCGGTCCACGGGGTTCCGGTGCGCTGATTTGCGACCCCGCCCCACAGGTCGACCTTGCACTCACCGTCGACGTACAGCGCGAACGACGCGCCCAGCTCATCTCGTTCGGCGAAGTTGGCGCGGAACGCGTCGGCGACCGCCCCGAACCCCTCCTCGACCTGCCCCTCGATCTCACCCATGCCCGAGAGTCTCGCGTCGTCCGCCCCTCGGGTCAGGTGTCGGAGGTGACGCCGAGGAACGATGGTGTGTGCGGGTCAGGTGTCGGAGGTGACGCCGAGGAACGATGGTGTGTGCGGGTCAGGTGTCGGAGGTGACGCCGAGGAACGA
>JAGQSS010000151.1 GCA_020439405.1 Ilumatobacter sp. | reverse complement strand
GTACGGCGTACTCGGCGTCGAATGCAGCGAGTTGCTCGTCGGTCGCGGCGAGCAGGAGGATCATCGGCTCGCGCAGTTCGGTGTCCGGGTCGGCGATCGTGAAGTCGCCGCGCACCCAGACGCCGACCACGGCCACGCCGAGCCGAGCACGCAACGCGAGTTCGCGCAGGTTGCGCCCGGCGAGGGCGGTGCCGGCCACGCCGGCCTCGGCGATGCGGAGCCCGGCGAACTCGCCGATCACGTGGCTCTTGCCGCCGATGCCGAGCGCCCGCGCCGCCATCGCCCCGCCGAGGATCTCTCCGAGTTGGAGCACGTGGTCGGCGCCGGCGATCTCGAGGATGTCGACCGACTCGGGTGCGTTCGCGGTGGCGAGGATCGTCGCGTCGGGGGCGATCTCGCGGACGGTGAACGCGATGTTCGTGTTCGTCGGGTCGTTGCGGGTGGCGACGACCATCGCCGCCTGGTCGATCCGCGCCTTGCGGTAGGTCTCGGGGTCGTCGAGCGCGCCGACCATCACGCGGCGGCCGCCGTCGTGGATGCGTCCGGCGAGGTCGACGTCGTCGACCAGGATGACGTAGGCGACGCCGGCCTGTTCGGCGCGGTCGGCGAGGGCCAACTCGACGGGTCCGGGCTCGGTGAGGATGAGGTGTTCGGTGATCTGCGACGGCACCGATGTCGGCGCCCGTCGCCGGTCGCGCTCGTTCATCCACGGCACGAACACGAACTGGATGAACACGAACGGCAGCATCACCAGCAGGAACGTCGACCCGGCGAGGAGCACGACGACGGAGAAGATGCGGCCGGCGTCGCTCTCGAAGGTGATGTCGCCGAACCCGAGGGTCGTCATCGTGGTGAGCGTCCAGTAGATCGACGTGGGCCACGAATACGACCGGCCCTCGCGGGCCATCAGCTCGTGGAACATCGTCGAGAACAGGGCGACCATGCCGACGAACACGACGACGAGCCAGAACACGGTGCGCAGGCGTCGCCGTCGCTCGGCTCGTTGCACCGCGCGCTCGGGCGACTCACCCGGACCGGTACGGACGACTTCCGGGCTTCCCCGGAGTCGTTCGGTGACCTGGGCGATCGTGACCCCGAGCGACTTCAACATGGCCGCCCCATGTTGACAGGTGGGCGACGCCGACCTGGTTGACTGGGGCGATGGAGGTCGAGGCCGGCGGGGGATGGTTCGAGTACGGGCGCGGGATGCTCGACGTGCTCGCCTCCACCCGTGAGGGTGACCCCGCCGACGCCGCCCACCTCGACGCGTTGCGCGACCGTCTGGTCGAAGGGCTGGCCGGCGGTTCGGCGTTCGCGATCGTCACCGCCAATGCCGATCTCACCGTCGACGAGGCGGGCGTGCTCGCGACCCTCGCCGTCGCCGAACTCGACCCGGCGCAGCACCATCGCCTCGCCGAGCTGCAGGGCGATCTCGCCAAGCGCCGGATGACGCTCGGCACGCTGGCCGAGACGTTCCGCCACGTGGAGGGCCACCCGGGCGTCCTCGCGGTGGCCGCTCGGTCGGCGCTCCAGAACGCGGCGTTCGTCGAGGTGATCGCCGACGGGCCCTGGTCCGATCACACGATCGCGCTCCGGCCCGGCCGCCTCTGTGCACTCGTCGGTGGCGCCGCGCCCGACCCGAACGCGCCACAGATCCTGCGCACCGTCCACACCGACGTGGCCGACGGGGCACCGCTCACGGTCGTGTCGGGCGACGACCGCGTCCGCCGGATCGACGCCGCCGTGGCCGCCACGTCCGGCACCGCCTTCATCGTCGTGCCCGCCCCGACCGAGCCCGAACGGTGGGCGGGGCTCGTTCGCGAGGCGACGATCACCGGCACCGGCGTGATCGTCGAGGTCGACGCCGAGCTCCCCGCCGCCGGCGCCGAGTGGATCGAGCGGGCGACACACACCAGCTGGTCGCTGGTGGCGCGTCGCGACCTGTCGCTCGACGAGTTGCCGCGTCGGGCGTGGCGGTCGGTGGTCGCCGACGACCATCCGCCGACCGACGACGAGTGGGCCGCCACGTTCGGCGACGACGTGCCGCGTTCGCACCCGCTCCGCGCCGATCAGCTGGAACAGGTCGGCCGGGCGTTCGCGGCGACCGGTGGCGATCTCGATGCGGCCGTCCGCCGTCTCGTCAGCGGCCGGCTCGAGCAGCTGGCCCGACGCATCCGTCCGCACCGCACGTGGGACGACCTCGTCCTGAGCGAGGACCGAATGGCGGTGCTGCGGACGATCGTCGACCGGTATCAGCACGCCGATCGCGTCTACGACGACTGGGGCTTCGCGGCATCGGTCAGTTCGCGCGGTGTCGTGTCGCTCTTCTCCGGCCCGTCCGGCACGGGCAAGACGTTGGCGGCCGAGGTGATCGCCGGCCAGCTCGGCCTCGACCTGTTCAAGATCGACCTGTCGTCGGTGGTGAGCAAGTACATCGGCGAGACGGAGAAGAACCTCGAAGAGATCTTCGACGCCGCCAGCGCCGGCAACCTGGTGCTGTTCTTCGACGAGGCCGACGCACTGTTCGGCAAGCGGTCGGAGGTGAAGGACTCACGCGACCGCTACGCCAACATCGAGGTGTCGTACCTGTTGCAGCGGTTGGAGGCGTACGAGGGGTTGGTCGTGATGGCGACGAACTTCGAAAAGAACGTCGACGACGCGTTCCTGCGGCGGATCCACACTCGGATCGAGTTCGCCCTGCCGGGGCCGGCGGAGCGGATCGACATCTGGCGCAAGAACCTGCCCGAGCAGGCGCCGATCGACGACGTCGACACCGAATGGCTCGGCGGACACTTCGAGATCTCGGGCGGCATCATCCGCAACGCCGCAGTGCACGCCGCGTTCCGGGCCGCGGCCCGCGACGCCGACATCACGACCGGCGACGCCGTGCTCGGCGTGGCGTTCGAGTTCCGCAAGCTGGGACGACTGATCAAGCCCACCGACTTCGGTGAGTACTTCGACCTCGTCACCGAACTCCCCGGCGCCGCCCCCGACACCTGACGCCCGATCTGGCGCACGATCTCGGCGGGAGCAGGCGCACGAAACGCACCGCGATTCACCGAGATCCTCGGACACCGAAACATCTCGGTGAACCCAGTCCACCGTCAGAGACCAGGATCACCGAGAACTTCGGCGCGCACCCCGACGCCTGACACTCGCGTTCTCGGCGCCACCCGGTGCGCAAGGTGCAACCGAAGCCACCGAGAACTCTGCGCCGCAACATCTCGGTGAACCCAGTCCAATATCAGGGACCAGGCTCACCGAGAACTCCGGTGGCACCTGCTTCGGAGCACGACCACCTCGGCCCACTCGGCCCGCGGGCCGAACACTCCCGAACGCCGTTCTCGGCGGCAACCGACGCGGGAAGCGCAACCACAGCCGCCGAGAACCCAGGCACCCACAGATCTCGGCGGCAACCGGAGCGCACCACGCAACTGGGATCACCGAGAACCCAGCCAGCCACCTCCTTCAGAGCAAGACGAGCTGTACCCCACTCCCACCCGCAGCCACCGAGAAACCCGGGCGCACGTCGCCTCGCCGACCTCGGATGGGAACGAGATTCAGGACCGGGTCACCGGTTCCGGGTCAGGTGATCGACGGTAACGCCTCGTTCCTCGGCGTCACCTCCGACACCTGACCCGACACACACCCTCCTCGGCGTCACCTCCGACACCTGACCCGGGTCGGCGGGTTTGACTTGCGTTGTAGGGTCGTCGGCATGGCGCAGCCGGTGACGACAGGGGCGATGATGATGTGCTCGTTCGGGATCGCCCCGTCGACGCTCAACGTCCTGCCCGCCAAGCGCGTCAACATCGAGAAGAAGCCGGCGGCGACCATCCTCGACTCGGTCCCGATGCTCAACATCCCGCCGTTCGGGGTCTGCCAGAGCCTCGCCAACCCGACCACGGCGTCGCTCACCGCGGCGGCGCTCGGCGTGCTCACGCCCGGGCCGTGCATCCCGGTCACCACCCCGTGGACACCCGGGTCGTCGACGATGATGATCGGAGGCACCCCGGCGCTCAACAGCACCTCCAAGTGCACGTGCGCGTACGGCGGGTCGATCTCGATCACCTTCCCCGGCACCGTCACCGAAAACATCCCCTGACCTGGCGCGGCCGGGTCCGGCGACCCGGCCTGACGCCGGATCGTCAGGATTCCGTCTGTTCCACGAAATCGGGTGCGCGGAGAGCGCAAAGCTCACCACCGCCCGTCGGCCGAGTGCTAGGTTTCGCTCTGGCTACGGTCGAGCGGGCGGACACCCTTCTCTACGACATGTCGTCGGGAACATCAGCCGCGCAGCGCCTGGGCTCAATCACAACACCTTCATGAAGGGGAAGCAGTATGGCAGCTTCGTACTTGACGCCTGGCGTGTACGTGGAAGAGGTTCCGTCGAGTTCGGCGACCTTGTCCGCGGGCGCGACCGCCGTTGCCGCATTCGTCGGCTTCACGGCCAAGGCTCCGAGCGACGACCCGAACGACCCGGACGGCATGAAGCCCCGACTCGTCACGAACTGGACCCAGTTCGAAGACCTGTACGGCGGCTTCGTCAAGGGAGCCATGCTCCCCCACTCCGTCTACGGATTCTTCAACAACGGCGGGAGCATGGCGTACATCGTCCGCATCCCGAACACCCAGCCGTCCGAGGAGCCCGGCACCCTGGCGCTCCCCTCGGGTGACCGTGCGCTCGGCCCCGCCGTCGAGTTCACCACGACCGAGCCGAACGCCGACGTGACCGTCACGATCACGCCCGAGCCCGAGGCCGACGACGCCGGTGACGACGCCGCCCCCAGCTACACCATCGACGTGTCCGGCGGTGGCGAGTCCGAGACGTACACGAGCGTCACGCTCGGCTCGATCGACAAGGACCTCAAGACCTCCACCAAGGTGAAGGTCGAGACCAAGATCGATCTCGGCAACCTCGCCGCCGACCTGCAGACCCTGCCGGCCGGCAGCTTCCCGATCGAGCCGGCGGCGCCGCTGCCGGTCGCCGTCCCCGCCCGTGCGTTCTCCGGCAACGAGTCGGCCCGCACCGGCATCAGCGGCCTCACGATCGCCGACGACGTCACGATGGTCATGGTCCCCGACCTGATCACCGCCGCAACCAAGGAAGACGGCACCGTCGACCTCGGCTTGTGGAAGTCGGTGCAGCTCGCGCTGATCAACCACTGCGAGGGTCAGGCGAACCGCATGGCCGTGCTCGACGCCCCTCCGGGGATGTCGCCGCAGCAGATCAAGGAATGGCGCTCCGACACCGCGATGTACGACTCGGCGTTCGCCGCCCTGTACTACCCGTGGATCGAGGTCTCGAACCCCGCCGCCACGAACGGCGACACCGAGATCATGGTCCCGCCGTCGGGTCACATGGCCGGCATCTGGTCGCGGACCGACACCAACCGCGGTGTCTGGAAGGCCCCCGCCAACGAGGTCGTCCGCGGTGCCCTGAGCGTCGAGACCGACATCACCAAGGCCGAGCAGGGTCTGCTCAACCCGATCGGGATCAACTGCATCCGTCCGTTCGGCACCCAGGGCATCCGCGTCTGGGGCGCTCGTACCCTGTCGTCGAACACCGACTGGACGTACATCAACGTCCGTCGCCTGTTCAACATGATCGAGACGACGATCATGAACGGCACCCAGTACGCGGTGTTCGAGCCGAACGACCAGGCGCTGTGGGAAGGCCTGAAGCGCACGGTGGGCTCGTTCCTGCGTGGCCTCTGGCGCGACGGCGCCCTGTTCGGCGCCACCGCCGAGCAGGCGTTCTACGTCAAGTGCGACGAGGAGACGAACCCACCCGACTCGATCGACCAGGGCAAGGTCGTCGTCGAGGTCGGCATCGCACCGGTGAAGCCGGCCGAGTTCGTCATCTTCCGCATCGCCCAGATCAAGGACGAGTCCTGACGCCGGCGACGGCAGGAGAGGAGTAACCGATGGCAGTACTTTCCCCAGGTCCCGTCCAGGACGACGAACTCATTGGTTCGTGGTTCGAGGTCACGCTCGACAACGGTGTGACCGGCATGTTCAGCGACGTGTCGGGCCTCGCGATCGAGGTCCAGGTGGTCGAGCAGACGATGTCGTCCAAGGACACCGCGACCCGCAAGCGTCCCGGCACCACGAAGTACAACGAGATCACGCTGAAGCGCACGCTCTCGCCCGACAAGAAGTTCTGGGATTGGGCGAAGAGCATCCGCGACGGCAAGGCCGACTTCCGCACCAACGGCGCCGTGATGTTGTACGACATCGGCGGCACCATCATCGGCAACTGGAAGTTCGAGAACGCGTGGCCGTCGAAGTGGTCGGCGTCCGATCTCAGCGTCGACACCGACGATCTCATGCAAGAGGAAGTGACCTTGCAGGTCGAACTCCTCACGAGGGAGCAGTGATGGCACTCGGACACGACGACGATTTCCAGGGTTCGTTCTTCTCGCTCGAGATCGACGGGGTGACGCTCGCGTACTTCACGGGCTGCTCCGGACTCTCGATGGAGTTCGAACCGATCACGTTCAAGCAGGGCGACGGCGCCATGATCGTCGAACGCAAGCGACCGGGCCGTCCGAAGTACGGCGAGGTCGTGATGAAGCGCGGCCTGACGAAGAGCAAGGACCTCTACGACTGGTTCGACGAGGTGGTGAAGGCGGCGAGCGCGACCCCGTACAAGACGGCGTCGATCGTCATCTTCGGTCGCGACGCGAAGGAAGTCGCCCGCTTCAACCTCGAGCAGTGCTGGCCATCGAAGTTGTCGGTCTCCGACCTCTCGTCGGGATCCGACGACGTCATGATCGAAGAACTGACGATGCAGCACGAGTTCATCGACTGGAAGTGATCTGAACGTGGCAGGGCTCCAGACCCAGTTCGACTTCACCCTCCCGAAGGGTTTCGTCGACGACGACGGTGTGTTGCACCGCCACGGCACGATGCGGCTCGCAACGGCTCGAGATGAGATCGAGCCGTTGCGCAGCCGCGAGATCGACGGCCCGGACGATCCGTACCTCACGGTGCTGGTGCTCGCCCGGGTCATCACCGAGCTCGGCACGCTCGACCAGATCGACACCCGCCACGTCGAGCAGCTGTTCGCTGCCGACCTGGCGTTCCTGCAAGATCTGTACGGCATCATCAACTTCGGCGATCCGGCCGACGTGGCGGCGCTCCAGGCCGCCGCGGTCCCCGAGCCGGCCGCGGTCCCCGAGCCGGAGCCGGTTGCGGCCGACGACGTCGTCGATCCCGACGAGATGGCCGTCGACGGCGAGACCGAGCCTCAGCCCGCAGCGATGCGCAGTAGTCGAGCGCGCATCGAAGAGGTTCCTCGTCCGAGCACGTCGTGAAGCTCTACCCGGAGCAGGCCTTGTGGAACGAGGTCGCGTACCTCGCGTATCACCTGCACTGGGATCTCGACCGCCTGCTCGATCTGCAGCACCCCGATCGCATCCGCCTGATCAACATGGTCGCGGCGATGAACGATCGTGCGTGGGAGATGGCACGACATGGCGAATGACAATTTCGAAGACCAACGGATCACGTCGGCGACGTTCCTCGTCGAGGTCGACGGTGTCGAGATCGGTCGTTTCAGCGAGATCACCGGGCTCGAGGTGACCGTCGAGACCGAGGAGATCCAAGAGGGCGGCCAGAACAGCTTCGTGCACAAGTTGCCGGGGCGGATGTCGTGGCCGAACATCCGGCTGAAGCGCGGCATCACCCAGACCGACAGCCTCATCACGTGGCTGCAGAAGTCGTCGGGTGAGCAGTTCGCCGCCAACAAGAACAAGCTCTCACGATCCACCGCCGCCATCACACTGATGGGTCCGGCCGGCAAGCGCATTCGCGCGTGGGAGTTCGACGGGGCCTTCCCCATCAAGTGGTCGGGTCCGAACTTCAACGTCGAGTCGAACGACATGGCGATGGAGGAGCTCGAGATCGCCCACCACGGATTCCGG
>JAGQSS010000150.1 GCA_020439405.1 Ilumatobacter sp. | reverse complement strand
TGCCCCGACTTCGCTTCGGTGCCGACCGTCTGGCCGGCGACCGTGGACACCATGACGTCCAGACCGCCGGCCGCCGACGACGACGCGGCCGGCGCGGTCACCGGAGCGGCCGCCGCGGCGGCGCGGCCGCCCAACGCGCCCGACGCCGAACCACGGCGCATCGCACGCTCCAGCATCGTGCGTCGATCCTCCACCAGCGACCCGACAGCGATCGTCACCACAGCCTCACCGTCATCATCGGCAGTGACCGTGACCGCCGACACCGGCATCGCCGTCGTTGTGTCGATGTCCGTGAGCGGGACATCGATCACATCGTGTGGCGCAGGAACGGGCGACGGATCCAACACCGCGAACGTCGCAGACCTCCCATCGGCAAGCGCCAACAACCCATCAGCGATGGACTGCGCGGTGCCGAGGTCGGTGATGTGGCCGATGTCGAGTGTCCCCCAACGGGACCCAGCCCCACGATTGAACCTGCCGCGCGCCCACCGCACGACCAGCGCATCGAACTCGGGCCGAGGGATGTCCCATTCCAGGTCGGTGACGTTCACCGAACCCGGATCCGCCAAGCCAGCCGTCGAGTACCCGGCGACGAGCTCCAACGTCGACGCCACCCCTGCCGTCCCCTTCACGAACGGACGCAACGTCCGACCTTCGGCGTCGACCACCACGTCGATGAACTGCTCGCACAACTGCGACACGACATCCCACGGCGAGTCCGACCCCAGCCGATACACCATCGGACCCGTCGCCGGGAACGTCGCACCAGAATCGTCGGTCGTCTCGGTGCCAGTCACGGTCCAGCCGTCCAGCAGGTCGTTGCCGATCATCACCTGGCGGATCTGACGTCCGATCGGCACCTGCGGATCCGACGACGGATACTCGAGGATCTCCGTGTCGTCGTCGCTGCGAGCGACGACGGTCCCGTTCGCGGCGCGCAGCGACCACAGGAGCCCGGTCGGGTTCCCGCCGGGGTCGCCGTCGTCCGCAGCGTTCACCAGCTCGAACGCGAACAGGATCCAGCCCGAAGCAGTCACCTCGAACTCGTAGCGTTGCGTCCGCTGCCAGATGCCGGAACCGACCTTCACGCCGTTGACGTACGCGGTCACAGTGTTGTCCCCGGCGTAATCGAGGATGTGACCACCCACACCAATCGGCACCCACCGACGAAACAGATTCCGACCCGACGGCGCATTGTCGTCGTCGCCGGTCGATGGACCGATCCACAACGCCGCAGGGTCTGCCCACTCGGCGGGGAGGCCGGTGTAGAACGTCGAGCCCCATCCCTGCACCGCGATGATGTTCGCCGCCGTCCAACCGTCGCCCGTCGGGTCGTAGTCCGGCCCCTGCCACGCCATCACCCGGTCGTCGAGCACCGGCACCGTCTGCGCCATGTTCGACAGCGTCGGCGTCTCGTGCAGTCGACCATCAGCCCACTCGCCAGCCAGGCCACGACCAGACCACTTCACCGCCTCGACCAGCTCGTCGCCGACCGACACCATCTGAACCTCGGCCCGTTCCGCGATCCACGCCATCCGTGCGGTCCCATCGAGACGACCGAGGATCACGTCGCCCATCGACACCTCACCGCTGTCGTCGTTGAGCTCCAAGAGTGATCCGACGCCAATGCCGTTGCGTTGCTCCTGCCAGGACACGCCGAACGCGCCTGCGATCTCTGCGCCCGACGTGTTCGCCGCGTTGCGCAAGTCCGTAGTGACCTCAGCCGCCAACTACCCGCTCCCAGCCGTGATCGCCAGCTCACCGCGAAGGATGCACAGACTGAACGTCACGACCTGCGCCCCGATCCCCGGGTCTGCTCGCAGATCATCGACCTGCACTGGGCCGTCGTGAGTGGTGCCGGCGACAGCAGTCGTGACCGAACACGTCACGCATCCCTCGGCGTCGCCTGGGTCGTCGAGGATCGCAGTACGCAGGAACAGGATGTGTGACTGCACGGCCGCAACCGTCGCCAGGTGGACGGCCGTGTTCACGGGGTCGCCGTCGGCGTCCCAGCGGCCATCGAGGAAGACCTCCAGGGTCACGTCCCGCGGATCCTTGAAACCGCGAGACCCCTTCTGGCCGTCGACACCGGGACGCGTGCGATTCTTCCGGCGGCGCTTCGCCCCATCGGTCAGCACCCAGCTGTTCAACGTGAGACGACCGGGAGCGTCCAACTCGACGCCGTTCAGGGTGACGAGCCCCCACTCAGGCTGCGGCAGGCCGCTCACGGTCGACCACCTGACCGCATCGCCCGGTCACGTTCCCGTGCCGTGATCGCCACCCCCGAGGTCGCCGTCACGTCGATCACCGGCGGCTGCTGCGGACGTGTCGCCACCGCCGCCATCGCATCGGCAAGAGCGGCGAACTCGGACCGCAACGCCACCAACTGCGCCAGCACCGGATCCAAGGTGAGCGAGGTCGGCGGCTGATCGAGGATCTTGCGCGACGACGCAGCGTCGGCGACGTATCCGTCCCCGCCGAACGTGACGATCTCGGGCCCGTTCTCACCGACCAGGTACGGCATCCCCGCAGTGACCGGACCACCCATCGCGCGCTTCCCACCGAAGGCGGCGTTGGCGAACGCAGCGCCGAACCAGTTCTCGACCATCTGCCGCTGACGGACCGTCACCTCGACCGTCGCCTGACGATCCCGCGCCACCTGGTTCAACGCACGTTCCGCCTCGGCGTAGCGGCCCTGGTCGATCAGCGTCTGCACCAGCGTCCGCACCGGCTCCGACATCTGGTCCTTCATGGCGTCGAACTGCGCCTGCAGGTCCGTCAGGTTGTTCTTCGCGTCAGTCGTCTGAGCGATGACCGTCGTTTCGATCTGGTCCGGGGTGAGCCCGTACAACTCGAGGAGCTTCCCGTACTCCTCGGCGGTCAACTGACCTTGATCGCGCATGCTGGCGAGCACCGCGACGATCCCGTTCAGCGTCGCCGTGGACGTCTTGCCGGTGACGTCCATCTTGGCTTGCGCCTCGGCGAGCGCCTGACCCTGCTCGATCATCTTCTGCAGCGCATCGGCGTTGCGGCGACCCGCCTCGGTGTTGGCGTCGATACCAGCGCCGTTCTTGGCGATGGACTCGATGACGGACTGCTGCGAGTCGAGGTAGCGGCGCTGAGCCTCGTCGACATCCTTGGCGGATCCGGCGATCTCACCGAACTCGCTGGCCAGGTTGCGCAGCTCGCCGATGGCACGGGCCGTCTGGTCGGCGAGGTTGTCGTTGGCATCCGCCACCGTGCCGATGGCGACGCCCGCAGCGGCTGCCACCTCGGGGAACTGGGCGGCGAGACGGGCGAGGGCGTCACGCTGAGCGTCGAGCCCTGCGGTCGTGTCGCTGGCCGTCGCGATGTCCCTCATGGCGTCGGCGGTGCGCTGAGCAGCAGGGATCCCCTTCTCCATCTGCTCGGCGTTGAACGCGATGGAGTCAGCCGTGCCCTGCGCCTCGATGTCGAGGTCGGTCATGGCGTCGATGATGGCGTCGAACTCGCCGGCGGTGATGACCCCGGCGTCGTTCAAGTCCAACATGTTCTTGATGACCGGACGCACCGAAGCGGGGACCTTGTCGAGGCTGTCGCGGAACCGGTCCAGCGACTCCTGATTGGAGCCTCCCCATGTGAACTCGTGCATGACCTGGCGGGCCTTGTCCATGTCGCCGACCGCAGCGTTCACCACCTGCGACACACCCTCGATCGTCATGCCGGACTTCGCGAACGCATCGTCGAAGCCCTTGCGGGTCTCCAAGATGTTGCGCAGAGCGTTCGCCAGCGTCGGGCCGACAGCCTTGCCCTGCTCGACGATCGAATCCGTCAACTGCTTCGTCTCGTCATCGACTCGCTGCACGTTGCGCGACCACGCCTCATAGATCCCGACTCCCGCCGTGATTGCTGCGGTGGCGCCGATCATGGCGATGTTGAACCCGCCCAGACCGGACACGAGCCCGCGCAACTCGCCGCCGCTCGACCTCGCCACGCCCCGAAGCGCCTCGAACTGCGACACGCCCTGCGTGGCGGCGATCCCAGCGATGGCCTCGCGGAACTCGCCGACACCCCGAACGGCTGCACCGATGCCGTCAGCGAACCCCCTGATGGAGTCGCCGAAGCGGACAGCTACGAAGGCGCCGATGGCAGGAACGGCGAGCCACAGGTTGTCGGCCAGCAGGCCGACGGCATCAGCGGCGATCCCGATCCCAGTGCCGAGCACATCGAAGATGGGTGGCAGGACCCCACCGGCGATGTCGGCCAACTTCGGCAGCACCGCCTCTACCAGTTCACCGAGCGCCTCGAGGAGTTCCCCGATCGGTGGGCCGAGGTCGTCCATTGCCTCGCCCAACACCGGACCGAGCGTGTCAGCAGCATCGATCACCGCGGAGCCGACATCTTCCAGCGCCGAGGCGAGCCCGCGGGACAGGTTGTCGGTCAAGCGGGATGCCGCCGCCAGGAGTTGCGATCCTGTGCCGGTGGCGAACTTCGCCGCCTCACGACCAAGGTTCACCAACGCCTCGCGACCCTCGTCGGAACCGAGGACCAGGCCGCCGAGTACGCCGGTGATCGGCGAGATGACCGGGACGATCCCGCCGAGCGGGCCGAGGACCGATCGGGCACCGAGCCCGGCGATCGACAGCCCCACACCCGCGATCACGCCCTGCAGACCGCTCGCCGCATCCGAGATCGTCTCGAACGCCGCCGACACACGGCCGAACACCCGGTCAACATCCGCCGGCTGAATGCTGTCGAGGATCGCCGACAACTGGTCCGCCACGCCACCGAGCCCTCCGCCGAGCCCATCGGTCAGCTTGCTGACGTTGCGGCCGATCGCGTCCCATGCCGGGGTCGAGGCGAAGTCGTTGAACACGTTGACGACATCAGTCCCGGCCTGCACCAGCGACCGCAGCGACGAATCGCCGAGGTCGCCGAGGTTGATGAGGGACGTCTCGACCGACCCCTTGAACGCTTCAACGTCACCCTTGAGGTTGTCGGTCTGCGCCGATGCCATCCGCTGAGCGGCACCCATGTCGTTGACCGCGGCTGTGTACTCATCGACCGCTGCAGCGCCACCCTCCATGAGGATCGACGCCGCACGCACAGCATCGGAGCCGAACAGCGTTGTCAGCGCCTGCTGGCGCTGCGCATCGCTCAGCCCGCCGAGACTCGTCTGCAGTTGGCGGGCCACCTCGGCGATGCCGACGAACTGCCCCTGCGCGTCGAAGAAGTCGAGGCCCAGCCGCGCCATCGCATCAGCGGCCTCGTCGGACTGCGGCACCAGACGCTGCAGCATCGTCTTGAGCGAAGTCCCCGCGTCGGAGCCGACCAGGGCGCTGTCGGCGAACATCGACAGGACGCCGACCGTCTCCTCCATCGACAGCCCGGTCTGCTTGGCGACCAGGCCACCCTGGCGGAGAGCGTCACCGAGCTGGCCGACATCAGCGGCCGACTTGTTCGCACCCGCGGCCAACACGTCGGCGATGTGTGCCACCTGATCGCCGCCGAGACCGAACACGTTCATCGCCTGCGCCGAGATCGTCGCAGCATCGGCCAGGTCGAGCTGGCCGGCGGCGGCAAGGCTGAGCGATCCGGTGAGAGCACCGCCGAGCACATCGGAGACGGAGACGCCCGCCTTGACGAGCTCGGCCTGGGCGTCAGCGGCCTGCGACGCCGAATAGACGGTGTCAGCACCCGCCTTCAACGCTGCGTTACGCAGCGACTCCATCTCTGCAGCCGAGGCGTTCGCCACCGCCCCGACGCCGGACATCGCAGCGTTGAAGTCGCTCGACGTCTTGACCGCCGCGATGCCGACGACGCCGAGCGCTGTGGCAGCCACGGCCGACGAGCGGGCGATGTCGCCCATCACCGTCTTCACGCCCGATGCCGCCACCCCGGCCATACCGGCCGACGCCTTCTTTGCACCCTCGGCGACATCGGTGGCGAACTGCGACATGTCGCCCCGAACATCGACCCACACGGTCCCGGCCTGCGCCATCAGTCACCCCTTCCCGAAGAACGACAAGCGCTCCTCCGGTGTGCTGTTGCGGAGCGACTCGGGCTCCGACGCTGACGGGACTGCCGACGCCGCGAACGGTGTCGGCATGGACTCGGCGAAGGTCAAGAACGCGGCCAACATGGCCGGCTCACGATCACCGAGTGCGACCAGACCGTGCAGCGGCTGCCCGGTGCGGACAGCCGCTGCGATCAGTCGGTGGGTTGCTGATCCGGGGCCGACGAAGGGTCCACGTCGTCACGCCCCACCTGGAGGTCGTCGATCGACTCCAGCCACTTGTCGAGGGACCTGCCCTCGTCGCGGCGCAGCTGCATGTAGCGCCACGCCCCATAGAACGCCCACTCGGAGCTGAGCGTGACGATCTCCGACCACGGCTTGCCGTGCTCCTGTTCCTGCTCGCGGATCACGGTCGGCAGGAGAGGGACGTCCTCGACGTCCCCTCCTGCCGTCGTGAAGCGGATGCGGATGCTCACGCGCTCATCCCGACCCAGTTGGTCAGCGCGTACCAGTTGCGGACACCGCCGCCGGCGACCAGGCAGTCGAGGGTGATGGGCAGGTCCGCCGATCCGGTGCGGATGAAGTTCGACTCCGGGCTGTTGGACACCATCGCCCGACGCAGCACGAACCGCCAGATCTGGTCGCCGTCGAACAGGTCGAGCACCGCCGAGAACTCGTTGATGTCCTCCGGTGCCGGCGGCTCGTACTTCCACACTCCCGACGCCGGCGACGTGATGGTGCCGCCACCGAACGAGGTGGTGACCGTCTCCCGGTTCCACTCACGCAGGTTGAACGTCGCCTGCGCGAGCTCATCGGTGACCAGGGTGCGCACGTTGCCACGCTCCTGGTGCACCTGGATGCCCTCGGTGGTCCGAGTCGTCGTGAACTTCGACCCGTCCGGCGACGTGTAGCCGAGGTCCTTGAACGCCGCGTCGAGGTTCAGCGTCGACGGATCCGTCGGAAGGGCGGTCGGCAGGGTGGTGCCGAGGGGTGCCGTCGAGATCCGGAGGTTTCCGGCGACGAGGATGTTACTGGGGTCCTGTGCCATGACGGCACCTCCTTGCGCCTGATGGCGCGACAAGGACCCGCGCTACGGCGGGTCGAGGTTGGGTTTCGTCCCGCGTGGCGGGCCGACAGGTTCGGTCAGATGTGCGTCGTGAGACGCAGCGATGACCGATGGCGAGCGACGGTCTCGGCGGTGTCGTCCCATCCCTCATGGATCGGGCCGACCACCGCACTGGTGACGGTCACAGTCGCCGTGTTCACGGTGTGGGTCCCGACGAGTCGAGCCGCCACGACCGCAGCCAGGGTCGACATGACCCGCTCAGCGGTCGCCTCGTCGTCGGCGAACACATCGAGCTGGAACAGGGGATCGTGCAGGTACCCGCCGGTCTCCTCGATGGGACCGCCGGCCGTTCTCGCGACCCGCACTGCCGGCCACACCTTCGCCGCTGGGAGCTTGCTGTAGACACGGGTCGATACGAGCGCCGCCAACTCCGGCTGCGCTCGCAACCATCCACACAGCCACGCCTTCCAGTTCGAGGCGGTGAGCACCGGCAGCGTCATCTCTCCTCGAACCTCCCCGCGGCATCGGCGGCACGACGGATCGGCGCCTGCGGCGCGTTGTTGATTGACCCGAACTCGATGATGTGCGCGGCGACGTCGTGGGCATCGACGCCGACGCCTCGGTCGTCGTCGAACGTCTGGACCTCTTCGGCGTAGTGCCCGGTGTCCGGGTTCACGTTGTGGCGTGCGTCGATCGCCATGTGCTCGGCGACCTTGAGTCGATCGTCGTGCGTGGCGTGATCGAGGACGACGTCAAGGTTCGCTGCGGGCACGAAGCGGCTCACGTCACCCTCCGCACCGTGGCCTGCACGTGGGAGAACTGCTGAGCCCGCGGGTTCCACTTGCGCTCCGGCGGCCCGACCAGTTCGTACTCGTCGTTCTGGTCGTCGATGAAGCGATCCCAGCCAGTGACGGCGGTCCCTGACGGCAGATAGAGGC
>JAGQSS010000014.1:21691-27755 GCA_020439405.1 Ilumatobacter sp. | reverse complement strand
CGATGGTGAACGTGGCGTTGCCCACGATGGCCGACGACTTCGGCGTCGCCGCCAACGAGGCCGAGTGGGTGGCCGTCGGGTACCTGCTCGCGGTGGCCGCGGTGATCCCCGCGGCAGGATGGCTCGGCGACCGGTTCGGCTCGAAGCGCGTCTTCGTCTCGGCGCTCGCGTGGTTCACCGCGTGGTCGGTCGTGTGCGGGCTCGCGCAGACGCTCGACCAGCTCGTCGCCTTCCGGGTCGCGCAGGGCCTGGGCGGCGGCGTCCTCGTGCCGATCGGGTCGGCGATCGTGTTCCGCGCCTTCCCCCTCGAGCGCCGCGCCACCGCGGCGTCGGCGGTCCTCAGCGTCGCTGTGATGGGGCCGGCGCTCGGGCCGCTGCTCGGGGGCCTGCTCGTCGACAACCTGTCGTGGCACTGGATCTTCTTCATCAACCTGCCGATCGGCACCGCCGGGGTGCTGTTCGCCGCAGCGGTGCTGCGCGAGGAGCGTGACGCCGACGCCGGTTCACTCGACCTCGCCGGCCTGATCCTCAGCGCCGGGTCGGTCAGCGTGCTCGTGTACACCCTGTCGATCGGCCCCGAGCGGGGTTGGACGTCGCCGACCGTGATCGGCCTCGGCGTCGTGGGCGTCGTCGCCTTGGCGGCGATGATCCGGGTCGAGACCCGTCGGCCCCGGCCGATGCTCGCGCTCCGTCTGTACGCCGATCACCACTTCCGGATCGTCAACATCTCGTCGTCGATGCTGTACGCCGGGTTCTTCGGTCAGATCCTGGTGCTGCCGATCTACCTCCAATCGCTGCGTGGCTACTCGGCGTCGACGAGCGGGATGATCGCCTCGACGACGCCGCTCGGCATCTTCATCGTCTCGAACGTGTTCGGGCGTCGCTCGTACGACCGGTACGGACCGCGATCGTTGATGACGTTCGCCGGGTTGGCCGGCGGCCTGATCTCGTGTTCGTACGTCTTCGTGGGGCTCGACACGCCGCTGGTGGTCCTGGCGGCGATGGGGTTCGCCCGTGGCGTCGCGATGGGGTTCGTGTTCATCGCGATCCAGACCTCGGTGTATGCCACGGTCTCGATCGCCGACACGGCACGGGCGACGTCGGTGTTCAACACCCAGCGGCAGGTCGCCTACGCGGCAGGGGCCGCCCTCGGAGCGACGGTCCTGACGAGTGGCTTGCAGGACCTGTCGGAGTCGGCTCCGGCGATCGATCGATTGCCGCCGTACCAGTGGGCCTTCCTCGCCGTCGGGCTCGTCATGCTGCCCGCGGTCGCCACGTCGCGTCGCATTCGCGACGACGACGTCGCGGCGACCCGCACGCCGGTCGCCGCCACGTCGGGTGACCGGTGACGTCGTCGCTCGTTGAGGCGATCTTGAACGGCCCTGCGTAACAGGACGTCCCGCCCTGTCGATGTGTAGGTCGACAGCGAAGTGCCGTCAGAGGGAACGTATGAAACTCAGTGCAACGCATCTGCTCCGTACCGCCGTCGGGAAGACGGTCGTCGCTCTCCTCGTGGTGACGGGCGGTGTCGGTGCGGCTGCTGCGGCACGCGACGACCTGCCGATGCTGAGCGCGGCCGACGAGGTCGACGAGCCCGCCGAAGACGTCGAACCCGAGGACGTCGAGCCCGCCGACGACCAGAACGACGACGATCAGGACGACGGCGATCAGGACGACGAGAACGACGACCACGACGGTGACGATGATCAGGACGACGGCGAGGGCTCCGAGGAGCCGGCGTCGCTCGAGCTGACAGCCGAGTCCGACGAGGAGCCGAATCACGGTGAGGTCGTCTCGACCTTCGTCCACGAGACCGAACTGACGGGCTGCGAGAAGGGGCAGGCAACGGCCGCCGTCGCTCGTGGTGACGTCGATCCGACCGACGCCGACACCGACCTCGACGAGGCGCTCGCCCCCTTCGTCGAGAAGTGCTCGAAGGGCGACGGCGATCTCGACGCGGAGGACGATGCCGAGCCCGGCGACGGCACACCCTGGAAGCAGGGCCGTGACGATGGCCGCACCGATGTCGATGCCGCCCGCCAGGCATACGTGGACGCATGCGGCGACGACGAGTCCGACGAGTCCGACGAGCCGAAGTCGGAGGAGTGCCAGGTCCTCCACGACGCGATGAAGCAGGCGCACGACGCCTGGAAGTCGTCGTGGCACACCGCACGCGACGAGGCCAAGCAGCAGCGCCGCGCCGGCGACGACGACACGTCGTCGAGCGAGTCGGACGAGACCGGTGAGCGCGGTGGCCCGCCCGACCACGCGAAGGCCAACGGGAAGGACAAGGCCTCGAACGGCACGAGCAACGGTCAGGGCAAGGGCAAGCCCTGACGCGACACCGTCACGCCGTGGCGCGGCGCGACTCGGACCACGTGAGGCCCTGTTCGACGTTGATGTCGCGCGGGAGGCCCAGCACCTGCTCGGCGATGATGTTGCGCTGGACGGCGAACGTGCCGCCACCGAGCGTCAGCGCCGGCGCGAACAGATAGCCGTAGTGCCAGATGGGGTCGACGTCGGGATAGTGCGACGTCTCGCGGCTGAAGTTGACCTCGGTCGGTCCGCCCTGTGAGCCGGCCGGCAGGGTGCCTTCGGGTCCCGACCCGGCGATCATGCCGTGGGCACCGGCGAGCGACTTCGCGAGTTCCATCACCGTCTGGCCCTGCTCGTCGCCGATCACCTTCTGGATCGACGCCTCGACGCCGGGCGTCTTGCCCTGGAGCCGGGCCGAGAGCGTCCGCAGCCGGCTCAACCGCAGCACCTCGGCCTCGATGTGGAGTTGGGCGAAGCGCTGCCGTTCGATCGGATCGTCGAGTCCGCCGTTGGTACGGACCAGGTCGAGCAGCTGATCGGCCGACGGGCCCACACCCCACAGTGAGCCGGACGAGGAGAGCGAGACGCGTTCGTTCGCCAGTGTCACCTTGGCCAGTCGCCAGCCCTCACCTTCCTGACCGACGAGGTACTTCGCCGGGAGCCGGACGTTGTCGAAGAAGGTCTGGTTGAACGAATGCGCGGTCGTCATGTCGACGATCGCCTGGAGTTCGATGCCCGGCAGGTCCATCGGGACGATGAAGTAGGAGATGCCCTTGTGCTTGGGCACGTCGGGGTCGGTGCGGGCGATCAGGATCCCGAACTGCGAGTGGTGGCCGCCGGACGTCCAGATCTTCGAGCCGTTGATCACGTACTCGTCGCCGTCGCGCACCGCTCGCGTCCCGAGATTGGCCAAGTCGGAGCCCGCGTCGGGCTCGGAGAACAGCTGGCACCAGATCTCCTCACCACTGAAGATCTTCGGCAGGAATCGTTCCTTCTGCCAGTCGGATCCGGCGAGGAAGATCGTCGGCGCCGCCCATCCGACGCCGATCGCGTTCGTCGACGACGACGTCCGGACGACCCCGCCCCGCTTCAACTCGTCGTCGATGATCAGCTGGTGCATCGGGTCGGCGTCGAGCCCGTACGGCTGCGGCCAGTGCGGCACGATGTAGCCGGCCGCGTGCAGCTGTTCGTTCGTCGGGTTCGGGTGTGCCGCGAGCCACTCGCGGACGGCGAGCCGTCGCGGGTCGTCCTGGGAGGGCATGTCGAAGTCCATCAGCGGGCTCCTCGTGGGGTCGGTCCGTCGGTGGCGCCGCCGGCGAAGGCCTGGGCCTTCGACATCCAGTCGGCGGCGGCCTCGCCGTCGACGACCAGGTCGGTGTCGTCGATGTGGCGGCGTTGCGTGACGACGAGACAGAAGTCGAGCGCCGGTCCGGTGACCCGATCGGCGTCGTCCGGGTCGGTGTTCCACCGCCAGACGTCGCCCGACGGCGCGGTCAGCTCGACGGCGACCGGTCGATCGGGTTGCGACTCGCCACGGACGGCATAGCTCCAACCGCGGGTGATCACACCGAGTTGGGCGATGTGGCGGATCCGGTCGGTCGCCGGTCGTTCCGCGCCGACCGTGTCGCACACGTCCTGGCCGTGCGCCCACACCTCCATCAGCCGGGCGGTGAGGAACGACTTGGCACCCATCGACGGTCCGTACCACTCGACGCGGGTGTCGCCACCCAGGGTGCGTCCGGCGGCGGCGAGTTCGTCCCGGCGTCGGCGCCACTCCGTGAGCTGGTCGGCGGGGGACAGGGCGCGGAACGTGCCGAGCGTGACCTCGTCGACGGCCAGATCGTCGGTCATCGAGCCGATGAGTTCGGTGCGGTGGGCGACGAACCCCTCCGGGTCGGTGATCGCGAGCGCGGCGGTGGTGTCGAAGTACGTCAGGTGACCGATCTGGTCGGCGACCGACCATCGCGGTGACGGTGTGGCCAAGGCCCACTGCTCGGCGGTGAGCGGGGCGACGACCGCGTCGAGCGCCTCCTGCTCGGCGATCAGGTCGTCGAGAACCGAGTGAACGTCCATCGGCGGCGACCGTAGCAACGCGTCGTCGCGATCGACGATGCCGACGACCGCTCCGGAGCGTGCTCCGGGTGGCGCGTGGTCGGGGGCCATCCGTTAGGTTCGCCGCCGTGGAGACCCCGACGTGAGTGTCATCCGGTCCAAGCTCGACACCCGGTCCGACGAGTACCTCGCGAACCTGGCGGCGATGGAGGCGTTGTGGGCCGAGGTCGCCGAACAGCTCGCCGCCGTTCCGTCGATCGGCGGCCAGCGGTACGTCGACCGGCACCGTGCCCGCGGCAAGATGCTGCCTCGCGAACGCATCGAACAACTCGTCGATCCCGACACACCGCTGCTCGAGCTCAGCCCGCTCGCCGGGTGGGGGAGCGAGTTCCCGATCGGCGCCGGCATCGTCAACGTGATCGGCGTCGTCGAGGGTGTGGAGTGCGCGATCACGGCCAGCGACATGACGTACCGAGGCGGCTCGACGAACCCGCGATCGCTCGACAAGGGCGAACGTTTCCGCGAGATCATCCGCCAGAACCGGTTGCCGTGGATCAACCTGATCGAGTCGGCCGGCGCCGACCTGCCCCATCAGGCCGACATCTTCCTGCGTGGCGGGG
This sequence comes from Ilumatobacter sp., assembly GCA_020439405.1. Classification (GTDB taxonomy): domain Bacteria; phylum Actinomycetota; class Acidimicrobiia; order Acidimicrobiales; family Ilumatobacteraceae; genus Ilumatobacter. The sequence continues at coordinate 22,767 of JAGQSS010000014.1, read as the reverse complement.
CGGGCTTCCGCGACCAGACACAGTTCTCGCGGGAGGGCATCCCGACGATCACGGCCGCGTTCGGTCCGAACACCGCAGGCGGGGCGTACGTGCCCGGCATGAGCGACTACACGGTGTTGGTGCGCGAGCAGGCCCGGGTCTACCTGGCAGGCCCACCCCTCGTCAAGATGGCGATCGAATCGACGAGATCGTCGACGAGGAGACACTCGGCGGTGCCGAGATGCACAGCCGGACGAGCGGCCTCTCCGACTACCTCGCCCAGGACGAGATGGACGCGCTGCGGATCACCCGCGAGATCGTCCGGCACCTTCGCTGGCGCAAACTCGGCCCCGGCCCGACCGAGCCCGCCGACGACCCGATCTACGACCCCGCCGATCTGATCGGTTGTGCGTCCGCGGACGTGCGCATCCCGTTCGACATCCGCGAGGTCTACGCCCGGGTGCTCGACGGGTCGCGGTTCGAGGAGTTCAAGCCGCTGTACGGCGACAAGCTCGTCTGCGGGTGGGGATCGGTACACGGGTTCCCCGTCGGCTTCATCGGGAACAACGGGATCCTGTTCGCCGAGGAGGCCAAGAAGGGCGCCCAGTTCGTGCAGCTGTGCAACCGGACCGACACGCCGCTCGTGTTCCTCCACAACATCACGGGTTTCATGGTCGGCTCCAAAGCCGAGCGCGGCGGCATCATCCGCAACGGTGCGAAGCTCATCAACGCCGTGTCGAACAGCGACGTCCCGCACGTCTGCCTGATGATCGGGGCGTCGTACGGTGCCGGCAACTACGGCATGGCGGGCAAGGCGTACAACCCGAGGTTCCTGTTCTCGTGGCCGAACCACAAGGTCGCCGTCATGGGCGGCCGCCAGCTCGCCGGCGTGATGGACATCGTCGCCCGCAACGCGGCGGCCGGTCGTGGCATCGAGGTCGACGAGGCCCAGCTCAGGGCGCAGAAGGAAGCGCTCGAAGCGCAGATCGAGAGCGAGTCGTCCGCCCTGTTCGCCACGGGTCGGGTGTGGGACGACGGCATCATCCACCCGAACGACACCCGCACGGTGCTCGCCCTCGCTCTGTCGGCGGCGCACA
>JAGQSS010000014.1:0-21592 GCA_020439405.1 Ilumatobacter sp. | reverse complement strand
CCAACGTCGTCGCCGGTTCGACCGAGTACGGCGTCTGGAGGCACTGACATGCGACCGATCACCCGCCTCCTCATCGCCAACCGTGGCGAGATCGCCTGCCGGATCGCTCGCACCGCCCGGCGGCTCGGGATCGAGACCGTCGGCGTGTACTCCGACCCCGACCGCGACGCCCTGCACACCGACGCCGTCGACATCGCGGTCGCGCTCGGTGGGGCGACTCCCGCCGAGTCGTACCTGCGCGGCGACCTGATCATCGACATCGCGCAGCGAACCGGGGCCGACGCCATCCACCCCGGCTATGGCTTCCTCGCGGAGAACGCCGACTTCGCCGCTGCCGTCGACGCTGCCGGTCTCGCGTGGGTCGGCCCGACACCCGACCAGATCCGTCTGCTCGGCGACAAGGTCGCCGCCAAACGGGCGGCCGTCGACGCCGGCGTGCCGACCACGCCGATCGTCGAGGTCGCGGACGGCGAGGTGCCGACCGGACTGACGATGCCGGTCCTCGTCAAAGCCGCCGCCGGCGGTGGTGGCCGCGGGATGCGGATCGTGCGCGACGCCGGCGAGCTGGCCGATGCGATCGCGGCAGCGTCGCGCGAAGCGGCCGCCGCGTTCGGCGACGGCACCGTCTTCATCGAGCCGTACCTCGAGCGGGGCCGCCACATCGAGGTCCAGATCATGGGCGACGCGCACGGCCACGTCGTGCACCTCCACGAGCGCGACTGTTCGGTCCAGCGCCGTAACCAGAAGGTGATCGAGGAAGCCCCGGCGCCGGCCCTCGACGACGCCGTACGGCAGCGCCTCCACGACGGCGCCGTGGCGCTCGCCCGTCACGTCGGCTACCGCAACGCCGGCACCGTCGAGTTCCTCGTCGGCGACGACGGCACCATCAACTTCCTCGAGGTCAACACCCGGCTGCAGGTCGAGCACCCGGTGACCGAGGCGATCACCGGGCTCGATCTGGTCGAACTCCAGCTCCGCGTCGCCGAAGGTGCACCTCTCGGCGTCGAGCAGACCGACGTGGTGGCCGACGGCCACGCGATCGAACTCCGGCTCGTCGCCGAAGACCCGACGACGGGCTGGTTGCCGTCGGTCGGCACGATCACGCGATTCGAGATCGACGGTCCTGACGGGATGCGCGTCGACACCGGCTTCCGCGCCGGGTCGTCGGTGTCGTCCGACTACGACTCGTTGCTCGCCAAGGTGATCGACCACGCCGCCGACCGGGCGACCGTGTGCCGGCGACTCGCCGCGACGATGCGCACCGCCGACGTCGCCGGCGTGGCGACGAACGCCGACGCGCTGGCGGCGATCCTGTCCGAACCCGACTTCGTGGCCGGCGGTGTCCCGACGGCGTATCTCGCCGAGCACCCCACCACCGAGGCGGCCCGCGGCCCCGAAGGCGACGATCTCGACGCCCACGTCGTCGCCGCCGCCCTGTACGAACAGGCCGTCAACCGAGCAGGTGACACCGTCACCGGCTTCGCCCCGTCCGGTTGGCGCAACCTGTCGACACACGGACAGCGCCGCACCTACCGGCGCGGCGACGACGACCTCCAGGTCGAGTACACGATGGGCACCGCGCCGACGTTCCTCCTCGGACCGTGGCCCGAACCGTCGGCCGACGGGTCGCTCCCGGCCGACGAGCGCCGTGCTTGCTCCGTCACGACGATCCGAACTGACCTGTCGACCGGCGAGGTCGTGTTCGAGCTCGACGGCCGTCGACGTGCCGTCACCGTCGACGCGACGGGCGACCGGATCGGTGTCGGCAGCCGCGCCGGTCGGACGACGCTCGTGCGGCCGCCGCGATTCGTCGAACCCGACGCCGATGCCGCGGCCGGCGGACCCGTCTGTCCGCTTCCCGGCACCGTGATCGCGGTCCACGTCGCCGCCGGCGACGCCGTCGACGAGGGGCAGCTGCTCATGGTCGTCGAGGCGATGAAGATGGAGCACAAGATCACGGCCGGCTCGGCGGCGACGGTGTCGGAGGTCCGCTTCGCGGTCGGCGACCGGGTCGACGCCGGCGACCTGCTCGTGGCACTCGAGGCCGACTGAACGAGCGGCCCGATTTGCACGGGCCGTCCTCCCGATTGAGAAACTACGCCGCATGACACTCGCCACCCCCCACGTCACCATCCAGCGCGAGCGAACGCTCGCCGACCTCGTGTCGCACAGTCGCGTCACCGACACCGTGCTCGTCGTCGGCTTCGCGTTGCTGACCGCGCTCGCCGCCCAGATCACCATCCCGCTCGGCTTCACGCCCGTTCCGCTCACGGGCCAGACGTTCGCCGTCCTGCTGGCGGGCGGCACGCTCGGCGCCGTGCGTGGCATGGCGTCGCAGGGCCTGTACGTCGCCCTCGGCGCGGTCGGCCTGCCGTTCTACGCCGACGGTGACGGTGGCTGGACCGCAGCGACGGACTCGACGGCCGGGTACCTCGTCGGTTTCGTCGTCGCCGCCGGTGTCGTCGGGCTCCTCGCCGAGCGCGGCCAGGACCGCCGGATCTCGACCGCCATCCCGGCGTTCCTCGCCGGCACCGTGATCATCTACGCGATGGGGGCCGGTTGGCTCGCCCATTCGCTCGACATCCCGCTGACCGCCGCCGCCGGCGAACCGAGCGCGATCGCCTACGGCGTCGCCCCGTTCATCGTCGCCGACGTGGCCAAGGCCGCCCTCGCCGGGGTGCTGCTCCCGACCGCGTGGCAGCTCTTCGGCCGCGAACCACAGGACTGACACCATGACCGACCCCGTGCGCATCGCCAACTGTTCCGGCTTCTTCGGAGACCGATTGTCGGGCGCACGGGAGATGGTCGAGGGCGGCCCGATCGACGTCCTCACCGGCGACTGGCTCGCCGAACTGACGATGCTCATCCTGAGCCGGATCCGGGCCAAGCGTCCGGGCGGTGGCTTCGCCTCCACGTTCGTCACCCAGATGGAACAGGTCATGGGGACGTGCCTCGACCGGGGCATCAAGGTGGTGTCGAACGCCGGCGGACTCGACCCGGCCGGGTGTGCCGAGGCGGTCCAGGAGGTCGCCGATCGGCTGGGTGTCGCGCCGACCATCGCCTACGTCGACGGTGACGACCTGATGCCCCGACTCGCCGAACTGTCGGCGGCGGGTGCGATCGCCCGGTTCGACGACGGCACCGCCGAGGAACTCGGCGATCTCGAGCGAGCGCTGACGGCGAACGCCTATCTCGGCTGCTGGGGCATCGTCGAGGCGCTGTCGCAGGGTGCCGACATCGTCATCACCGGACGGGTGACCGACGCCGCCGTCACGTGTGGGCCGGCGGCGTGGCACCACGGATGGGCACGTGACGACTGGGACGCACTCGCCGGGGCGGTCGTGGCGGGCCACGTGATCGAGTGCTCGGCGCAGGCGACCGGCGGGAACTACTCGTTCTTCCGCGAAGTACCCGGCATGGAGCGACTGGGTTTCCCGTGGGCCGAGATCGCGGCCGACGGCTCGTCGGTGATCGGCAAGCACGACGGCACCGGCGGGCAGGTCTCGATCGGCACCGTGACGTCGCAGTTGCTCTACGAGATCGGTGGCCCGCGGTATCTCGGACCCGACGTGACGGCGCGCTTCGACACGATCCGACTCGACGAGATCGGACCGGATCGGGTGCGGATCTCCGACACACAGGGCGAGCCGCCGCCATCGACGTTGAAGGTCGCGACGAACGAGTTGGGTGGCTTCCGGAACTCGGTGGCGATCGCGCTCACGGGGCTCGACATCGAGGCGAAGGCCGACGTCGTGTCGGCCGCGTTCTGGCGAGCATGCCCGTTCACGCCCGACGACTTCGCGAGCGTCGACACCCGGCTGATCCGCACCGACCACGCCGACCCCGACTCCAACGAGGCGGCGACGGCCCAGCTCCGCATCACCGTCAAGGATCCAGACGAGCGCAAGGTCGGTCGGGCGTTCTCGAACGCGTTCGTCGAGACCGCGTTGGCGAGCATCCCCGGTCTGTACGGGCTCGGCGGTGGCCCCTCGGCGGCCGCGCCCTACGGGGTCTACCGACCGGCGACGGTGCCGTCCGATCTGGTCCCGGCGTACGTCCACGTCGGCAATCGCACCGTCCAGGTCGACAGTGTCGCCCCGCAAGCAGGGAGCGACCGGACCGACGGTGGAGCGTCCGGCCCGGCGCCGGCCGCGGACGACCTCGGCGACGTTCCGACCGAGCGCCGACCGATCGGCGACGTCGTCGGCGCACGATCGGGCGACAAGGGCGGCAACGCCAACGTCGGTGTCTTCGCTCGCACCGACGAGGGGTTCGACTGGCTCAGCGGCTTCCTGACCGTCGATCGATTCCGTGAACTGTTGCCAGAGACCGCCGACCTGGCGGTCGACCGGTTCGACCTCCCGAACGTCCGGTCGCTCAACTTCGTCGTGCACGGCCTCCTGCAGGAGGGTGTCGCCGCATCGACCCGCGTCGACGCCCAGGCCAAGAGCCTGGGGGAGTGGTTGCGGGCACGCGTGGTCGACGTGCCGGTGGCACTGCTCGACTGATGCGCTGGGTGGTCGACGGCAACAATGTCTTCGGCTCCCGCCCCGACGGCTGGTGGAACGACCGGCCCGCCGCGCAGCGCCGGCTCGCCCAGCGGGTGGCGGAGTGGTGCCGGACCCACGACGACGACGTCGTCCTCGTCTACGACGCCCCGCTGCACGATGCGACCGCCGAGCTCGCCGGCGGCAATCTCACGATCGTCGAGTCGAGCCGCCGGGGCCGGGACGCCGCGGATCACGAGATCGTCGCGTTGCTCGCGGCGATGGAGGAGGACGACGACACGGCCGACGTCCGGGTGATCACGTCCGATCGTGGGCTCCGCCACCGGTTGCCGGCGTGGGCGGTGGTGTGGGGCGTCGGCCGCTTCCGTGACCTGATCGGCTACTGAGGGCCGTTCGTCAGACGAACGTCGCCCACTCGTCGAGCGGCATCCGGGCACTCACGAGGGCGTTGATCGGCGCCTCGTGATCGGCGTGCCCGACCGCCATGCCGCAGAACAACATCTCGTCGGCGGGGGCGCCGACGAACTCCTGGACCAGACCGTGGCGCACCGTCCAGTACTCCTGTGGGCACGTGTCGAGGCCGGCCTCGACGGCGAGCAGCATGAAGGTCTGCAGGAACATGCCGAGGTCGGACCATTGCGGCGGGCCCATCCGCCGATCGATGAAGCAGAACAACCCTGCCGGTGCGCCGAAGAAGTCGTCGTTCTTGGCGAACTGGGCGAGGCGTCCGGCCTTGTCGTCGCGCTCGATCCCGATCGTGGCGTACATCGCCTCGCCGAGCGCGAACCGGTTGGTCCGGTACGGCTCCCAGAGGCTCGGCGGGTAGATCTCGTACTCGGCCGGTTCGATCGGCCGCTCGGCGAGTTCGGCTCGCAGACGGGTCATCGAGTCACCGTTGACGACGTAGATCCGCCACGGCTGCACGTTGCCGCCGCTCGGCGCTCGAGCCGCGAGTTCGAGCAGATCGCGCAGTTGTTCGTCGGTGACGGGCTCATCGGTGAACGCCCGGATCGAGGCTCGGCGTCGGACTGCGTCGGAGACATCCATCCCGGCAGTCTGGCGAGCCGTGATGTCGCGTGCCGAATCCGGCCGTCAGGTGCTGCGGAGCTTGCCCCAGAAGTGGCGACCGAGCTCGATCAGGATCGTCGCCGAGATCGCGGCGCCGAACGCGACCAGGAACGCCCGCGTGTGGTCGTCCTCGAATGCCTTGCCGCCGATGTAGCCGAGCAGCGCCGCGTAGGTCGCCCAGATCAGGACCGCGGCGGTGATCCACCCCGTGAACCACGGTCGCGGCTGCTTCGTGACACCCGACGAGATCGTGAGTGCGGTACGACCGCCGGGGATGAAGCGCGCCGTGATCAGCAGGAGGCCGCCGCGGACGCGAATCTGTTCCTCCGCCCACACCAGGCGGTTCTGCTGCTTCGGGTGCTGTTCGGCCTTGCGCTCGATCCAGCCCGACATGTTCTTGCCGAGGAAGTACGCGGTGTGATCACCGATGAACGCCCCGGCCGCCCCGAACAGGATCACGAGGAGGAGATTCTGGTCGCCGGCGCCGGCCGCCACGCCGCCGATGATGACCATCGTCTCGCTCGGGACGACGGGGATGACCGAGTCGAGCAGCGCGACGGCGAAGATGATGAGGAGGAACCACCAGTTCGACGAGAAGTCGCCCAGCCAGTCGGCCAGATCGGTGATCGCGTTCGCGAACAGCGCCGGTCCCATGGGTCCGGCACGCTATCGGTCAGTTGCTGATGCCGTGCGTCGACGCGGGGCGTAGACCGGCGAGGGCGACATCGATCGCCGACGCGAAGATCGACGCCCAATCGACGACCTCGCTCGCGATGCCGTCGAGTTCGAGGCTCACGAGCCCGTGGCACGTGCCCCACAGCCACGCCACCGCAGCCGTACTGTCGAGGTCGCCGGGGAGGGTGATCGAGTCGCGCTCGCTCGCCCGCTCGATCCGGGCGACGAAGTTGCCGAGTCCGGCGAGTGCCCGATCGATCGACTGCGAACTCGGGCTCGCCTGCCCGAACATGATCTCGTAGTACATCGGGTGCTCGGTGGCGAAGCCGCGGTAGGCCAGCGCGACCTGTCGGAGATCGTCGAGCGCATCGTCGGTCTCGGGGACCTGTTCGATCGCGTCGAAGAGTCGGTTGAAACCGTAGACGTACAGCTCGTCGATGACGCCGTCCTTGCCGCCGAAGCGCGAGTAGACGTTCATCGTGCTCATGCCGGCCTCGGTCGCGATGCGACGGACGGTCAACGCGTCGGGGCCTTCCCCGGCGAGCAGGCGGTGTGCGGCGGCCAGCAGTGCTTCGCTGGTCTCGTCGTGGACTCGATTCATCTCCAACTCCCTGTCGAGCGACGGTCACCTGCTCGTCCGCCAAGCCGAGCAGGTGACCCGAACGCTAGTGAGTCCGCGCGGTCGCAACCAGCTGATAACACCGGTACTCGGTAGATTTTTTCGCTATACGCCACCGATAGAACGCGTAGCGTGGCAATGGTGTGACATCTGCCGCTCACCGTGGTTCCGTCTGGGTGACGTGTTCACTCCCGGCGCCCGCTGGCGCGGGACCGGCCGGAGCGGTCTAACGTCGTCCCATGCGCGTCTCCGTCAACACCGAACTGTGTCAAGGCCACAACCGCTGCTACGCCCTCGCGCCGGAGTTGTTCGACGTCGACGACTACGGCACCGCGGTCGTGATCGGCGATGGCACCGTCGCACCCGATCTCGAGGACAAGGCCCGGCTGGCCGTGGCGAACTGTCCCGAGTACGCGATCACCATCGAGGACGACGCATCGTGACCGAGATCGACGACCACATCGACGACCACATCGACGACCACGTCGACCCGATGTCGGTCTCGTACGGGCCGGTCGACGACTGGGCGAACGATCTCGACCACGCCGACCCCGAGTACAACCGGCGCGCCCACGAGATCTGGCACGACCTGCGTGAAGGTGGCTGTCCCGTCGCGCGCTCCGACCGCTACGGCGGCATGTGGGCCCCGCTCACCCACGAACTCATCAAGGAGGTGGCGTACGACACCGACCATTTCACGAGCCAGGGCGTGATCGTGAACCGGGGCCGGCCGATCGCTCCGCCTCCGGTCGGGCCGGCGCCGCCGATCACGAGCGATCCGCCGTTCCACCAGATCGCACGCCGGCTGCTCCTGCCGCCGTTCTCGCCCAAGCGCATCGAAGCGTGGGAAGACGACGTCCGCGACCTGTGTCGTGGATTGCTCGCCGACATGGGCGACCTCGAACCCGGGCAGGGGGTGGTCGACGCCGCCGTCCAGTACGCGCAGCACATCCCGGTCAACGTGATCGCGCGCATGCTCGGCTTCCCCACGACCGACGACGAGTACTTCCGCGAATGCGTGCACGCGTTCCTCGAACGTGTCAACGAGCCGGTCGACGCGCGCGAGGCGGACGGCCCACATCTCGACGTCTACCTTGATCGCCAGATCGACGAGCACCGCGCGAACCCCCGCGACGACCTCACCACCTTCCTGCTCGAGGCCGAGATCGACGGCAACAAGCTGTCGCACGCCCACGTCCGGGGTTCGATGGTGCTTCTGCTCATCGCCGGGATCGACACGACGTGGAGTGCGATCGGATCGGCGATCTGGCACCTGGCCTCCCACCCCGACGACCTCGAGCGCCTGACGGCCGAACCCGAGCTGATGCCGTTCGCCGTCGAGGAGTTCCTCCGGGCCTACGCACCGGTCACGATGGCCCGGCTGGTCAAGGACGACGTCGATTTCCACGGGTGTCCGATGAAGGCCGACGACTGGGTGCTGCTGCCGTTCCCCGCCGCGAACCGCGATCCGGCGTTCTTCGACGACGCCGAGTCGTTCGTGATCGACCGGGCCGAGAACCGACACGCCGCGTTCGGGCTCGGGATCCATCGCTGCCTCGGCTCGAACCTCGCCCGCCTCGAACTCCGCGTCGCGATCGAGGAGTTCATCGCGCGCTTCCCACGCTTCTCGCTCGACGGCGAAACACGATGGAGCGTCGGCCAGATCCGCGGGCCGCGCGAGTTGCCCGTCCGCATCGACGCCGTCGCGTGACCGACGACGGCCCCGAGCCGACCGCTGCCGATCGGTGGCGTGCGTCGATCGAGGCGTGGGCGTTACCGGCCGAGATCGTCGAGGCCGCTCCGGAGTCGCCGTGGCGACACGACGTGCAGCGATTCGCGGTCGACGACACCGTCGACCGCGACAACCAATCGGCCCGATGGGCACGCGACGTCCTTCCGCCCGTCGGCGGGACCGTCCTTGACGTCGGCTGTGGCGGCGGGCGCTCGATCGCGCCGTTGGTGCCTCCGGCGACCGAGGTCATCGGGGTCGATCGCGTCGGGGCGATGCTCGACGAGTTCCTCGAGGCCGCCGCCCGCGCCGGGGTGGCGCGACGGACGGTGCACGGCGCGTGGCCCGACGTGCTCCCGTCGACGCCGCCGGCCGACGTCGCCATCTGCCATCACGTGCTGTTCGACGTCGCCGACGTGGTGCCGTTCGTCGTCGGCCTGACGGTCAGCGCACGCCTCGCCGTCGTGGTCGAGGTGCCGATCCGCCACCCGATGTCGGCGTGGAACGAGGCGTTCGAACACTTCTGGGGTCTCCGTCGTCCGACCGGACCCGAACACGTCGACCTGGTGGCAGTGGTGCGTGAGCTCGGCCTCGATCCCGAGTACGCCGTGGCGGCTCGCCGACCGCTGTCTCGGTTCGCCGCCGACCCGGCCAACCTGGTCCCGGTCGCCCGCCGCCGGCTCTGCCTGTCGCCGGATCGAGACGCCGAGCTCGCGGCATGGCTCGCCGATCATCCGCCCGCGTTCGTCGATCAGGTGGCGACCTTGCGCTGGCCGGGTGCGGCCGATGAGCCCGTTCAGCCGATCGCGTAGCCGATCGACACGGCCGCGAGACAGCCGACCGTGGTGCCGACCACCACCAGCAACCGCCGGGCCGGTGTCCCGACCGACGCATCGAGCCCGAAGCTGCTGAACGTCGTCAACGATCCGCAGAACCCCGTCCCGACGACCAACACCAGGTCGGAACCCGGATCGGTCGACCACAGCAGACCGAGCAGGAACGATCCCGCCAGGTTGGCGCCGATGACGCCGTGGCGGTGCCATTTCACGAGCCCGAATCTCGTCACGCCCCCCACCGCAGCGGCCAAGGCCACACCGAGGACGATCATCGGTCGGCACGCTTCGCCGACGGTGGTGTTCGCCAGCGTCCGAGCGACACCGCGGCGAGCCCCGCCAGCACGGTGATGACGACGTAGCACACTGCGGTCGTCGTCCGACCGTCGTCGATCAGGACGCGGGTCTCGTTGGCGAAGGTCGAGAAGGTGGTGAAGCCGCCGAGCACGCCGGTGACGAGGAACGCCCACCGGTCGCTCCCGGGCTGGAGCCGCATCGCCGCCACGCCGATCGCCAGGCATCCGACCACGTTGACGAGCAAGGTCTCCCAGGGGATCCGAGCGAGATCGGCGTCGATCAGTTCCGCGATCGACCAGCGGGCGAGCGCGCCCAGTGCCGCACCGGCGCCGACGAGCGCCGCTGGACGGAGGGTCGACGAGCGGTCCACACCGACATTCTCACCGAACCCTCACCTCGTTCTGGTGTACTCGTACCGTGAAACTCCTGCTGGCGGAAGACGATCGCTCGGTCCGCACGTCGCTCGTGCGTGCCTGCGGGCTCGAGGGGTACGAGGTCGACGCCGTCACGAACGGCGCCGAGGCCCTCGATCGTTTCGTCGAGACCTGCCCGGACCTGGTCGTCCTCGACGTCTCGATGCCCCACGTCGACGGTTTGACGGTCTGTCGCGTGTTGCGGGCCGAAGGTCATCGCGTGCCGGTCCTGATGCTTACGGCGCGCACCGAGACGGGCGATCGAGTGGCCGGCCTCGACGCCGGCGCGGACGACTATCTGACGAAGCCGTTCGACCTCGACGAGCTGTTCGCGCGCCTGCGCGCCCTGTCGCGGCGAGCGAACGACTACGCGGATCGGCCCGATCAAGCCGCCACCGGTGAGGAGTTGGTGCTCGACGACCTCCGACTCGACCTCGCCGGGCGACGTGCGTCGCGGGGCGGTCTCGAGATCGAGCTGAGCAAGACCGAGTTCGATCTGCTCGAGCTGCTCGTGCGGAACGCCGGGATCGTGCTCGACCACACGACGATCTACGAACGGATCTGGCACTACGACTTCGGTCCCGACTCGAAGAACCTCGCGGTCTACATCGGCTACCTCCGCCGCAAGACCGAGGTCGACGGTGCGAGCCGACTGATCCACACCGTGCGGGGCGTCGGCTACGTCGCCCGATCGGACGGCGCATGAGCCTGCGTTGGAAGATCGCGCTCGCGATGGCGGCGATCGCCGTCGCCTCCACGATCGCGATCGGAGCGGTCAGCTATCGGTCGACCCGACAGCAGCTGCTCGCCGAGGTCGATCGCTCGCTGGTCGACGTCGACCGGATGATCGCCGTCGGCCAGTTCGGACGAGAGCCGCTGCCCGAACGCGGGCCGCTGTCCGGTCTCGACGCACGCGTCGTCGACGTCCAGGGCAACGTCCTCGAGTCGACCTTCGAGGTCGACTTCCCGCTCGACGACGAGATGGAGGCGACGCTCGGACGTCGCGCGGCGACGTCGATCGAGACCGTCGAGACCGACGACGGCGACTACCGGATCCGGACCGTCGGCTTCCAACGCGGCGCGATCCAGGTCGGACGATCACTCGCCGAGACCGATCGGGTGCTCGCCGGACTCCGGGTCCGGATCATCCTGTGGTCGCTCGTCGTCGGATCGGTCGCCGCAGCACTCGGGTGGTGGGTGTCGAGCGCCGCGACCCGCTCGCTCCGCCGGCTCACCGCAGCTGCGGAGCAGGTCGAACGGACCGGTCGCCTCGATGTCGACCTCGGGGCCGAGCCGGCTGCCGACGACGAGGCCGGACGGTTGACGACCGCGTTCCGGGGCATGCTTGCTGCACTCGCGCGCTCGAAGGACGAGCAACGGCGGCTCGTCCAGGACGCGGGACACGAACTGCGCACCCCGTTGACGAGCTTGACGACCAATCTCGACGTGCTGGAGCGGTATCCCGATCTCACCGACGCCGACCGGGCCGAGATCGTGCACGATCTGCGGGCCGAAGTCGGTGAACTCAGCACGCTGGTCGAGGAGATCGTCGCCGTCGCGAGCGGGGAGTCGTCCGACGAGCCGGCGGTCGAGCTGCGCCTCGACGAGCTGGTGGCCGAGGTCGTCGACCGCTACGAGCGACGAACCGATCGGTCGATCGAGTTCGACCGTCGCCCGACCACCGTGACGGCGCAACGTGGATCTGTGCAGCGGGCGGTCTCGTGCCTGCTCGACAACGCCATGAAGTTCGACCCGTCAGACGCGGCGATCACCGTCTCGGTCGGCGACGGCGCCGTTCGAGTGGGCGACCGCGGCCCCGGCATCGCCGACGGCGACCTGTCCCGTGTGTTCGAGCGGTTCTACCGTGCCGACGTCGACCGGACGCTGCCGGGCTCCGGCCTCGGCCTGTCGATCGTCGACGCGGTCGCCCGCCGTCACGGTGGTTCGGCGTTCGCGCGCAACCGTCCGGGCGGCGGTGCCGAGGTGGGGTTCACGCTCGGATCGTGGCCGCCACCGACGCCGACGGCCGACTCTCACCTTCCTCTCACCTCCGTCTGATCTGCTTCATGCAGAGCCCGCCGACAGTGGGCATCGTTCAACCCGCAACCAGGAGAACGACATGAACGAGTTTCCGCCCCCGACCGTCCCGACGCCCGAACCGGCGCCGTCGAACCGAACCACCGGCCGATCGCGTCGGCTCCTCGTCGCCGGCGTCGGCGCCGGCCTGCTCGCCGGTGGTGCCATCGGCTTCGCCGCCGGCGTCCCGAGCCTCACGAGCGCCGCCGACCCGGCCGTGGTCGACCAGCCGGTCGACGACACCACCAGCGACGACACGACCAGTGACGAGACGACCAGCGAGGAGACCGAGGTCCCGCGGGGCGAGCGGCTGCGTGAGGTCCTGCAGCCGCTGGTCGACGACGGCACGATCGACGCCGGTCAGGCCGACGCCGTGTCGGAGTACCTGGCCGACGAATGGGCCGAGCACCGCGGCGACCGGATGGAACGTCGCGGCGGCCGACACGCGCACCCCTTCCTCGAGGGCATCGACACCGCCGTCGAGGTGCTCGGCATCGACGCCGAGACGCTTCGTGACGAGCTCCAGGCCGGCAACTCCCTCGCCGACATCGCCGAGGCGCAGGGCGTCGATCCGCAGACGCTCATCGACGCCCTGGTCGCCGAGGCCGAGGCGATGCTCGACCAGGCGGTCGCCGACGGCCGGATCGACGCCGACGTCGCCGAGGATCGCGCTGACGACATCGTCGACCGGATCACCGACCGTGTGAACGGCGAGTTGCCCGAGCGGCCCGGTCGCCCCGGCGGCCCGCACGCCGACGCCGACACCGACGACACCGGCGCCTGACAACAACTCGGGGCCCTGCGGGCCCCGTCGGTCCGAAAGTCCCTATGCGCCCGGCTCCGGCCGGGCGCATACTCGTCGTAGGAAGTATCGACCGGACGAGGAGGTGCCCGATGAAGGAGTCCCCGGTGATCGTGGTCGGTGTCGACACGAGTCCCGAGTCCGACACGGCGATCGAGTGGGCGAGGTCGGTGGCCCCGGCGTCGGCACGGATCGTGCTGGTGCACGCCTGGGAGGTCCCGATCGTGACCGGTTACGACGTCGTGATCCCGCTCGACCCCGGCGAGATCGAGGCGTCGGCGCAGACCGTCCTCGACCAGATGCTCGCCGAGATCGCCGACGAACGGCTCGTCGCCGAACTGGTGCAGGGCCACGCCGGACGCGGTCTCGTCCGCGTCTCAGACGATCACGACGCAGCGATGATCGTCGTCGGCCACCGCGGCAAGGGCCGCATGTCGATGATGCTGGGCTCGACGGCCAACTACGTCCTGCATCACAGTGAGCGACCCGTCGTCGTCATCCGAGGCGACCACGTGGCACCGCCCGAACGCGTCGTGGTCGGCGTCGACGACCACGACATCGACGAACAGCACGACGAGAACGAATCGGTCCGTGCACTCCGCTGGGCATACGACCTGCCCGGGGTTCGTCAGGTCGACGTCGCGCACGCCTGGTTCCTGCCGGCGCTCGCGGTCGGGATGTACACCCCGGCCGTCGCCGAGCTCGACCAGATGGACGCGGCGGCGAACGCCGTCGTCGAACGAGTCGTCGAGGTGGTCGGTCCACCACCCGACGGTGTGACGACGACGTGTGCAGCGGTTCGCGGGACTCCGGGCTTCGCGCTCATCGAAGCCTCCCGCGACGCCGATCTGGTGGTTGTCGGTTCCCGAGGGCGTGGAGGGTTCGCCGAGTTGTTGCTCGGCTCGACCTCGGCTGAGGTCGCTGCCCACAGCCACGCTCCGGTCGCCGTCATCAGATAGGGGCATCGTCCCCGACGGCCGGCGTGCCGTTGCCCGTGGGTGGCGGGCGACGGCACGCTCCGTCCGTTCTGCGACCGGGAGTCCGGCGAACGCTCCCGCGTCCCGCTCCGTATCGTGGCGGCGTGATCTGTGTCGATCTCGCCGGTGTCGGCGTCGCCCAGCCCGGCAAGCCGTTGTTCTCCGACCTGTCGCTGACCGTGTCGTCGGGTGACCGCGTCGCGATCGTCGGCGTGAACGGCTCGGGCAAGTCGACCCTGATGCGGCTGCTCGCCGGCACGCAGCAACCCGACGAGGGCGAGGTCCGGTTCGGTCGCGGTGTGCGGATCGCGGTGCTCGACCAGGATCCCCGACTGCCGGCGGGCACCGTCGCCGACTACCTGGGTGACTCGTGGGAGGTCGCCGCCGTCGCCACCTCCCTCGGCGTGCAGCCCCTGCTCGAACGTCCGACCGACGAACTGTCCGGTGGCCAGGCCAAGCGGGTGGCGCTCGCACGCGCCCTCGTCGGCGAGTTCGACCTGGTGCTCCTCGACGAGCCCACGAACCACCTCGACCTCGAGGCCATCGAGTGGCTCGAGACACGTCTGGCGTCGTCGTCGGCTGCGCTCGTGACGATCACGCACGACCGGCACCTCATGGACCGACTGACGACCGCCCGCGGCGACGGGCGCGTCGTCGAGATCGAGCGCGGCACGGCGTACGTGCACCGTGCGGTGGCCGGCGCGTCGGCATACGCGACCTACCTCGACGGCCGGGCCGACCGAGACGCCCGTGCCGAGAGCGAGGAGTCGACACGACGGATCCTCGCCCGACGTGAACTCGAGTGGTTGCGGCGTGGCGCCCCCGCCCGGTCGTCGAAGCCGAAGGCCAGACTGCGCACGGCGAACGAGATCGTGGCGGGCGGTCCGGCGTCGGTCGGCGTGCGCGGCGACGACCTGCTGCTCGACGTCGGGACGACCCGCCTCGGGAACCAGGTACTCGAACTCGTCGGTGTCGGACAGCGCTACGACGACCACGAGGTGTTCAGCGACGTCGACCTGCTGATCGAGCCGGGCGCGCGTCTGGGTGTGGTGGGCCCGAACGGGTCGGGCAAGTCGACGCTGCTCGACATCGTGGCGGGCCGCACCGAGCCGGCTGCGGGCACGGTGCGGCGGGGGTCGACCGTCGTCACCGGCTACGCCGACCAGCAGACCACCTTGCTCGACCCCGACGCGATCGTGCGCGAGATCGTCGCCGGTCCGACCCGCCAGCCCGACTGGGAGGACCGGGTCCTGCTCGAACGATTCTGGTTCGACTCGACCGCACAGTACGCGCCGGTGCGGATGCTGTCGGGCGGCGAACGACGCCGACTCCAGCTCGTGATGGTGCTCGCCGCCAAACCGAACCTGCTCGTGCTCGACGAGCCGACGAACGACCTCGACCTCGACACGCTCCGCGCCCTCGAGGGCTTCCTCGACGAATGGCCGGGCGCGTTGGTCGTGGCCAGCCACGACCGCACCTTCCTCGACCGCACCGTCGACCACGTGCTCGCACTCGAGCCCGGCGGTGCCGTCGCCCGGGTTCCCGGAGGCGTCCAGGGTTGGCTGGCGACTCGGTCGTCGGCCCCGGTACCGACCAGTCGCAAGCCGGTCGGCGACACGCGACCACCGCGGGTGACGACGGGCCGCGAGATCCGCAAGACCGAGCAGGCGATGGAGAAACTCCAGCGCCGCGCCGATCGCCTGCACGCCGACCTGGAGGCCACCGTCGACCGCGACGACATCGGGCGGATCGGCGCCGAGCTGGCCGATGTCCAGGCCGAGATCAGTCGCCTGGAGGACCGCTGGCTCGAACTGTCCGTCGATCTCGGTTCGTGAGCACGATCGAGCCGAGCAGGACCAGCAGCGGGAGCAGTCGCCCCGGCCAGTCGCCGGTGGTCGAGTACCACGTGGTGCCCTGGCGGAGCGGCACGGCACGGGTGATCACGGCCCGCTCGCCGACGTCGGTGCGGTCGAACACGTCGCCGTTCGGAGCGACGAACGCGGAGAACCCGGTCGGCGAGACCTGCACGACCCACCGCCCGGTCTCGGCGGCACGGAGGCGGCTCGACGCCACCTGCTGGGTCTGCAGGATGGTCCAGGTGTAGCTCGCGCCGTTCGTCGGGTTGATCAGGAACGCCCCATCGTCGGCGGCCCGGCCACGATCGCCGAAGAACACCTCCCACGAGATCATCACGCCGATGTCGATCTCGCTGCCGTCGTACGGGACCGGGAGGAGTGCCGGCCCCTGACCCTCGGTGGCGTCGGATGCCACGTTCTCGAGCGGGGCGCCCAGCGCCTCCAACATGCCGCGGAGCGGGACGTACTCGCCGAAGGGGACGATGTGGACCTTCTCGTACCAGCCCGTCACCTCACCGTCGGGCATCACGACCACCTGCGCGTTCACGAAGCTGTCGTCGACCGGATGCTCGGAGAACTCGGAGTCGATCGTGACCCCGACCGACAACGGGACGCCGAGTCGGGCCGCCTCGGCCGCGACGAGTTCGTACTCGTCGCTGCCGACGAACGGCTCGTTGTTGACGTCGATGCCGTTCTCCGGCCAGACGACGAGATCGAGATCGTCCGACGGCTGGATGGTGCGTGTGGCCTCGAGATGCCGCTCGGTCACGAGCGCGCTCGGCACGTCGAGCGCCGTCGTGCCCTGCTCGCCACCGCCCTGGACGGCGGCCACGGTGATCGGCTCGACGTCGTCGCGATCGCTGCCGGTCGGCGCCGCGACGGCGACGAGGGCGATCGTCAGCGCGACGCCGGCGGCGGCCAGCCCGATCGGGTCGACGTACTCGTGCCGCTGTCGGACGGTGTTGCTCCCGATCGCGACGAGCGACGGGAGGGCGAAGCCGATCTGGAACACGAACCAGGTGAGCAGCAGGACACCGCCGACCGGCGCCAATCCGAGGAACGGCCCGTCGGCCTGCGCGATGCCGAGCGACGCGAGCGGGATCCCGCCGAACGGGAACACGAACCGGAGGGCCTCGGCGAGGGTGTGTGCGGCCGCTCGCCCGACCGGCGCCCAGCGTCCACGGGGCGCGATCGCCGCCGCAACGGCGTGGTAGACGGCGAACCAGGCGGCGGCGACGAGGTACCCGGGAACCGTGAGGAACCACATCCACGCCATCGCCGGGTACATCCAGCCGACGCCGAACGCGAACCCGGCGAGTGCGCTGCGTCGTCGGGACGGTTTGTCACCGACCGCCCAACCGAACAAGCCGACGCCAGCGAACGCGAGCGGCCACCAACCCCAGGGCGGCATCGAGAACGCGACGAGCAGGCCGCCGCACAGCGAGAACAGGGGTTGCCGCCACCACGGCGGCCCCGACACGGGGTCGGTCATCAGCCGACGAGATCGGCGAAGACCACGATCCGCTGCGCCGTCGACCCGGGCGGGTGGCACGCGAACAGCGTCGCGGTCGGCGTCGGCGTGGGGTTGATGATCCAGACGTCGGTCGGTTGGACGATCTGGACCTTGCGGACGGCGTACGTGTAGGTGCCGCTCGCGTCGCTGAAGATGATCTGGTCGCCGGCGACGAGCTGGTCGACGTTGCGGAACACCCGGTGCTTGCTGGTGCGGTGACCCCCGACGACGATGTTGCCGGCCTGGCCCGGCATCGCGCTCCCCGGCCAGTGCCCCGGCCCGTAGTCGAGCGTCGTCATCCGGATGCCCTCGTACATCTGCGAGTCGACGCCGATCTTCGGGATCTGGATGCGGCCGAGGGCGATCACGGGCTCGCTCGCGTACGAGTCGGTCGGCGGAGCGATCGGCTCGGTCTCCTGCTCCTCGTAGAAGGTCGCTTCGTGCACCACGGTGGTCGTGGTCGAGGTCGTCGTGCTGGTGGTCGACGTCGTCGTGCTGGTCGTCGGCGCCGTGGTGGTGGTCGTGGTCGGCGCGACCGTCGTGGTCGTGGTCGGCGCCGTGGTGGTCGTGGTCGACGTGGTCGACGTCGTCTCGGCGGCCACCGCCTTCGGCTCGCTGTCGCCACCGCACGCGCTCAGGGAGAGCAGCGCCAACGCGCCGAACGCGAGCATCGAGCGCGGCGACGTGATCCGGTGGGGCATGTGGTCCATCATGTCAGACTTCCATCGGCAGTTCCGGTCGATTGCTTGACCGTCGCGACGGCCGTCCGGGCCGACACGACGCATGCGGGGACACCGATGCCGTGATAGCTCGCACCGGCGATCGCCAGGCCCGACGGCAGCGCACGTTCGGCGGTCGCCACCAGGTCGTGGTGCCGAGGGCGGTACTGCGGGAACGCCCCCGCCCAACGGGTGATCGACAACTCCGTCGGCTGGAGGTCGAGGTCGAGATGGCGTCCGACCTCGGCGGTGACCGTGTCGGTGACCTCGTCGTCGGTGAGGTGGAGCACCGGCAGCCCGTCGCGTCCGAGCGAGACGCGCAGCAGCTGGTCGCCATTCGTCGGCTGCCAGTGCGCCCACTTCTGCGAGGCGAACGACGCGGCCGTGACGAAGCGTTGATCGGGCTTCGGCACGAGGTAGCCGCTGCGTCCGCCGAGCCGCTCGGGCCAGTCGGGGACCAGCATCCGCACCATGATCACGTCGGCGGTCTCGATGCGAGCGAGGGCTGTCGCCGCATCGGGTGCGGCACGGTGCAGCATCGCCGCCGTGGCGGCGGCAGGGGTGGCGAGCACCACCGCATCGAATCGGTCGCCGTCGACACGCCAACCGCCCGCGTCGGGGACGACATCGGCGACGGACGTCGCAGTGCGGATCTCGACGCCGAGCTGCACGGCGGCGGCCGCCGTGGCGCGGGCGAGACCGCCCATGCCTGTCGACGGCGCGCCGAAGATCGGGCCGCCGGCCGTCGGTGGGGCCGGTCGTCGGCGACCCGCCATCAGCAGGCTGCGGTGGCTCTCGGCGAGTGCGGCCAGTTGGGGGACCGAGGCCAGACTCCAGCGGTCGGTGTCGGCGGCGTAGATGCTGCCGACGAGGGCGTCGACGAGACGATCCTGCACCTCGTCGCCGAAGCGATATCGCACCAGCGCACCGAGGGCATCGCCGTGGTCGCGGGCGGGGAGCAGCGGCTCGATCGCCGCTCGCGCCTTGCCGCGCCACGACAACAACGACGACGTCGCGAACGGACGGATCTTCGACGGCACCCCGAGGACGAGCCCGCCCGGGATGTCGTGGAGGCCGTCGTGCCAGACCGACGCCGTCGCTCCGGTGGGCGACACGATGTCGGTGAGTCCGACGCGAGTGGCGAGTTCGCTCGCGTGCGGGGCCCGCAGCAGGTAGGCGTCGGCGCCCTCGTCGACGTCGTCGACCCCGCCGAACGCGCTGGTCCGCAACTTGCCGCCGGTGCGGTCGTCGGACTCTCGGAGCTCGACGTGGTCGAACGAGCCGACGAGGTCGAGCGCGGCCGTCAGCCCGGTGATGCCACCGCCGACGACGAGCGCACGGCGGTCAGCCATCGAGTCGACTCGCCTCGTCGTGGACCCGTGCGGCCAACGCCGCCATGACCTCGTCGTCGTCGTTGACGCACGCCGTCCGGTCGAACGACAGGCCGAGTTCGGCGGCGCGGTGCGCTGCCTCGATGTCGAGGTCGTACAGCACCTCGAGGTGATCGGCGACGAACCCGACGGCCGACACGATGACGCGTTCGACGGACGGATCGGCGGCCAGTGTGTCGAGTACCTCGAGGATGTCGGGCCCGAGCCACGGCTCGGGCGTGCGGCCCGCGCTCTGCCAGCCGATCTGCCAGTCGTCGCCCTCGGTGAGTCCGAGTCGTCCGGCGACGGCCGTCGCGGTCGATCGGAGTTCGTCGGGGTACACGTCGCCGGCGGCGATGATGCGTTCGGGGAGCGAGTGCGCGGTGAACACGACCCGGGTGGGTGCCGGGTCGGCGTCGAGGCGCATCCGCAGGTCGTCGGCGACGAACTCGACGAACGCGGGCTCGGTCGCCCACGAGCGGACGCCGCCGACGGCCATGCCGTGGGGTTCGGCGGCGGCACGGAGTCGGTCGAGGTACTGGCCGACAGAGTAGGCCGAGTCGTGCGGAGCCAGCACCAGACCGATCGCACGTCGGTATCCCTCGGCGGCGAGTCGGTCGACGGTGGCCTCGATCTTCGGGTCGGCGTGCTTGAGGCCGATCGCCACCTCGTACTCGCCGGGGGCGAGCCGTTCGAGCTGTTCGGCGAGCGTGCGGCGTTGTGCCTCCGTCCGCTCGGCGAGCGGGCTGAGCCCGCCGATCGCGTCGTAGCGGGCCGTCAGGTCGGCCAGCTGCTCGGGGGTCGGAGGTCGGCCGCGCCGGATGTCGGTGTAGTAGGCCTCGATCTGGTCGACGTCGGTCGGGGTGCCGTAGGCCATCAGCACGACGGCGGTGCGCGCACTCATCGGGCCGTCGCCTCGTGGACGTAGGCGGTGACGGCTTCGAGGACGCCGGGGTCGGTATCGGGTTGCACCCCGTGGCCGAGGTTGAAGATGTGGGCCGGGTGGCCGGCGTTGTCGGCGAGGACCGCGGCCGCCCCGGCGAGTGCCGGCTCGGTGCCGGCGAGGACGAGCGCGGGGTCGAGGTTGCCCTGGACCGCGGTGTCGGTGCCGAGACGCCGCCGGGCGTCGGCGATGCGGGTCCGCCAGTCGAGGCCGATCACCGTCACACCGCACGCGTACATCGATTCGAGCAGGTGATCGCAGCCGATCCCGAAGTGGATCGACGGAACCCCCGGGTGACGGTCGGCGAGTTCGCCGATGACCCGCGTCGAGTGCGGGCGGACGAACCGGTCGTAGTCGGCGCGTGACAGCGAGCCGGCCCACGAGTCGAACAACTGATAAGCGCCCGCACCGTGCGTCAGCTGGGCGCTGATGAACTCGACGGCGCTCGAGGCCAAGCGGTCCATCACGTCGTGCCACAACATCTCGTCGGTCGCCATGAGCGCCTTGGTGTGCTGATAGGTCCGGCTCGGCGCTCCCTCGATCAGGTAGCTGCCGACGGTGAAGGGGGCCCCGGCGAAGGCCAGGAGCGGCACCGACGCCGGGAGTTCGTCGACGAGGAGATCGACCGTGTCGGTCACGTACGAGACGTCGTCCGGCGACAGCGGGCGGAGCCGATCGAGGTCGGCTCGCGAGCGGAGCGGTCGATCGGCCACCGGGCCGCGTCCCGGCTCGACGTCGATGCCGAAGCCGACGGCGTGGGCCGGCACCACGATGTCGCTGTACAGGACGGCGGCGTCGACGCCGTAGCGGCGGACCGGTTGGAGTGTGATCTCGGCCGAGAGGTCGGGCTGTTTGATCGCGTCGAGGATCGATCCCTCGCCGCGAACGGCCCGGTACTCGGGGAGGCTACGACCCGCCTGTCGCATGAACCAGACCGGCGTGTGCGTGGTCGGTTCGCCACGGGCGGCGGCGAGGAACGGGGCGACCGTCCGGTCGTCGGCTCCGGGGCGGTCGAGGTCGTCGCGCAGCTGCTCCATCCCTGGTCGACGCTATCGGCGACCGCTCCCGAACTGCCCGGTCGCGTGCCGTCGGTGGGGTGGTCGAGCGGCTCACGATCCGGGCCGCAGAACTCGCGAAGTCGCCCGCCGAATCCGCCGATAGAGTACATCGACCCCCTTTCACGGCGGTTGCGGC
>JAGQSS010000149.1 GCA_020439405.1 Ilumatobacter sp. | reverse complement strand
GTGGGGTAGATGACCCAGCTGTCGCCGGTGCGGTGGTGGTGACCGCGGCGGATGCGGTACATGACGGGATCGCGCAGCTGCATGTTCTCGTGCTGCATGTCGATCTTGGCGCGCAGGACCATGGAGCCGTCGTCGAACTCGCCCGCACGCATGCGGCGGAGGAGATCGAGGTTTTCCTCGACGGAGCGGTCGCGGCAGGGCGACTCGATGCCGGGCTTGCCGTAGCCGCCGCGCTGGGCGCGGATGGTTTCGAGGTCTTGGTCGTCGACGTAGGCCTTGCCGTCGTGGACCAGGAGTTCGGCCCACTCGTAGAGCTGCTCGAAGTAGTCGCTCGCGTAGACGACGTCGTCGGGTTCGTAGCCGAGCCAGTTGAGGTCGGCGATGATGCCCTCGACGAAGGAGGTGTCCTCGGTGTCGGGGTTCGTGTCGTCGAAGCGGAGGATGCAGGTGCCCCCGAACTCGCGGGCGAGTTCGAAGTCGAGGTGGATCGCCTTGGCGTGGCCGATGTGGAGGTAGCCGTTCGGTTCGGGTGGGAACCGGGTCTGGACCCGGCCGCCGAACCGGTCGGTGGCGAGGTCGTGTTGCACTCGCTCGCGCACGAAGTCGGTGCGTTCGTCGGACGCGTCCGGGGTCGGGTCGGTGTCGGCTGCCATAGCGGTCACCAGTATGGACGGCGTCGGACCGGGTGCGGGCGATCGATTCGGGTCGTGGGGTGGTCGCCGATCGGGGGCGTGGCGGTGTCGGTACGAGGCGTTAGCACTCGGTAACATCGACTGCCAAGATGTTGGACGATCGCAAGGCCGCCATTCTCAGCGCCGTGGTGCAGGAGTACATTGCGACCGCACAGCCGGTCGGGTCCTCCCACATCGCCCGCGCACCGGGGGTCGGTGTGTCGTCGGCGACGGTTCGCAACGAGATGGCGGTGCTCGAGCAGGAGGGGTTCCTGGTCCAGCCGCACACCTCGGCCGGGCGGGTCCCGACCGACAAGGGCTATCGCTTCTTCGTCGATCACCTGGGCCGTCCCGGTCAGGCCGATGCCCTGACGACGCGGCAGGTGGGCGAGTTCTTCTCGGCGGCGCACGGCCGGCTCGAGGAGATGCTGCACCACACCTCCGACCTGCTCACCCAGCTGACGCGCAACGCAGCGGTGGTGGTGGGTCCGAAGGCGGCCGAGGTGCCGATCCGGAGTGCCCAGATCATCCGGCTGTCGAGCACGGCCGCGACGGTGGTGCTGGTGTTCGCGAACGGGAGCGTCGACAACGAGGTCATCGAGATCGGTGACGAGGTGAGCGACGCCGCGCTGGCCGCAGCGAGCGTGCACCTCACGACCCATCTGGCCGACCAGGTGCTCGTGGGGGCTGGGGTCCCCGACACGGGCGACGCATCGACCGATGAGCTGTGCCGGCTCGCGCTCGACGTGATGGCCGGCCACGGCAACGACGACGAGCCCGCCTACGTGGGCGGGGTGTCGACGATGGCCGAGGCGTTCGACGCGGTCGAGGTCGTGCGGCAGGTGCTGCACACGCTCGAGCAGCAGTTCGTGGTGGTGTCGCTGGTGCGCGACATCGTCGACAGGGGGATGTCGGTCGCGATCGGCGTCGAACACGGGGTCGAGCCGCTGTCGGCGTGCTCGGTCGTGGTCGCGCCCGTCGTGGTCGACGGCGAGCACGTCGGGTCCGTGGGAGTGCTCGGACCGACGCGCATGAATTATCCGCAAGCCCTGGCGACGGTCGACATCGTGAGCGATCAGCTGGGGCGAAGGTTGGGAGACAGCTGATGGCTGCCGATTACTACGAGTTGTTGGGCGTGTCGCGTACGGCGACGGCCGACGAGATCAAGAAGGCGTACCGCAAGCGGGCACGCGACCTGCACCCCGACGCGAACCCGGACGACCCGGACGCCGCCGAGAAGTTCAAGGAGTTGTCGAAGGCGTACACCGTGCTGTCCGACGACGACCAGCGGGCCCGGTACGACCGGTTCGGCGAGCAGGGCGTCGGCGGTGCCGGGGGCCAGAACTTCGACGACATGTTCGGCGGGGGCGGCCTCGGCGACATCTTCGAGGCCTTCTTCGGCGGGCAGGGCGGCAGCCCGTTCGGTGGTGGCCGTCGGGGTCCCTCGGGTCCGCCGCGGGGCCAGGACATGGAGGTCGTCGTCACGATCGACTTCGAGCAGGCCGTGTTCGGTGCGCAGATCCCGGTCGAGCTGAAACTGCCCCAGCGGTGCGACACGTGCGACGGGAGCGGCGCAGGTGAAGGCACGAAGCCGGTGACGTGCGTCGAGTGCGACGGTGCGGGCCAGGTGCGCCGGGTTCGCCAGAGCGTGTTGGGGCAGATGGTCTCGTCGAGCCCGTGTCCGCGGTGCGGCGGCATGGGCGAGGTCATCACGACGCCGTGCACGACGTGCCGGGGCGAGGGCCGGGTGACGGTCGACAAGACGTACAACGTCGACGTGCCCGCCGGCGTAATCGACGGGTCGACGTTGCGGCTGACGCGGCGGGGTGCGGCCGGGCCGCGTGGCGGATCGCCGGGCGATCTGTACGTGCATCTGCGGGTGCGGGCACACGACCGGTACCGGCGCGTCGACGACGATCTGGTCACCGAGGTGGCCGTGTCGATCGCACAGGCGTCGCTCGGTACCAAGGTGCTGCTGCCGACGCTCGACGGCGACGAGGACCTGATCGTGCCGCCGGGCACCCAGCCGGGCCACGAGTTCGTGCTGCGCCACCGCGGGGTGCCGCGGTTGCAGGGTCGCGGTCGGGGCGATCTGAGGGTGATCGTTCGGGTCGAGGTGCCCACCAAGTTGAGCGGCGACGAGCGCAAGCTGCTCGAGTCGTACGCCGCGGGTCGCGGCGAAGAGGTCGGCGAGTTCTCGGGCGGCCTGTTCTCGAAGATCAAGTCGGCGTTCTCGTGACGCCCGACGACCTGGAGGTGCTCCGGTCGTCGAGTGCGCACGTGGTGGTCGACGACGTCGAGTTCGTCGAGCTCGACGACGACGCTGTCCATCACGTGTTCCGTGTGCTGCGGGTGCGGGACGGCGAGATCGTCACCGTGACCGACGGGTTCGGCGGATGGCGGGTCTGTCGTGCGGTCGGCCAGGTGCTGGAGGCCGATGGCGAGCCGCGGTTCGAGGATCCGGCGCAGCGGGCGGTGCGGGTCGCGGTGGCGGTGCCGAAGCGGGACCGACCCGAGTGGATCGTGCAGAAGCTGACGGAGCTGGGCGTCGACTCGATCGTGCTGTTGCACGCCGAGCGGAGCGTGGTGCGCTGGGATCAGGAGCGGGCGACGAAGCACCTGGCCAAGTTGGGGAAAGTGATGGCCGAGGCGCTGCAGCAGAGCCGGGGCGTGTGGATGCCGTCGATCGAGGGGCCGGTCGAGGCCGTCGAGGTCTTGGGCGACTACGTGGTGGCCGAGCCGGGCGGTCGGCCGTTGGGCGATGGCGATCTGTCGGTGGCGATCGGGCCGGAGGGCGGATGGTCGCCCGCCGAGCTGGCGGCGTCCCGCGATCGGGTGTCTCTGGGGTCGACCGTGCTCCGGGTGGAGACAGCGGCACTAGCGGCCGCCGTCCGCCTGCAACTACGCTGAGTGGTGGCGATGGGCGGCAACGGGTGGTCTCCGCGGCGGCATTGCCACGCAGCGATGTCAAGGTGGTAGCGTGTCCGCCCGACCACACACCATCCGAGGGAGACCGATGGACGCAGTCGAAGAGAACGACGACGCCGGCTACAGCGTGCAGGTCGGAGAGCGCTTGCGCGCGATCCGGAAGCAGAAGCGCCTGTCGCTGCACGACGTCGAAGCCCAGTCCGAGCAGGAGTTCAAGGCGTCGGTGCTCGGCGCCTACGAGCGTGGCGAGCGAGCCTTGTCGCTGCCGCGCCTCGACCGCCTCGCCCAGTTCTACCGGGTGCCGGTCGACCAGTTGCTGCCGCGCAACGATCGTGAGCCGGGCGGCAACGAGGAGGGCACGGGCCCGCGCCCGAAGCTGGCGATCGACATCTTGAAGCTGAGCCAGCTGTCGGGTGCCCCGTTCGAGATGCTCACCCGGTTCATGCGGATGATCCAGGTCCAGCGCCAGGACTTCAACGGTCGGGTGCTCACCATCCGCGCCGACGACAAGCGGGCCATCGCCGCCATGCTCGACATCCCGGTCGATCAGGTGGCGCTCCGCCTCGAGGCGCTCGACCTCGTCTTCCGCCCGAACTGACCCGGGCCCTGGTTCACTGGCCGACATGTCGGCCGATCAGCAACCGTTCGGGGTGTACGTCCACATCCCGTTCTGCGCGTCGAAGTGCGACTACTGCGCGTTCGCGACGTGGACCGATCGCCATCACCTGACGACCGCGTACCTGGAGGCACTGCAGGTCGACATCGGGCGCGCGGTCGCCGACGGGATGCCCGTCGCCACGACGGTGTTCGTGGGCGGTGGCACACCGTCGATGGTGCCGCCGCACGAGCTGGGTGCCGTCATCGACGCGATCCCGAAGATCGACGGCGCCGAGGTGACGGTCGAGTGCAATCCCGACGATGTGACCGTCGAGTTGTTGCGCGCCCTCGTCGAGCACGGGGTGAACCGGGTGAGTGTGGGCGTGCAGTCGATGGCGTCGCACGTGCTCGGCACGTTGGGACGCCGGCACGACCAACGCAACGTCGAGCGGGCGGTCGCCGCCATCCGTGAGGTCGGGCTCCCGACCTTCAATCTCGACATCATCTATGGGGCGGCGGGGGAGTCGGTCGACGACTGGAAGCGGACGGTCGACGCGGTCGTGGCGTTGGCGCCGCCGCACGTGTCGGCGTACGGGTTGACGGTCGAGCCTGGCACACCGCTGGCGGCCGACACGGCGCGGCATCCGGACGACGACGACCAGGCCGACAAGTACGAGGTGGTCGACGAGGGGCTGACGGCCGCCGGGCTGGAGAACTACGAGTTCTCGAACTGGGCGATGCCGGGTCACGAGTGCGAGCACAACATGATCTATTGGCGCCAGGAGAACTACCGGGGGTTCGGGTGTGCCGCCCACTCCCACGAGTCGGGTCGCCGCTGGTGGAATGTGCGGACCCCCGACCGCTACATCGATCTGGTCGCTGCGGGTGAGTCGACCGAGGCCGCGGGCGAGACCCTCGACGAGGCGACCCGCGAGTTCGAACGGCTGGAGCTGCTGCTCCGCCTGCGCCCCGGCGTGCCGCTGGATGCCCTCGACGGCGACCAGTTCCCGGGCCTCGTCGAACGCACCGGCGACCGCTGGACCCTCACGAGAGCCGGCCGCCTCATGCAAAACGAACTCGCCACCCGCCTCAAGACCTGACGGGTCAGGTGTCAAAGGTGACGGCGAGGAACGAGGGCGTGTCGGGTCAGGTGTCAATGGTGACGGCGAGGAACGAGCCGTTACCGGTGATCACCTGACCCGGGACAGGTGCGCGAACCCAGGGGTCGGGTGTCGCAGGGCACGGCGACGGAGTCGACGTGCCCGAAGATCACCCGACCCCGTCACGAACCGCGGCGAACAACTCCGGGAACACCCGCGCGACCTTCGTCGTCAGGTAGTCCCCGTACGTCCCCGTCCACGCGTGCACGCTCGTCCCGTCCCACCGCCGCGCCGCGTCGTCGGCCGGTGGCGTCCCGTCGAGCGGGAGCGCCACCACCTCCGCCTCCCACGACGGGTCGAAGAAGTACGGGAACGACAGTCGGCTCCGCCCGCTCGTGTTCCGCACGCGGTGCGGCGTCGACCGGTACCGCCCCTCGGTCAGACGGTCGAGCATGTCGCCGAGGTTGCAGACCAGCACGCCCGGCTCGGCCGGCACGTCGATCCAGTCCCCGCTCGGCCGCCGCACCTCGAGCCCACCCCGGTCGTCCTGCAACAGCAAGGTGAGCAGCCCGTAGTCGGTGTGTGTCCCGACGCCGTACTCGTCCGACGAGTCGTTGTCGGGCAGGGCGGGGTAGTGAAAGACCCGGAACAGTTGGGTCGGCTCCGTGGTGAGGTGCTCCTCGAACCACCGCGCCGGTAGCCCGAGCCCGACGGCGATCGCCCGCATCACGAGGTCGGCGACCGGCCGGATCGCAGCGAGGTACTCGAGCACCGCGGGCCCGAGTGGACCGTCGGGGAAGCGGTTCGCACCGTGTAGGGGAGTGCCGGCGACCACCCGTGGATCGTCGGCCGGGTGCTCCTCGCCGACGTACAACCCCTCCTTGCGGTCGGGTCGCCCCGAGGTGATCTCGCCCCGGACCGGGAACCAGCCGCGCCACGCCGCACCGGCAGTCGTCATGGCGATCTCGGCCTTCAGGTCGTCGGGTCGGTCGAAGAACGCCTGCGACTCGGTCGTCAGTCGATCGATCAGCGACGGGTCGATCCCGTGCCCGGTCAGCCGGAAGAACCCGAGTTCGCGACACGACCGATCGATCGCCTGCGACACCGCTCGCGCCTCGTCGCCGGTGAGTTCGGGGTCGGCCCGGACGGCCGTCAGATCGACGAGATCCACCACCGCGACAGTCTGCCCGACCGGCGTGCAGGGCTGCTCCATCGGTCGTCCAGATGCGTGCACACAAAGTATCGACAATACCTATGAACTGGGGTGTAGATACAGTAATCGAACACCAGTACCATACTCCCATGGTCGCCACCTTCGCCGAGATGAGCGAATCCGATGCCCAGGTCGCCGAGGCGGCCGGCGCGCTGAATCTGGCGCATGCAGCGTTGACCCGCCAGGTGGTCGAAGCGGTCGAGCGGAGCTCCTGGTCGGGCACCTCGCCGGTCCAATGGCTCGTCTACCAGGCCGGCCTCACCCGGGGCCGGGCCGAGACGATCGTGGCAGTCGCCGAGCGGCGTCATTTGTTCCCGTCGACCATGCAGCTGTTCGACGCCGGCAAGTTGTCGCTCGAGCAGACGGCCGAGATCGTGAAGGCACCGCCGTCTGCCGACGGCCATCTCGACGACTGGGGTCTGGTGGCGACGCCGTCCCGCATCCGTAAGTCGATCAAGATGCGCTACGGCTCCGGTGAGACGGGGAGCGACGAGGTGGGCGCCGTGGACGAGTCAGGTGCGAAGGGCGCCGCCGCGGGCGCCGCCGACCGGTTGACCGTCGGCGTCACCGACGACCAGCGCTGGCAGATCCGTGGGGAGTTCGACCTCGACACCGGCCTGTCGATCGAGGCGGCGTTGCTCAACGCCCGCGAGGAACTGTGGGCGCGTGGGCAGCGCGAGATCAGCCAGGCCGACTGTCTGCGCGAGGTGTTCGAGCGGTACGGCGACGGTATCGATTCGCCGCTCCGGCGCGACCGCAACAAGGTCTGGCTCCATCTCGACGCAGCGTCGGGCGAGGCCACCGAGTCGACGGGGATCCGCATGCCCGACTCGGTGCGCGACAAGGTCTGCTGCGACGGCATCATCCAACCGGTCTGGGAGCGCGACGGCGTGCCGTTCAACCTCGGTCGATCGCAGCACATCGTTCCTCAGCGCACGCGCCGGGCGGTGATGCGACGTGACGGTGGTTGTCGGGTGCCGGGTTGCGATCACGCCCGCATCATCGAGATCCACCACATCATCCACTGGATCGACGGTGGCCCGACCGACACCTGGAACCTGGTCGCGTTGTGCCCGAAGCATCACCGGATGCACCACCAGGGCCGGCTCGGTATCACCGGCAATGCCGACGAGCCGGATGGGCTGGTGTTCACCGACGAACACGGTCGACGACTCGAACCTTGCGGGGTGCCGAGACCGCCGATCCGGGTCGAGGTGCCCGATGGTGGCTACCGGCCACCGTTGATGGGGCCGGTCGACTGGGGCTGGCTCGTCGTCAGCTGGCCCGACCCGGCACCCAGGTAGCGGCCACGCCGCCCGATCAGCCGAAGCGTCACCCCGGTGGCGCTGTCGCGCGCCCGGACTCGGATCTCGCCGGAACGGGGTGTGACCTGCCGGTCGGCGCTGGTAACGTACCCATCCGCTACGGGCGTATGGCTCAGTTGGTTAGAGCGCCACCATGACACGGTGGAGGTCCGAGGTTCGATTCCTCGTACGCCCAC
>JAGQSS010000148.1 GCA_020439405.1 Ilumatobacter sp. | reverse complement strand
CGGAGATGCGCCAACGCGACCGGCGGCCTGGTGCGGCCGGCCAGCACGATCGACACATTGGTCGGGCACCGCTCGATCAACTGCGAGATCGTCGACCAGGCCGGCGCCTCGGGGGCGATGCGATGGACGTCGTCGAGGAGCAGCGCGACGCGCTCGGGTGCGAGCGCCCACGCGGCGTCGATCACATCGTCGAGCCGGATGGCGGCGGGCGGTTCGGCGGCCGGATCGGTGAGCGCCCGATAGATGCCCGACAGCAGGTGGTCGGGGTCGCGATCGTGCTCGATCACCCGGAGCCACACGTCACGTCCGGTCGGGCTGAGCGCGTTCTCGGCGATCGCGTGCGCGAGCAGTGTCGACTTGCCGAATCCGCCACCGCCCGTGACGGTCACGACCCGGACCTCGAACCGATCGGCGAGCGCCGAGATGAGCCGCGGCCGCAGCAGTGTCCACGGCGGCGAGCGCGGCGGCTCGAAGCGGAAGGGGATCGGTGATCGGTCTGGCGTACTCATCGGGTGGTCGTCGACGGGACGGACCCCGTCGGTGCCGAGCTTAGAACGCGGCCCTCGACGGATCCTCGGGCCGGTGTTCGGGTGAGGGTGTCACACCCGGTACTGGTCGAGGACCTCGTCGGCGAGGTGATCGGGGAGGACGTCGTGGTGGATCGCGCCGAGCGTGAAGCTGCCACGGCCGCCGGTCAGCGACCTCAGCTCCATGGAATACCGCTGGATCTCGGCGAGCGGCACGTCGGCCGTGATCGTCTGGCGATCGCCCTGGATCCGACTGTCGACGATCCGGCCCCGTCGGGCGCCCAGATCACCCAGCACGTCGCCCTGGGTCTCGACCGGAACGGTCGCCTCGAGTCGTGCGATCGGCTCGAGCACGACCGCGCTCGCCGACTCGATCGCCTCGAGCACCCCGTGTGCCGCCGCGGTCCGGAATGCCATGTCGGACGAGTCGACCGAGTGCGTCTTGCCGTCGACGCACACGACCCGGACGTCGACGACGGGGACGCCGAGCGGTCCGCCGACCGACAAGGCGTCGACGACCCCGGCCTCGGTCGCCTGGACGAACTGCTTCGGGATCGCGCCGCCGACGACCTCGTCGACGAACTCGATCCCTGCGCCGCGGGCGAGCGGCTCGACACGGAGCGACACGACGGCGAACTGGCCGTGACCACCCGACTGCTTCTTCACGCGCCCTTCGGCCGTCGCGACGCGGGTGATCGTGCGGCGATACGGCACGCGCACGGGCTCGGTCGACACGTCGATGTCGTAGCGTCCGGACAGCCGAGCGAGCGCCACGGCGAGGTGGGTGTCGCCGACACCCCGGAGCACCGTGCGACGCGACAGCGCGTCGTGTTCGACCACGAGCGACGGGTCTTCCTGGACGAGCTTCTGGAGGGCGTCGGGCAGCCGGTCGTCGTCGGACTGGGTCGCCGGGACGAGTGCCACCGCGAGGTGGGCCGACGGTGGCGTGGGTGTGGGAACCGACAACGAATCGGACGACGCGAGGGTCGCGCCGGTGGCGACGTCGAGCTTGGCGACGGCACCGATCTGTCCCGCGACCAACGTGTCGACCGGCGTGTGCCGGTCGCCGACGAGCGTGAACGGCGCGTGGAGTCGCACCGTCGAACCCGTCGCCGTGTCGATCAGCGTCGCGTCGGCGCGGACGGTGCCGGCCACGACCCGGAACAGTGAGACCCGTCCGACGTACTGATCGGACACCGTCTTGAAGACGACCGCGACCGGTTCGACGTCGGGGTCGGCCTTGAGCTCGATCATCGACTCGCCGTCCTTGGCGATCGTCGCCCGGTCGGCCGGTGACGGGCCGACCTCGCACACGTAGTCGGCGAGCCGGTCGACGCCGATCGCCGTCGTGCCCGAACCGACCAGGACCGGGAACGCCTGGCGCCCGACGACTTCGGCGGCCAGCGTGCGTTCGAGGTCGCGGCCGGTCGGCTCGTCGCCGTCGAGATACCGCTCGAGCTGGTCGTCGTCGCCGCTGACGATCTCCTCGACGACGTGCTCGTGGACCTCGTGTTCGTGGCGGACGATCGAATCGGGCAACGGCTCGACGTGATGGTGCCCGGACGCGTCGTACTCGAGCGCTCGCTCGTCGAGGACGTCGGCGACGCCGTGGAATGCCTCGGCCTCGCCGAGCGGGAGTTCGAGCATCGTGAACCCGTCGCCGAACGCAGCGGTCAGGTCGGCCACGACGTGTTCGAAATCGGCGCGTGGCCGGTCCTCGCGCGTCACGAAGACGAACACCGGCAGGTCGCGTTCGGCGCACGCCCGCCAGGCCGTCTCGGTGCCCACCTCGACACCGTCGGCCGCGCTCACCACGAGCACGGCCAGATCGGCGACCGCGAGCGCGGCCTCGGCGTCACCGACGAAGTCGGGGTGGCCCGGTGAGTCGAGCAGGTTGATCCGGTACGTCTCACCGTCCGGCGCCTGCCAGTCGAACGACGCGACGGCGAGCGACACGCTCGACCCGCGTCCGATCGACTCCGGGTCGCGATCGAGCGCCGTCGTGCCGTCGTCGACCGAACCGTGACGGTTCGTGACGCCGGCTCGGTGGAGCAGGGCCTCGGCCAGCGTCGTCTTGCCGACGCCGGACTGGCCGACCAGTACGACATTGCGGATGTGCCGGGTGGACGTCACCATCGCATCTCCCTCGTTGTCGGGGCCGCGTGCGCGGCCGTCATCGTTCCCGATGGTGCGCCCGGTGGCGAGGGTTGTCGAGGGTCGAAGTGCCCGCGCGGATCAGCCGTCGGTCGTGGTCGCGCCGCGCAGGTCGATCACGAGCGTCTCTCGACCGTCGACGCGCGGGAACACCCCGGCGTCGGGGGGCGACAGCTCGGCGACGTCGATCTCGCGGCCGTCGCAGTCGACGAACGACCGCGTGCCGACGATCTGCTCGACCACGCACGTGGCCGGGCGGTCGGCGGGGTACGCCCAGTAGACGCGCCACCCGTCGGCGGCGATGGTGCCGGTGTGGTCGACGACGATCGATCGTGTCCCGATGGCGGTGCCCAACTCGGGGAAGAACAGCGGGCCGCTCTCCTCGACCGTCTCGGCGAGCGATTCGACCGGGCCGACGGTGAGCTCGGACGGAGCAATCCGTTCGGTGGCATCGGCGCCGCCCCGCGAGATCCACGCCGCCATGCCCCAGAGGAAGACGCCGATCAGCGCGAGGACACCGATCCCGGCGAGCACCGGGGCGACCGCTCGGGCGATCGGCGAGCGCAGTTCTGGGAGTGGCACCCCGCCAGTCTGCCGTGGACGCCGTCGAACCGGACCGGTCGGTTGGGCGTCGTCGCCGCCGAGCGAATAGGGTGCCTGACTCGTGGAGCGCACTTATCGCGTCGTCGTCGCCAAGCCCGGACTCGACGGGCACGACCGCGGCGCGAAGACGATCACCCGAGCCCTCCGAGACCACGGTTTCGAGGTCATCTACACCGGGCTGCACCAGACGCCCGAGCAGATCGCCGAGACAGCGCTGCAGGAAGACGCCGACGCGGTCGGTCTGTCGCTGCTGTCGGGGGCACACCTGACGCTGTTCCCGCGCGTCGTCGCCGAGCTCGCCGCACGCGACCTCGACGACGTCCTGGTGTTCGGCGGCGGGGTCATCCCCGACGCCGACGTGCGCATCCTCAAGGAGCAGGGCATCGCCGAGATCTTCCAGCCCGGTGCGTCGCTGCGCGCGATCAGCTCGTGGCTCGAATCGGCGCTCGACGGCCGCGTGGCCGCCGGCTGACCCACCCAGACCCCCAACGACCAGAAGGGACCGACCCAACGTGGACTTGTTCGAGTATCAGGGCAAGCAATACTTCGCCCGCTTCGGCATCCCGGTGAGCCCGGGTGCACCGGCCGACACCGTCGACGAGGCCGTCACCGCCGCCGAGGACGCCGGGTATCCCGTCGTCGTCAAGGCGCAGGTGCAGGTCGGCGGACGCGGCAAGGCCGGCGGCATCAAGCTCGCCGACAACGCGGACGAGGTGCGTGAGCACGCCGGCAACATCCTCGGCATGGACATCAAGGGCCACACGGTCCGTCGTCTGTGGGTGGAGCACGCCTCCGACATCGACGAGGAGTACTACGCCAGCTTCACACTCGACCGTGCGGCCAAGAAGCACCTGCTGATGCTCTCGGCCGAGGGTGGCGTCGAGATCGAAGCCGTCGCCGAGTCGAACCCCGACGCGATCGTCAAGCTGCACATCGACCCGGTCGACGGGCTCGACCTCGCGACGGCCCGCCAGGCCGCGGTCGACGCCAAGTTGCCCGAGCGTGCCCTCGACGGCGCGGCCGACATCCTCGTGAAGCTGT
This sequence comes from Ilumatobacter sp., assembly GCA_020439405.1. Taxonomy (GTDB): domain Bacteria; phylum Actinomycetota; class Acidimicrobiia; order Acidimicrobiales; family Ilumatobacteraceae; genus Ilumatobacter. Next base: position 3,718 of record JAGQSS010000148.1, on the reverse strand, counting down.
ACGCCTGCTTCACCGAGGGCGACTGCGATCTCGCCGAGATCAACCCGCTGATCCTGAAGCCGACCGGCGAGGTGCACGCGCTCGACGCGAAGGTGACCCTCGACGGCAACGCCGAGTTCCGCCATCCCGAATGGGAGGACTTCAAGGGTCTCACCGAGATGGACGACCGCGAGAAGATGGCGGCCGAGAAGGACCTCCAGTACATCGGTCTCGACGGCACCGTGGGCATCATCGCCAACGGCGCCGGTCTGGCCATGTCGACCCTCGACGTCGTCAACCAGGTCGGTGGTTCGGCTGCGAACTTCCTCGACATCGGCGGCGGCGCCAACGCCGACGTGATGGCGGGTGCGCTCGAGGTCATCAACTTCGACGAGAACGTGAAGTCGATCTTCATCAACATCTTCGGTGGCATCACCCGCGGCGAGGAAGTCGCCAAGGGCATCGTCGAAGCGATGAGCCGGGTGGACCTGCGGGCCCCGATCGTGATCCGCCTCGACGGCACCAACGCCGAGGAGGGTCGTCAGATCCTGGCCGACGCCGGTATCCCGGAAGACAAGCTGCGGAGCGAGCCGACGATGCTCGACGCCGCCCGAGCCGCGGTCGCGCTGGCCGCAGGAGCCTGATCCCCCATGGCCATTTTCGTCAACGAGAACACCAAGGTCCTCGTGCAGGGCCTGACCGGCGGCCAGGGCAAGTACCACGGCCTCCGGAACCGCGACTACGGCACCCAGATCGTCGCCGGCGTCACGCCCGGCAAGGCGGGCCAGGACGTCGACGGCATCCCCGTCTACGACACCGTCGAGGACGCGATCGCCGCGACCGGGGCGACGGCGTCGTTCGTCGTCGTCCCGCCGAAGTTCGCCGCCGGCGCCATCCTCGATGCCGCGAAGGCGGGCATCGAGTTCATCGTCTGCATCACCGAGGGCATCCCGGCCCAGGACGAGGCGAAGGTCTACAACACCCTCGTCCGCGACTTCCCGAACACCCGACTGCTCGGCCCCAACTGCCCCGGCATCATCAGCCCCGGCAAGTGCAACATCGGCATCACCGCCGGTGAGATCGCGCATCTGCCGTCGGCCGACGGCCCGAACGTCGGCATCGTGAGCCGCTCCGGCACGCTCACGTACCAGGCGCTGTACGAGCTGAAGCAGAAGGGCATCGGTGTGTCGACGTGTGTCGGCATCGGCGGCGACCCGGTGCCTGGCACGAACTTCATCGACTGCCTGGGCGAGTTCGAGGCCGACCCCGAGACCCACGCGATCATGATGATCGGTGAGATCGGCGGCTCGGCCGAGGAAGAGGCGGCCGAGTTCATCCAGGCCAACGTCACCAAGCCGATGTCGGCCTACATCGCCGGCGTCACGGCGCCCCCGGGCAAGAAGATGGGCCACGCCGGCGCCATCGTCTCCGGCGGCAAGGGCACCGCCCAGGGCAAGATGGACGCCCTGGCCGCCGCCGGCGTCAAGGTGGGGCAGAACCCGACCGAGGCGGGCGAGCTGATGGCCGAGATCGTCGACGCGCTGTAACAGCGTCCGACCCGAGAACGTCGAAAGGCGGCTCCTCCCCTCGGGGTGGAGCCGCCTTCGTCGTTTCCGGGGTCAGGCAGGCGGGGGCGGCGGGGGCATCTCGCTCCCGCCGGTGCTACCACCGTCGGCGTCGTCGCCGCCGAAGGCCGCCTTCAACTTGTTGGGGTCGGTCAGATCCTTCAGGTCGCCGCCGGCAGCGGTGAAGCTCATCACCGCACCGGCCGTCGCCACGAACGTCGAGATCGCCGAGAGCCACAGCCCGATGCCACGCCCGAGGTCGATGCCCTCCTTGTCGGGGCCGGTGATGATGAGGAACAGCATCAACAGGCTCGCGAGGCCGGTGGCGCCCACCAGGATGATCGGCCAGGGCAGCTTGTCGTCGAGCTTGCCGAGCACCCGCAACACGGTGACGACGGCAGCGCCGATCACGAGGAGCCACGAGAACCACCCGCGGAACCAGTCGAATGCGTTGCCATCACTGGCCGAAAAACCGAACTGTTCGATCTTCGCCCAATCGAGCGCGAGACCGAAGATCAGCATGCCGGCTCCGCCGCCGATGATCAGCCAATCGTTCGTCTTGAACTTGCTGAAATCCATAGGAACCTCCAAGTGTCCGTCGTGACTTTCCCAGCGACCGACACTACTCACGGTGACCGAGCACGCCCGTGATTTAGACGTTCGATGCGGACGAGGCGCCTCGGCCCGGCTGACATTTCGTTCGGCGGCGAGGGTGCAGCGTGGCACCTTCGCTACGGTCGACGGACGTGCCGACCGCATTGCTCTCCGTGTACGACAAGACCGGCGTAACCGACCTCGCCGCCGCCCTCCACGGCCTCGGCTGGAGCCTGGTCTCGAGCGGGGGAACGGCCAAGGCGATCGCCGCCACCGGGGTGCCGGTGACCGACGTCGCCGACCTGACCGGCGTGCCGGCGATCCTCGACCACCGGGTCGTCACCCTCCACCCGAAGGTGCACGGCGGCATCCTCGCCGATCCGACCAACGAACAGCACCAGGCCGACATGGACGAGTACGGCATCGAGCCGATCTCGCTGGTCGTCGCCAACCTGTACCCGTTCGGGAGCGACGCGGCCTTCGAGCACGGATCGGGGAGTGCCGTCGAGATGATCGACATCGGCGGCCCCGCCCTGGTCCGCGCCGCCGCGAAGAACCACGCGCACGTCGCGATCGTCGTCGACCCGTCCGACTACGACACCGTCGTCGACGACATCCGCGCCAACGGCGAGATCACCCTGGCAACGCGACGTCGCCTCGCACGCGACGCGTTCGCCCACACGGCCGCGTACGACGCGGCGATCGTGACCTGGTTCGATCAGTCCGCCGACGAACCCGAGCCGCTGCCGACGACGGTCCACATCGCCCTCGAGCGCGCCGAGGTGCTCCGCTACGGCGAGAACCCGCACCAGCAGGGTGCGCGCTACCGCTTCAGTGGTGCCACCAGCTGGTGGGACACCATGACCCAGCACGGCGGCAAGGCGCTCAGCTACCTGAACCTCTACGACACCGAGGCGGCCTGGCGCCTGGTGCACCGCTACGACGACCCGGCCTGCGTCGTCGTGAAGCACGCCAACCCGTGCGGAGTGGCGATCGGCACCGATGGCGACGATCTCATCGCCGACGCCTACGTCAAGGCGAACGCCTGCGACCCCGTCAGCGCGTTCGGCGGCATCGTCGCCGTCAACCGCACCGTCACCCAGGCGATGGCCGAGCCGTTGTCGAAGGTGTTCACCGAGGTGGTCGTCGCCCCGGGCTACGACGACGACGCCCTCGAGACGCTGCTCGCCAAGAAGAACATGCGCGTGATCACCGCCGAATCACCCGCCGAGTGGCCGTTCGACCTGAAGCCGCTCGACGGCGGCTTCATCGTGCAGCAGCCCGATCCGGTCTCGCTCGACCGGTCGTCGTGGCAGGTCGTCACCGAGACGCAGCCGACCGACGAGCAATGGGACGACCTCGTGTTCGCGTGGGGCGTGTGCGCCGCCGTCACCAGCAACGCCATCGTCTACGTGAAGGACCGACAGGCGTTCGGCATCGGCGCCGGTCAGCAGAACCGGCTCGATTCGGCCCGGATCGCGGCCGATCGTTCGGCCGGCCGTGCCGAGGGCGGGGTGTGCGCCAGCGATGCGTTCTTCCCGTTCCGGGACGGCCTCGACGCCGCCGCAGCCGCCGGCATC